>JBJTYE010000031.1:0-23263 GCA_046082625.1 Actinomycetota bacterium | reverse complement strand
TCACCCACCGTGGCCACGATTCCTCCGAGCACGGAGGGATCGACGACGACCTTGAGATTCACCTGTCGTCCCGTGGCATTGGCCAAGGCTGCCGACAAGCGGGACTGCTGATCGGCGGACAAGGGAACCGCGGTGCGCACTTCGGCCACTTCCAACTGCTTGGCCGACGATGCTCGCTGCACCAGACGATCGATGATGGCCGGCAGATCCCGACCGCGGCCTCCGGCCACCACCATGGAGACCAACTGCACGGTGGTGGAGGTGACCTTGCCTCCGAGGAGATCCTCGACGATGCCCTCGCGTCGGGCCACCGGAATCTTCTCGTCGGTCAGAGCGTTGCGCAGAGCGTCGCTCGTCTCCAACGTCCGCGCCAGGCGGAACAACTCGTCTTCGACCTCGTCCAGGGTTCCCTCGGCCCTGGCGATCTCGAAGAGCGCTCGGGCGTACCCATCGATGCGATTGTCGCTCATCGTCCTGCACCCACTTTCGCGATGAAGTTCTCGATCAGAGCCTGCTGGGTCTGATCGTCGAGCACCGTCGGCACGACTGCATCGACGGCCACCGCCGACACCCGAGCCATCTCGGCGCGCAGTTCGTCGGAGCCGCGGGCGGCGGCTGTCGCCGCGTCGGCCACGGCCCTGGCTTCCAGATCGGCGATCTCGGCGGAGAGCCGGGCCCGACCGTCGCTCAGCATGGCCTCGGCCTGGGCCTTGGCTTCGCCGATCAAACGGGTGCGCTCGGCCTCGATGTCGCCGAGAGCTCGCCGAATGGATGATGCATCCTGTTCGGCGGCGGCCAGATCGGCGGCCGAGGCGTCCAGTTCCTTCTGGATCCGCTCGGTCCGAGCGGCCAGGGACTTCTTGAACATCGGCAGGGCGAACTTCACGAGCGCGCCGATCACCAGAACCGAGGCGATGCCTCCGTAGATGATTTCGGCGGTCTCGGGCAGCAGCCAGTGATGCGTTTCGGCCGGATCAGCGGCGAACAGGGCGGTGAACATCGACATCAGCGAACTCCTGCACCCATGGCTTCGGCGACCGCCCGCGACACCTGGGCGGCGTCGGGCTTTTTGCCGGCGGCCGCTTCGACCGCACTGGACACGACATCGGCCACTGCCGATTCGATCTGGGATCGGGCGGCGGCGCGAGCAGCATCGGCCTGGGCCACAGCGGCCTCACGCTGGGTGGCGATGCGGGCATTGGCCGACGAGATCTGCGACTGACGCTCCTGTTCCAAGGTCTCCCGCGCCGCTTCGAGCACTTTGGCGGCTTCGGCTTTCGCCGCAGCCACGGCCGACTCGTACTGCGCCACTTCGGAGCGGGCCGCGGCGCGAGCCGCATCGGCCTGCTCGTGACCCGACCGGATGGACTCGTAACGAGCGTCCATCCCCTTCTTCAGTCGAGGGAAGAGGAACAGGCGCATGGCCAGAGCGAACACGATGAACGCGCTGGCACCCCAGATCAGTTCCTTGACTTCCGGAATGATCGGGCTGGGTCCTGGACCACATTCGGTTGGGTTGGATTCCTCGGGGGGATAAGCGCATTCCTCCGGGTCGAACTTCCCGCCTTCTTTCTCGGCGGTGACGAGTCGGACCTGGAACGCTTCACCCGAGCGGATGACGACTGCTGTCAGCACGTCAACTCCTTGTCGGTCGTGAATCGGTCGAAAGATCTATGGAGATGAATGGTCAGAGTCCGATGAGGATGAAGACCACGAAGCCGATGAGGGCCAAGGCTTCGGTGAAGGCGATTCCGAGGAACATGGTCGTGCGGACCATGCCAGCGGCCTCCGGCTGCCGAGCCATGGCTTCGACCGATTTTCCGACCAGGTATCCGATGCCGATTCCGGGTCCGATAGCGGCCAGGCCGTAGGCGAAACCGGCCGAACCGGCAGCCGAAGCGGCCTTTGCTTCATCACCTGTGAGGGCAGCAAGTGTGGCAAGTGCTTCCATTGTTGTTGGTCTCCTGTGTGTGTTGGGTAGAGATCGTGATCGACGGGTCAGTGCTCGGGATGAGCGGCACCACCGATGTACACGGCGGTGAGGATGGTGAAGATGTACGCCTGCAAGAAGGCCACCAGAACTTCGAAGGCCGTCAAGAAGATGAGCATGAACAGCGGCAGGATGCCGACGGGAATGAGCGCCGGGTTGCCCTTGGCCTGGAACAGGGCTTCGGAGAGCAAGGCGAAGGTCACCAGCAAGATGTGACCGGCCAGCATGTTGGCGAAGAGTCGCACCGTCAAAGAGAACGGGCGGACGAGGAAAGTCGAGATGAACTCGATCGGGGTCACCAGGACGTAGAGAGCCTTGGGCACACCCGGTGGGAAGAGGGAGCTCTTCAGATACCCGATGCCCTGGTGCTTGAACCCCGTTCCGATGAAGACCACCCAGACCAACAGCGACAGGAACATGGGCAGGGCCATGCGGGCCGTGGCGGGCATCTGCAGGAAGGGAATGATGCCGGGCACGTTGCAGAGATAGATGAACGTGAACAGGCTGAGAAGGAACGGCGTCCAGCCGAGTCCGTCCCGACCCATGGTCTGCATGACGATGCCGTTCTCGATGAACTCGACGATGGTCTCGGCGAAATTTCGGATGCCCTTCGGTGCGGTCTTGGCGTCCTTCCGCCCCGCCAGGAGGAAGACCACGATGCCGATCAGGGCCGCAGCGCAGGCGATGAGAGCAATTTTGTTGAACGTGGGGAACAGGTCTTTCCAGCGCAGAATTTCATTGATCGGCGGAAATTCGAGTGCGATCACGTTGATTCCTTTGTCCGTTTCGAGTGGGGCAGGGCGATGGCCATCAGGTCTTGGGGCGGGGTTTCAACCCCGGAAATGCGAGGGATGCCGCAACGTAGCGCATCTCCCACACGAGGAGTCCTAGATGAGTGACAATGATGGTCAATCCGAGAGCGGTCAGTGAAATCCAGGACGCGTCCCGGACAAGAATCACAGCCAGGAAGATCAGTCCGAGACGGACGAGATAGCCGAACAGGACCGCCCCCATCATGAGTCCGAGGGAGATCCGGGCCGTCCAGGCGACCAGACCCGCCGCCAGCAGGAAATTCACCAGGACCAAGCCGATGGCGTAAAGGGAACTGAAAACCCCGTCGAGACCGGCGAAGACCGCGCAGACCGCCACGATCACCGGGGCCACCATGGCTCCCCGCCGCAGGATGTCGAGGGAGACCGTGATCTCCGGGGCCTCCCCGTCCAAACGGGTGACCAGCGTCGACTCCGGGCGTTCGGCGGTCATGTCAGCTCCCGGACCTCGTCGTCGAGTCGTCGACCGACCCCGAGGCCCGCCGGCGTCGCTCGTCCTCGAGCATCTTCATGCGGGCGTCGTAGGTGAACCACATCCGGGCCGACTGCCCGATCATGGCGAAGACCACCAGGATCACCATGAACAAGGGACTGGTGCCGGCGGCTCGGTCCACGAGCCACCCCAAACCCAGAAAGACGCACAGCGTGAGAGCCATCTCCATGCCTTGTCCGAGTCCGGCGTCCACGTTGGCGGACCGGTTCACCCGGACCAGAGACCGGGTCATCCGACCGGTGAGCGCCGGACGACCCGTCACGTCGCTCGAGGGCTGGTCATCGGAGGGCTGCGCTTCGGGCATCACGGCTCGGGTGGGGTTCTCCAGATGTCGCATGGCACGAGGGGGATCCGACACGACGACGTGAACGCCCTCGTGAAAGTACGCACAATCTAGTCCTGGCGCTGCGGGCGGGGCAAACCGTTCGGCTCGGTCAGTGCCTGCGACACGTCGGCGGCAATCCCGTCGGGAGGTTCACGACGCTGTCGACGAACTTCGGGATGGAGAACGGTGTACAGACTCAGCGCGATGGCCGCGGTCCCGAAGGGAATCAGAGCGGTGCGGGCCTCGGTGAAGATCGGATACAGGACGAATCCACTCAAGATGGCGGTCCACAACCACAAGATGAGCACGCTGCGCCGTTGACCGTGGCCGAGGTCCATGAGTCGGTGATGCAGATGGCCCTTGTCGGCGGTGGCGACTCCCTGTCGACGCGCCGCCCGCCGCACGATGGCGAAGAGCGTGTCGAAGATGGGAACCCCGAGAATGAAGAGAGGGATGAACAGCGGTGCCAGGAAGAAATACGTCTGACCCGGTGTGTAGGCCTCGGTGTTCGGATCGGCCCGCCCGCCGACCACGCTCGTGGACACCGCCATCAAGAGACCGAGGAAGAGCGCACCGCTATCGCCCATGAATATGCGCGCCGGATTGAAGTTGTGGGGGAGGAACCCGATGCAGACCCCGAAGGCGATGACTGCGATGAGCGGTCCCACGTTCGGCTGGGCCAGCACTCCGAGATCGTCGAGTCGTCGGCTATACAAGAAGAACGAAGCCGCGGCGATGGCCACGATGCCGGCCGCCAGACCGTCCAGACCGTCGATCAGATTGACGGCCTGACTCATGCCGAGCACCCACAGGATGGTGATGATCGGAATCCAATCGTCCGACAACACGAAGACGTCCAAGAAGGGCACGCGGAAATAGAACATCGTGGCGCCGAACCACACCAGGATCAGCCCGGCGAGGACCGCGCCGGTGGTCTTGGCCGGACTCGAGATCTCGCGGAAGTCGTCCAAGAGGCCGGTGGCGAAGATCACCAATGCCGCCAACAGGACACCCAGGGGTTCGGAGTTGTTGTCGAACACGAGAGAGAAGCGGTCCATCTGCCAGGCCACCCCGATGGCCACCACGAAACCGAAGAACATGGCGATGCCGCCGACATCGGGAGTAGCCACCTGGTGCACGCGCCGATCGTCGGGTTCGACCACCCATCCCCGACGCTGGGCGACCCTGATCACCACTGCCGTACTGGCGAAGGTCACCACCGCGGCGACGCAACCGATGAAGAGATAGCCCGCGGTGTTCGGCACGCCGAGAGACTATTCGGTGCCGTTCAGCAGCCGTTCGGGTAGGCCGGGAAGGCGGCACACAGAGCGGCCACCTCGGTCCGCACGGCAGCCACCTCGGCCTGCGATCCCCGGCCCCGCAAGGCCCGGGCGATGAGGGTGGCGATGGTCGACATATCGGAGACTCCCATGCCTTGGGTGGTCACCGAGGGCGTGCCGATCCGCACACCCGAGGTCACGAAAGGACTGCGCGGGTCGTCGGGAATGGTGTTCTTGTTCAAGGTGATGCCGGCCAGATCGAGAACGGCCTGGGCCTCCTTACCGGTGAGGTCGGCATCGAAGGGGCTCAGGTCCACCACCATCAGATGGCAGTCGGTTCCACCGGACACCAGACGGAAGCCGTTCTCGGCCAGAGCCTGGGCGAGAGCCGAGGCATTGGCCACCACTTGCGCGGCGTAGGTCTTGAACATCGGACTGGATGCTTCCCGGAAGGCCACCGCCTTGCCGGCGATGACGTGCTCGAGTGGTCCGCCCTGCCATCCCGGAAACACCGACTTGTCGACAGCGGCCGCATGCTCGCTCTTGGACAGGATGCACCCGCCGCGCGGACCGCGCAGCGTCTTGTGGGTGGTGAAAGTGACCGCATCGGCGAAAGGCACCGGATTCGGATAGACCCCTCCGGCGATGAGACCGGCCAGATGCGCGGCGTCGTAGAGGAAGTAGGCACCCACTTCGTCGGCGATGACCTTGAAAGGCTCCGGGTCGATCCGACGCGGGTAGCTGGTGGTACCGGCGACGATCATCCGCGGCCGATGTTCGAGAGCCAGATCCCGCACCTGATCCATGTCGATGCGCTCGTCACCGGGGGTCACCTTGTAGGGAACGAAGTTGTAGAGCTTGCCACTGGCGTTCACCGGCGAACCGTGGGTCAGATGACCGCCGTGGTCGAGGCTCAGACCGAGCACGGTGTCACCGGCGTTCAGGAAGGCTTGGTACACGCACATGTTGGCATTCGCTCCCGAATGCGGTTGCACGTTCGCGTGTTCGGCCCCGAAGAGCGCCTTCACGCGCTCGATGGCCAGAGCTTCGATCGAATCGACGACCTGGTTGCCTCCGTAGTACCTCTTACCGGGGTAACCCTCGGAGTACTTGTTCGTCAGCACGCTGCCGACGGCGTGCATCACCGCCGGCGACGTGAAATTCTCGCTGGCGATCAACTGGAGCCCGGTGGTCTGGCGTTCGAACTCTTGATCCAGTAGACGTTCGATTTCGAGATCCGGATCGCTGTCTGAAGGAAAAGGCATGGAGTGTCTCGTTTCGGATCCGGCGCGTCAGAACTCGTCTTCCAACTGAGACAACTGTGCCACCCGTCGAGCGTGGCGACCCCCTTCGAAGGCAGTGGAAAGGAAGGTTGTGACGATTTCCTCAGCCAGACCGAGACCCACGACCCGCGCCCCGATCGAAAGCACATTGGCGTCGTTGTGGGCCCGGGCCATTCGCGCCGTGTACAGATCGTTGCACAGTGCCGCTCGCACTCCACGCACTTTGTTGGCCGCCAGTTGCTCACCCTGTCCGCTGCCGCCGAGCACGATTCCGACGTCGGCTCGGCCGTCCCGGACGGTGCGTCCGACACCGGCGCAGATCGGCGGATAGTCGCAACTCTCGGTCGAATGGGTGCCTTGATCGTCGACACGGTGCCCGAGTCCGGTGAGCAAGGTCACGAGATGGGACTTCAGGTCGTAGCCCGCATGATCCGAACCGATGGCGATACGCAGTGACCCGGTCTCCGACACGCTCTCATCCTAGGTCCGAGATCGCGCACCGGTACTTGGACACGCCGGCGACTGAAGGGCTCCGAGACCGAACAACTACATTGCCCTCATGGCCGTGGACCCCCGCACCCCCGTGATCATCGGAGTCGGCCAGTCCTTGCAACGCATCGACGATCCCTTGAGCGCCCAGGCTCCCGCTCCGTTCATCGCCGATGCGGTCCGGGCGGCGGCGGCCGACGCCGGACTGAGCGGCGTGCCACGACCCGACTCGCTGCGGGTGGTGAGTTTCCTCTCTTGGCGGTACCGCGATCCGGCGCGGTTCATCGCCGCCGAACTGGGGATCGAACCCGGCGAGACCGTGGCCACCACGATGGGCGGCAACACTCCCCAATCGCTGATCAACGCCACCGCCACGGAGATCCAGAACGGTTCCTGCGATCTCGTCATCCTCTGCGGCGGAGAGACCTCTCGCACCAGGAAACGAGCCCGGGCCGCCGGCATCGACCTACCGTGGCCCGAGGTTCCCGACGACGTGAAGCCGACGCGGGTCATGGGCGAGGAACTGGTGATGAACCACGAATTCGAGATCTCTCGGCGCATCGTGGCCCCCATTCAGGTGTACCCCATCTTCGAGACGGCCCTGCGAGCCAAGTCCGGTCGCAGCATCGCCGAACACACCGCCCATCTCGGCCGACTCTGGTCGAACTTCAGCAAGGTGGCGGCCCGGAATCCCTACGCTTGGATCCGCACGCCGCTGTCACCCGAGGAGATCACCACGACCGGTCCGCGTAATCGCATGATCGGACTCCCGTACACCAAGGTCATGAACTCCAACAACGATGTGGATCAGTCGGCGGCCATCATCATGTGCTCGGCGGAGACCGCCGCACGTCTGGGCGTTTCCCGGGACAAGTGGGTGTTCCCCGTTGCCGGAGCCGACTGTCACGAGCACAAGTACTTCTCCGAACGCCAGGACTTCACCAGTACTCCGGCCATCGAATTGGGCGGCCGTACCGTTCTCGAACTGGCCGGGACATCGATCGACGAGATCGACGTCATCGACCTCTACTCCTGTTTCCCCTCGGCGGTGCAGTTGGGAGCGGCCTCGCTCGGGTTGTCCCTCGAGAGACAGCTGACTCGCACGGGAGGACTCTCCTTCGCCGGGGGTCCCTGGAACAACTACGTGATGCATGCCGTGGCCACGGTCGTCGCCGATCTACGAGAACGTCCTGGCGAGAAGGGACTGGTCTGGGCCAACGGCGGATACGCCACCAAACACGCCTTCGGCATCTACAGCACCACTCCCCCCGAGAGCGGCTTCCGCCATGCCTACCCACAGGAAGCCATCGATGCCCTCCCGCATCGCCAGGCGGTCGACGTGGGCGACTCCGAGGGTTCGGCGACCGTCGAGGGCTACACCGTGATGCACGATCGCGAGGGAAATCCCGAACGCGCCATCGCCGCCTGTCTGTTGCCCGCTGGAGCACGGGCCTGGGGCATCAGCGAGGATCCGGCGACGGTGACAGCAATGTGCGACGGTGAATGGGTCGGGCGAGCCGTGCGTCTCGACGCTCAGGGATCGATCCTGGTGTGATGAGCTCGCCTTCGATCATTCTCGACTGCGATCCCGGTCACGACGATGCGCTGGCCATCGTCTTCGCAGCGCGACACACCACCATCGTCGGCATCACCACGGTCTCGGGAAATGCCCCGATCGAATCCACCACCCACAACGCGTTGGTGATGAAGGATCTGCTCGGCCTGGACGTTCCGGTCCACAAAGGTGCGACCCGTCCGTTGGTGGCACCGCCGCAATACGCGACCTACGTCCACGGCGAGAGCGGCCTGGACGGCGCCGATCTCCCGGCACCGACCAGTTCGATCGACAGCGAGGACGCCGTCGGTTTCCTGATCGATTCGTGTCGCGCCACCGAGGGACTATGGCTGGTTCCGACCGGTCCGCTCACCAACATCGCCATGGCACTGCGTCTGGCACCAGATGTCGGCCGACGTATCGCCGGGATCTCGCTGATGGGAGGCGGGACCTTCGGTAATCGAACCACGGCGGCCGAATTCAACATCTGGGTGGATCCGGAAGCCGCCGACGTGGTGTTCACCTACGGTGGCCCACTCGTCATGGCCGGGCTCGACCTCACGCATCAGTTCCGAGCCACCCAACCGCGTATCGACGCAGTCAAGGCCACCCCCGGTCGACTGGCCGCCGTCCTGGGTGATCTCATGCAGTTCTTCACCGACGCCTATATGCGTCGTCATCACGGAATGGATGGTGGAGCGGTCCACGACCCGCTGGCGGTCATGGCCCTCACGCATCCGCACCTCTTCGCTCGCAAGGATGCCCACGTGGTGGTGGAACTGACCGGAACCCACACCCGTGGCATGACCCTGATCGACGAGCGGGACCTCAAGGAAGTGCAGTCCCCCAACTGCGAGGTCCTGACTGGCGTCGACGACGAGGCGGCCTTCGCTCTGTTGAGTGACGCCATCGCTCATTTCAGCCAGAGACCGGCCTGAGCAGGGATATCGCCAGCACGCGGCGACGGGCGTAATGTCTCGACATGCGCGCCGCCGTCATGAAGAACTGGTCCTTGCGAGTCGACGACATCCCCGATCCGGTGGCCGGACCGGGCCAGGCGCTGGCCAAAGTTCTGGCGTGCGGAATCTGCGGCAGCGATCTGCATCTCCTGGTCCATGGTGAGGAGAGCCGACGCCTGACCGCCGAGATGAACGACGACGCCGGCGCCGAACCGGATCCAGCGCGTCCGGTGATGTTCGAACCGCATCTCGACACGGTGATGGGACACGAGTACTGCTGCGAGATCCTGGAGACCGGACCGGGTGTGTCGAATCTGAAAGCAGGCGACATCGTGGTGAGCTTCCCGGTCACCTTCGACGACCAGGGTGTGCACGGAGTGGGTTTCAGCAACAAGTACCCGGGTGGCTACGCCGAACGGCTGGTGGTCAACGAACTCATGAGCCTCAAGGTCCCCAATGGACTGTCTCCCGAACTGGCCGCCATGACCGAGCCACTGGCCGTCGGCGTGCACGCCGTGGAGAAGAGCCGCATCGCCGAGGGTGACGCAGCCGTCGTCCTCGGTCTCGGACCCGTGGGACTGGCGTGCATCGCGGAATTGAAGATGCGCGGGATCGGACCCGTCGTCGGCGCCGACTTCTCGCCGCGTCGACGAGCCCTCGCCGAGCACTTGGGAGCAGACGTCGTGGTGGATCCCCGGGAGACGCCGGCCATCTCGGCCTGGCGTCGGATCGACGGACGCAAACCCCTGGTCGTCTTCGAAGCCGTCGGGATCCCCGGCATGATCGAACAGGCCATGCGCATGGCGCCCAAGGATGCGCGCATCCTCATCGTCGGAGCATGTATGCAAGAGGACCGGATCCATCCGATGCTCGGCATCGGCAAGGAACTCTCGCTGCAGTTCGTGCTCGGTTATTCCCCAGCGGAATTCTCGAACGCCCTCACCAGCATCGCCGAGGGCAAAGTGGATCTCTCACCCTTGATCACCGGTCGCATCGACATCGAGGGAGTGCCACAGGCATTCACCGATCTCGGCAATCCGGAGGCCCACGCCAAGATCCTCGTCACACCGTGAGTCGCACCGTGAGTCATCCCGGGGGTCACGACTCGTCTTCGACACCGGACACCTTCCCTCGGCAGTACGCGCGCACCCAGAGACTGTCCCTCGGCGAGCCCCGCAACATCTCGGTCTCCCCCGACGGGCTGCGGGTGGTCTTTCTGCGCAGCCACGGCGGGAGCGATCCGGTGAACTGCCTGTGGAGCATCGACGTGGAGTCGGCGGAGGAACGACTGGTCTGCGATCCGACATCGTTGCTGGCCGACGCCGACGACCTGTCACCGGCCGAGCGGGCGCGTCGCGAACGCCTGCGCGAAGGGGCCGGAGGCATCACCTCCTACACCCACGACGACGCTCTCCGCCGTCTGGTCTTCGTCCTCGGCGGTCTGATCCACATCGCGGATCTCGAATCGGGTGCCGTGGTCCGGGTCGAAGGCACGGGCCCGGCCTTCGATGCCCGTCCCGATCCTCGGGGCACGAAGATCGCCTACGTCGACGGGCGGTCCCTCAAGTCGTTCGCGGTACCCCCGACGGTGGACGGAGACGTTCTCGTCGCCGACGTGCGGACCGTGGTCGAACCCGAGGCCGGGAACGCCGAGGTGTCCTGGGGGTCGGCGGATTTCATCGCCGCGGAGGAAATGGACCGGCAACGCGGTTTCTGGTGGAGTCCCGACGGTGAGCACCTGGCCGTCTGCCGCGTCGATGAAGGTCCGGTCGGGATCTGGTACATCGCCGACCCCGCACATCCCGAACGCGATCCACTGGCCGTGCGGTATCCGGCCGCCGGAACCGCCAATGCCACGGTGACGCTCAGCGTGGTGGCCGCCGACGGGTCACGACGACGGGATCTGACCTGGGACTCCGGGTACGAGTACCTGGCCACCGTGGGTTGGACCAGTGCTCAGGACCTGCTGCTGACCCTCCAAAGCCGCGATCAGCGACGCGCCGCCATCTGCTCGGTGGACATCCGCGACGGCGCCGTCACCGACGATGTGCTCCTGGTCAGCGACACCTGGGTCGACCTGGTGCCGGGTTCGCCGAACCGATTGGCGAACGGTGAGATCGTGTACGTCGATCATCGCGACGGTCTGGCGCGCCTCGTGGTCGGAGACCGATGCGTGTCACCGATCGACCTGAACGTGCGCTCGATCGTGGCGACGCACGAGAACACGATCGTCTTCACCGCCAACGAACTCGAACGACCGGAGATGCAGAGCATCTGGCGATGGCGGCGAGACGAGAAGACTTCCCATTGCCTCACTGCACTCGATGGCCTGCACGCCGGCAGCGTCGGCGGATCGACTCTGGTGGTTCGACGAGCGTCTCTCTCCCAGGAACGAGCCACCGTCACCGTCGTGACCGAGCACCGACGATTCGAGATCCGCAACGACGCCGAGACGCCGCTGGTGTCTCCTCGCGTGAGCATGCAGCGGGTCGGTCGCCGGCGCATCCCGACGGCGCTCGTGCTGCCGAACCGGATGGAGCCGGGAGTTCGACTACCGGTGCTGATGGATCCCTACGGCGGACCCCACGCCCAACGGGTGGTGGATTCGCGCGCCGCCCATTGCACCTCGCAATGGTTCGCCGATCAGGGTTTCGCCGTCGTGGTGGTCGATGGTCGCGGGACGCCGGGTCTGGGAACGGACTGGGAACGAGCGGTGCACGGCGATCTCGCCGACGTGGTTCTCGAGGACCAAGTCGCTGCGTTGCAGGCCCTGGTCGACCAGGGCGCCCCGCTCGACACCACGCGGGTCGGCATTCGCGGCTGGAGTTTCGGCGGGTACCTGGCGGCCCTGGCCGTGCTGCGTCGTCCGGACGTGTTCCATGCCGCCGTGGCCGGAGCTCCGGTCACCGATTGGCGGCTCTACGACACCCACTACACCGAGCGCTATCTCGGCGATCCGACTGTCGACGACGGCCCGTACCGCGCCGGTTCGCTGATCCTCGACGCGGCACGATTGACCCGGCCACTGCTCCTGATCCACGGACTCGCCGACGACAACGTGGTCGCCGCCCACACCCTGCAGTTGTCCTCGGCACTACTGGCGGGTGGCAAGCCCCACGAGGTCCTGCCCTTGAGCGGTGTCTCGCATATGACCCCGCAGGCGGTGGTGGCCGAGAATCTCTTGCTCCACCAACTGGACTTCCTGCGACGGTCGCTCGGGATTCACGGTGAGCGCCCCTCGACGTAGCGATCGCGGTCGGCGAGATCCCGGCCGACCCTGACCTCGGTGAAGCCGGCCTCGCTCATGAGCGCGCTCACCGAGGATCCTTGGCGATGACCGATCTCGACGATCAACCAACCTGACGACATCAGCCACTGCGGGGCGTCGGAGATGACGATTCGCAGCGCATCCAACCCGTCGCTCCCGGCGAACAGTGCACCATGGGGTTCCCACTCGACCACGTCGACCTGCACTTCGTCGTCGCCGACGGCGATGTAGGGAGGGTTGCTCACCACCACGTCGACCACGCCGCGCAGGTCTTCGGGAAGAGCGGCGAACCAGGAACCTTCGGCGAGCCGAACGTTGGCACCGGCCCGGCCGATGCCGGCGACGTTGGCGCGAGCCAGATCGAGGGCCTCGGTGGACACGTCCGTCATCCAGATCTCGGTCCCGGACACCGGCAGTTCGACGGCCATCGACAGTCCGATGACCCCGGTGCCGGTTCCGAGATCCACGACGCGGCGCGGCGCCGGACGACTGCGGGCCAATTCGATGGCACGTTCGGCAACGATCTCGGTCTCCGGCCGTGGAATGAGAGCCCGGGGGTCCACCAGGACGTCGATGGTCCGGAACGACCATCGACCCATGACGTAGGCGAGTGGTTCACCCTGTCGATACCGCTGCACCATGGCGTCGAGATGCGCCACCATGCGCTCGGTCGCGGGTGCATCCAATTCGTCGAGGAACTCCTGACCGTCGAGTCCGCAGGCGGTCTCGCAGAGCCAACGCGCCGCCGGGCGTTCGCCGAGAACGCGTCCGGTCTCCTCCAGCAATTCCCGCCAGGTGATCGGCGATCTCTCGTCGGGAGTCATACGTCCTGACCCGCCAATTGGCGGGTGCGTTCGTCATTGGCCAGGGCGTCGATGACCGCATCGAGATCGCCGGCGAGCACATCGGACAGCGAATAGATGGTGAAACCGATGCGATGGTCGGTCAGTCGATTCTCCTTGAAGTTGTAGGTGCGGATCTTCTCGCCCCGTCCGCCGCCTCCGATCTGCGAACGCCGTTCTTGAGACAACTTGGCCTCGTGCTCTTCCTGGGCGGCCTTCAACAGACGCGAGCGGAGGATCACCATGGCCCGGGCCCGGTTCTGCAATTGGCTCCGTTGGTCCTGCATCGCCACGACGATGCCAGTGGGGAGATGGGTGATGCGCACGGCGGAGTCGGTGGTGTTGACCCCCTGTCCACCCGGACCGCTCGATCGGTAGACGTCGATCTGCAGATCCTTCTCGTCGATGTCCACGTCGACGTCTTCGGCCTCCGGCAGGACCATCACCGTGGCCGACGACGTGTGGATACGTCCCTGGCTCTCGGTCACCGGGACCCGCTGCACCCGATGCGGCCCGCCTTCGTACTTGAGTCGGGACCAGGCGTCGTCGCCGCGAATGGCGAACACCACCTGATTGACACCGCCCAGGTCGCTCGGATCGAGGGACAGCGTTTCGGTCTTCCAGCCCCTCTTGGCCGCATAGGCCAGGTACATCTCGTACAGATCCCGAGCGAAGAGGTTGGCCTCTTCACCACCTTCGGCGCCACGGATCTCCATGATCACCGGTCGACCATCGTTGGGATCCTTGGGCAGGAGCAGAGTCCGCAACTCGTCCTCGAGTCGGGTGACATCGGAGCTCGCCGCATCTCTTTCGGCCTTCAGTTGGTCGCGTTCGGCGTCGGATTCGGCCAGGGCCAGCAGTTCGCGAGCCGCCTCGCCATCGTTGCGCCGGGCTTCGAGACGCCGGATGCATTCGACCACCGGTGTCAATTCCTTGTAGCGACGGGAGACATCGCGGAGGCGACGTTGATCACCGAGAACGTCGGGATCCGAGAGCAGCGACTCCAGCGTCACGTGCTCCATCAGGAGAGATTCCCACTTGTCGCGCACCGGATCAGGCTACGCCGGAAGCCAGCCCGACGACGCGAGCCGGATGACGCAGGGTGCCGGCCAACTGTCTGGTCAAGGACGTCGCGTCACGTTCGGGAACGGCGATCACCAACTCGGTGTCGGGCGCGCCATGGAAGAGTCGCGCCTCACCGGCGAAGGGCACCACGTCGATGTCGACACCGGTGGAGCACACCACGACCACCGGCTGTCCGGATCTCGAGTCACCGACCGCCACGCATGGCACCGGATCCTTGAGATTCGGGCGCGGGGTGGCCGGCGCGGCCCAGCGCAGAAAGCTCGCATCGACCAGGGATGGTTCGGCGATCAACCGGGCCCGCAACGCACGTTCTGCCCCCAGACGATTCAGAGGATGGGGATCGGCTCCGTCACGTCGGTGCGAGGCCACGACGTCGACGATGCGCCGCAAGGACTCGGCAGTTGGAGCGTCGCCGTGCAGAAGCCCGAATGCCTCGCGATCGTGTGCGCCGACTCCCACCTCGAGTCGACAATCGCCGGACATCGGATCGGTGACCACGCGACACACCTCGAGGCCGCGCACTTCGCCGCAGACCACTCCGTGCTCGACGACCACCTCGGCCCCGCTGTCCAAGATGACGTCCGCGAATGCCAGATGGCGACCGTCCACCTCGGCTTGTTCGACGAACGGTTCCGGAGTCGCACGGGCGAGCGTCGTACCCGATTGCGCAGTCGACCACACCGTGATGTCGAGGTCGAATTCGGAGGCTCGACGCGCCAGTTCACCGGCGCGATCGGGGACCAGGACGTGCAGATGTTCGGCGTTCTGGCGAAGTGCCCAGGTCAGCGCCACCCCGAGGCCGCGATCGGGGCGATCCTCGACCAGCACCCAGGACGTGGCACCCTGCGACATGGCCGCTCCGACGCCGAGGGCCACCCGTTGCGTCGGCGCCGATGCGACGGCGTCATCGAAATGTTCGTGGACCAGCGCGGCCAACTTGGCCAGGAAGAGTCGCCCGCGGCGCTCGGGTTCCAGATCCGTACCGCCCAGTGCGGACTACTTGGCCTTGGTCTTGCGGGATCCGTAGCGCTTGTTGAAGCGCTCGACCCGGCCACCGGTGTCCACCAGTTTCTGCTTGCCGGTGAAATAGGGGTGGCATTCGTTGCAAAGTTCGACGTTCAGGTCACCGCCACGGGTCGACCGAGTCTCGAAGGAGTTGCCGCACGAGCAACGCACGCTCGTGACCTCGTAGTTGGGGTGGATTTCAGCCTTCATCGTTCTGCTACTTCCTCGGTGACGACAGGGAGATGGTGAGTGTATCCGGGAGGTCCGGGTTCCCACCAGGGCCGTTCCGGAGCCCGCTATGTCACATCGACGGCGTCTTGCCGATCTCGGCCAGGAACTCGTCGTTGTTCTTGAACTGCCGGAGCCGGTCGATGAGCAGCTCCAGACCCGGTGCGGGGTTGCCCTCCGAGGCCAGACCCGACAGCACCCGACGGAGCTTCCAGACCATCTGCAGCTGCTTGCGATCGAAGAGCAACTCCTCGTGGCGGGTACTCGACGAGTCGACGTCGATCGCCGGATAGATCCGCTTCTCGGCCAGACGGCGGTCGAGCCGCAATTCCATGTTGCCGGTTCCCTTGAACTCCTCGAAGATGGCTTCGTCCATGCGGCTGTTGGTCTCCACCAGCGCCGTGGCCAGAATGGTCAACGAGCCGCCCTCTTCGATGTTGCGGGCCGCACCGAAGAACTTCTTCGGCGGATAGAGGGCACCGGCATCGATACCAACGGAGAGGAGGCGAACACGCGCCGGGGCGGCCAGGTTGGAGGCGCGGCTCAAGCGGGTGATGCTATCGAGGATGACCACGACATCCTTACCGTTCTCCACCATGCGCTTGGCCTTCTCGATGGCCATCTCGGCCACGTGGGTGTGTTCCTCCGACGGTCGGTCGAAGGTGCTGGAGATGACTTCTCCGCGCACCGTGCGGCGCATGTCGGTGACTTCTTCGGGCCGCTCGTCGATGAGCAGCACCATGAGGGTCACCTCGGGATTGTTGCGTTCGATCGCCGTGGCGATCTCCTTCATGATGGTGGTCTTTCCGGCCTTGGGTGGAGAGACGATGATCCCGCGCTGTCCCTTGCCGATCGGAGATATCAGGTCGATGATGCGGGCCGTCATGTTGCCCGGATCGAGAGGATTCTCGAGACGCAACTTCTCGTCCGGGAAGAGCGCGGTCAGATCCTCGAAACGCGGCCGACCTTTGCCCGATTCCGGATCGCCGCCGTTCACGGTCTGGATCTCGACGAGTGCCGGGTTCTTCTCGTTGCGGCCTGCCGTGCGCGCCACGCCGGTGACATGGTCACCCTTGCGCAATCCGTACTGGCGGGTCTGCTTGACCGACACGTAGGCGTCGTCGCGGCTCGGGAGGTACCCGCGTACGCGCAGGAATCCGTATCCCTCGTCGCGCAGATCCAGATAGCCGGAGACCGGCACCATTTCCTGAGGACCGCTGCCGCCTTCGCCAGTCGGTCGCTCGACGTACTCGCGATCCTCACCCTGGGGGCCTTCGTCGCGGCCACCTCGGCCGCGCCGCCGACGGCGACGATTGCGACTCTCGCCGTCGAAGTTCCGCGAATTCTGATCGAAGGACCGCTGGTTCTGATGACCGCCGTTGTTCTGACGCGGCCCCCCGCCTTCGCGGCGCGCCGGGGCCGGACCCTCTCCGCCGACCAGATCCTCGACCGTGGACACTCCCTGGCGAACCAGTTCGGCCTCCCATTCGGCGAGGGGTTCGCCGTCGGGACCGAGGATGACCTCCGATGCGCCACTGGCGGCCGGAGCACCCTCGGGCTTGGGCTTGGGCGGACGGCCTCGGGGTCGCTTGACGGGTTCGGCTCCTTCGCTCGGCGTCGTGGCGCGCTCGGCGGCGCCGTTGCCCGCCCCACCGTCGGGTCCGCCGACGGTGTCGAGAATCTTGGCGATGATGGTCTCTTTCGACGAACGAGGGCCAGGCCTCAGTCCCAACGCCGAGGCGATGGCGAACAACTGATCCTTGTCCTTCGATTCGAGGACCGACTTTTCCAGGGCATCTGCAGCCACGAAAACCTGCTTTCAGGCGAGGGATCAGCGACGACGTGCGATGTCAGAGCACGAGCACCAGCGTCCCGACGCCAGTGAGAGATCCGCACGGGCCAGTGGCAACTCGTGCGGTCTGGAGAACCAGACGACCCGACCATAGCGACCGCCAGGGTGAAGCGCAACGTTCCCGGCCACAAAGCCGGCTCCTTGCGGATCAGCGGGACACGGACCGGACGAAACCCTTGATGACGTCCAGATCCGCCGGGAGCGTGGTGCTGTGCTCGGGACGTTCCAGCAGGTCGGAGAGATGGTCGGGAAGTGCTGGATACCGCCCGGTGGCCCGCTGGACGGCGTCGGGGAATTTCGCCGGATGCGCGGTGGCCAAGGTGACCGTCGGCACTCCCGGCACCGAGCACCGGCGAGCGGCCGCCACTCCGACGGCGGTGTGCGGATCGATCGACATGCCGGTCCGACGGTGGACGTCGGACATCACCGACAAGGTCTCGGCATCGTCGCAACGCCCGGCACGGAAGACCGGCGAAATCCAACGGGAGTACCGCTCGGCTTCGACGTCGAGACGTCCCCCGGATCGGAAGTCGGCCATCTGCTGGGCCGTCCGACGGCCGTCGCGGTCGTTCATCTCGAAGAGCAGTCGTTCGAAGTTCGACGAGACCTGGATGTCCATCGACGGACTGAGTGTGGGCACCACGCCGTCGACTTCCATCCGACGGGATTCGAAGAAGCGCGTGAGGATGTCGTTGGTGTTCGATCCCACGATCAAGGCGTCGATCGGCGTCCCCATCTCACGGGCGATCCACCCGGCCAACACGTTGCCGAAATTTCCGGTAGGCACGCTGAAGGAGACCGGCTGGTTGCCGAGAGCGTCGGCAGCGGCCACGTAGTAGACGATCTGGGCCATGACCCGGGCCCAGTTGATGCTGTTGACCGCCGAGAGATTCAACTCGTCGCGGAAGGACAGATCGTTGAACATCGCCTTCACGAGATCCTGGCAGTCGTCGAAGGTGCCCTCGACTGCCACCGTGTGCACATTGGGAGCCTGCACAGTGGTCATCTGGCGCCTCTGCACATCGCTCACCCGTCCCGCCGGATACAGGATCACGATGTCCACGTTCCGGCAGGCCTTGACTCCGTCGATGGCCGCCGATCCGGTGTCGCCACTGGTGGCGCCGACGATCATCACCCGTTCGTCACGCGCCGAGAGAACGTGATCGAACATGCGGCCCACGACTTGGAGAGCCACATCCTTGAAGGCCAGCGTCGGACCGTGGAAGAGCTCCATGATCCATTGATCCGGTCCGATCTGCACGAGCGGGACCGTGGCCGGATGGCGGAAGGTGGCATAGGCCTCGTGGCACATGCGCGCCAGTGCCTCACCCGGGATCTCGCCGCCCACGAAGGGAGCCATGACGGCCGCCGCCAGGTCGGCGTACGACCCGACCGGCAGGTCGGGCATGCTCGGCCAGGTTTCCGGCACGTACAGTCCGCCGTCGGTGGCCAATCCGGCCAGGAGGACGTCGGAGAATCCCAGGACCGGTGCGTCCCCGCGGGTGGAGACGTAACGCATCAGCGTCGCCGTTCGCTCATCGGCCGATCACCCGCAACAATCCACCGACCTGACGCACGACGTCCATGTCTCGCAATTCGCGCATCGTGGCCTGAACTGCCGACTCGCGCGCCTCGTGCGTGATGAAGACCAGTCGCGCCTCTGCTCCGATACCTTCTTGTTCGGCGGCGCGGATGCTCACGCCATGTCGCGCGAAGGCTCCGGTCACCGCATGGAGCACACCGGGTTTGTCGGCCACCTGCATGGACAAGAGGTACTCGGCACTGGTCTCGTCGATCGGCCGGATCGAGGCCTTGGAGAACGCTCCCAGTGTTCCGTGGGTGCCCTTGGCCAGATTCACGGCGGCATCGATGACGTCACCGAGCACGGCACTGGCGGTGGGATTGCCCCCGGCTCCCCGTCCGTAGAACATCAGCGAGCCCACCGCATCGCCTTCGACGAACACGGCATTGAAACTTTCGCGCACACTGGCCAACGGATGGTTCTTGGGCACCATGGCCGGATGGACGCGCACACCGATCTCACCTGACGCCGGATCACGCTCGGCGATCCCCAAGAGCTTGATGACGTACCCGAGCCGCTGGGCCACGGCGATATCGGCTGCCGTCACCCGGCTGATGCCTTCGTGATACACGTCCCCGGCCACGACCTTGGCACCGAAGGCGATGGACGCCAGGATCGCCGCCTTGGCTCCGGCGTCGAATCCCTCGACATCGGCCGTGGGATCACGCTCGGCGAATCCCAGATGCTGGGCTTCGGCGAGTGCAGCGCCGTACTCGGCGCCCTCCTCGGTCATCTTGGTGAGGATGAAGTTGGTCGTGCCGTTGATGATGCCCATCACCCGGCTGATCGGCTCACCACGCAGACTCTCGCGCAGGCTCCGCACCACCGGAATACCCCCGGCGACGGCCGCCTCGAAGAGCAGGTCGACTCCGGACTCATCGGCCGTGGTGAACAACTCGACGCCCACATTGGCCAGGAGTTCCTTGTTGGCGGTGACGACCGGCTTACCGGCCGCCAGTGCAGTGGTGATCAGTTCGCGTGCCGGTTCGATACCACCGATCACTTCGACCACCACGTCCACATCGGCACTGGCCACCAGGCCGTGAGCGTCACGGGTGAGCAATCCGGCAGGGATGTCCACATCGCGTTCGCGCGACAGGTTGCGCACCGCCACGCCGACCACCTGCAGTCGCACGCCGGTCCGCTGTTCGATCGCCGGAGCCTGCTGCTCCACGAGGCGATACAGAGCCGCTCCGACGTTGCCGCAACCGAGCAGACCGATACGCACGGTTCGACGGGACGCGTCTTTCGGAGTCACGTCGGAGCAGGCTAACGGGACCTGATCGTCTCAGAGGTCCAAACGCACGAGATCGTCGTAGGTCTCCCGGCGTACCACCAGCCGGGACCGGCCGTCGCCCACGAAGACCACTGCGGGACGCGGGACCTTGTTGTAGTTGCTGGCCATGGAGTGTCCGTAGGCGCCGGTGACCGGTGTGGCGACGAGATCCCCGACCGCGAGCGAGTCCGGTACGTCGGCGTCGAAGATCAGGACATCGCCACTCTCGCAGTGCTTGCCGACGAGACGCGCCGGCATCGTCCGCTCGGCGCCGACGTCGGCGACCTTGAAGGCCTCGTATCCGCTTCCGTAGAGGACCGGACGCGGATTGTCACTGATTCCGCCGTCGACACTGACGTAGGTGCGGATTCCCCCGATCGCCTTGATCGTGCCGACCCGATAGAGAGTCACTGCCGCCGAGGCCACGATGGACCGTCCGGGTTCGACCGAGACGCGAGCCTGCAATCCCGACGCCGCGCAGGCATCGAGGATGGCCGCACCCCAGGCCGTGATGGTGGGGGCTTCCTCGTCCTCGGTGTAGGCGACGCCCAGGCCTCCACCCATGGTGAGTTCTGGCAATCCGAATCCCCGGGCGAACGTGGACATGGCCTCGGCTGCACGGGCGAAACTCTCGACGGCGAAGACGTTCGATCCGATGTGGCAGTGCAAACCGATCAGATCGCCGCAACCGGTGGCGCGCACCCCCTCGACCGCCCGGGCCGCGTCGCCGTTACCGAGGTTGAATCCGAACTTCGAATCGTCCTGGCCGGTGGCGATGTAGTCGTGCGTATGGGCGTGGATTCCCGGCGTCACCCTGACCATGACTCGCGGTCGCGGGAGACCTTCGGCGCGCAAGGCTGCCAGTCGATCGATCTCGTCGAAGCTGTCGATGACCACGTGCCGCACGCCGGGTCGACTCTGCGAGTCGGCCCCGGCCGTCAGCGCCATGCGCAGCTCCTCGAGGCTCTTGTTGTTCCCGTGCAGTACGCAGCGCTCGGCAGGAACACCGGCGTGCAGGGCGACGTGCAACTCTCCACCGGTTGCAACGTCGATGAGCAGTCCTTCATCATGGACCAGAGCCGCCATGGCGCTGCAGAGGAAGGCCTTCGAGGCGTAGATCACCGCATCGGCACCGAAGGTCCGCACCGCTTCGCGGCACCGTGCTCGAAGGTGGCCTTCGTCGTAGACGAACAGCGGCGTCCCGTAGCGGTCCGCCAGATCGGCGAGCGAGCATCCTCCGATGCTCAGCGATCCATCGGCTTCCACTCGGGCCGAATCCGGAAGGAGCCGCAGAGGGACGGGTCGCGGACTCACATCTTCTCCGGTGTCTCGATGCCGAGGAGCTGCAGGCCCTGGGCGAGCACCCGTGCCGTCAGATCGCACAGCGCCAGCCGACTGTCGCGGGTCCGTTCATCGGTCCCCTTCAGGACCGGGCAGTGCTCGTAGAAGGCGGTGAAGGTGGTCGACACGTCATATAGATATGTGCACAGCCGGTGGGGGCTGTACTTGTCCAAGGTGTCGGCAACCGCCGGGCCGAATCCCAGCAGCATCAGGGCGAGCGCGTGTTCTCGCAGATCGCCGAGGACGATCGGCCGGTCGCGGATGGCCGTTCTCTCCACCTCGGCCTTGCGGAAGATGGAGCAGATCCGAGCGTGGGCGTATTGCAGGTAGGGGGCCGTATTGCCATCGAAGGAGAGCATCCGCTCCCAATCGAAGACGTAGTCCCGGATGCGGTCGGTCGAGAGATCGGCGTACTTGACGGCACCGATCCCCACCATGCGGGCGATCTCGGCCCGCTCGACCGGATCGAGGTCCGGATTCTTCTCGGCGATGGCCGCATCGGCCCGCACCACCGACTCCTCCACCAGATCGATGAACTTGAGCGGATCTCCGCTGCGACTCTTCAGCATCTTGCGATCGGGACCGAGCACGTTGCCGAACACGACGTGCACGGCCTGGCGCGGTGGACGCAACCAGCCGGCCATGCGAGCCACGTCGAACACCATCGACAGATGCTGGGCCTGCGGAGCACCCACCACGTACAGGAGCAGATCGGCGTCCAGGCGTTCGATCCGGTCGATGATGCAGGCCAGATCGCTGGTGGCGTAATTGAAGCCACCCTGACCCTTTTGCACGATCAGCGGAAGTGGGTCGCCGTCCCGGTTCTGATAACCGGGTGGGAACACCACGTCGGCCCCATCGGATTCCTCGAGCAGGCCGAGGGCATCCAGTCGTTCGATCACACCGGGGAGCAGATCGTTGTAGGCGCTCTCTCCCATCAGGTCGTCATCGGTGAGGAGCACACCGAGCAATCGGTACACCGCATTGAAATGTCTGGTGGAGAGATCGACGAGCAGTCGCCAGAGGCGCCGGGTCTCCGGATCCCCGCTCTGGAGCATGACCACCCGAGCCCGCGCCCGGTCCTGGAACGCGGTATCGGCGTCGAACTTGGCCCGAGCGGCCTTGTAGAAACCGTCCAGATCTCCGAGGGACAGATTCTCGGCGGCCCGGTCCTCACCGAGATCGAGGAGATGCTCGATCAACATGCCAAAGGGTGTACCCCAATCGCCGATGTGATTCTCCTTGATCACCTCGTGACCGACGAAGGTCAAAAGACGTACCAAGGCGTCTCCGATCACCGTGGTGCGCAGATGCCCGACGTGCATCTCTTTGGCCACATTGGGAGCCGAATAGTCGACAACGACGCGGCGGGTGGTCATCGGCGCGATGCCGAGCCGCGCGTCGGACCCCATGCGCGCGAGCAGTTCGGACAGGAACTCGTCGTCGAAGGTGACGTTCACGAACCCGGGTCCGGCCACGTCCAGGCGCGAGCACATGTCGGTGACGTCACCGAGATGGGCCACGATCTCGGTGGCGACATCGCGCGGATTGCGTCCGAGGGACTTCGCCAACGCCAACA
>JBJTYE010000030.1:0-3093 GCA_046082625.1 Actinomycetota bacterium | reverse complement strand
GGGAGAAGAACTTCGAATCGCGATCGAACGACCTCATGACCCGCGTGCGAACTCGCCAACGGGAACACGGCGAGGTGGCCTTCCTCTTGGAACCGAACATCAAGGAGGGCTACGGCGGACTACGCGATATCCACGCCGTGCAGTGGGCGTCTCTCGGTGGCCTGGACATCAGCCGTTCGGACTGGGCTGCCCTCGACGCCGGTCGAGATGTTCTGACGGCGGTGCGGGTGGCCCTGCATCGCCACGCCGGTCGCGCCGGCGACGTCATCCACTTGGAGGACCAAGACGCCGTCGCCACCTTGTGCGGATACCCGAATGCCGACGCCTTGATGAGTGCCGTCTCCACGGCCGGCCGCACCGTGGCCTGGGTGGGGGACGAACTCTGGGCGCGTGTCGCTGCGTCGTCGGCCAAGAAACAACCCGATCGCGCCCTCGCACCGGGAGTCGTCCTGCGTCAGGGTGAGATCCATCTGGACGAGACCATCGACCCGGCCGCCGATCCGACCTTGTTGTTGCGCGTGGCCGCCGCGGCGGCTCGCGAGCGCACTCGTATCGACCGTCCGACCTTGGACCGTCTGGCCCAGGACTGTCCGCCACTCCCCAGTCCTTGGCCGGCTGGCGCCATCGACGACTTGGTGGGCTTGCTGCTCACCGGGCGCGACGCCACTGCGGTCCTCGAAGCCCTCGACCAACGCGGTCTCTGGGTGCGGTTGCTACCCGAGTGTGCCCCCAACCGGTCGCGTCCGCAACGCAACGCCTATCACCGCTTCACCGTCGATCGTCATCTCTGGGAAGCGGCCGCCAACGCCGCTGAACGGGCGGATCGGGTCTCGCGACCCGACCTTCTCGTACTCGGCGCGTTGTTCCACGACATCGGAAAGGGCTATCCCGGGGATCACACCGAGGTCGGTATGGATCTGGTGCAACGCATCGGGCCGCGACTGGGACTGAACGCCGAAGACACCTCGCTCATCGCGGCCATGGTGGAACACCACCTGCTGTTGCCCGATGTGGCGACGCGTCGCGATCTGGCCGATCCGGCCACCATCACCGGTGTGGCCGAGGCCGTGCGCACACCGGTGCTCCTGGAACTGCTCCACATGCTCACCGAATCCGACAGCCTGGCCACCGGACCATCGGCCTGGGGATCGTGGAAGTCCGATCTGGTGGAAGATCTGGTGCAGCGCGTGCGGATGGTGCTGGGCGGTGCCGACATCAGCACCGCACAGTGGCGGCTCTTCCCCGATGCCGAGGTGCTGGCCATGATGGCCACCGGCGCCACCGACGTCCGCACCGAGGAGACCGCCATCACCGTCGTCAGTCCCGACCGACCGGGTACCTTCAGCCGGGTGGCCGGAGTGCTGGCACTCCACGGACTCGACGTGCTCGGAGCCCAAGCCCATTCCGATGAACAGGGAATGGCGGCCTCGCACTTTCGGGTGGCGGTGCCGTCGCATGGACCCATCGAGTGGGATCCGGTGGTGGTCAATCTGCATCGGGCACTGCACGGGGAACTGGCCATCGAAGCCCGCTTGGCCGAGCGAGCCACCACCTACAAGAGTCGTCGCCGGTCCGCAGGAGCACCGAGCGCGCCGCGGGTCACCTTCTTCGACCACGCCTCGTCGAATGCCACGGTCATCGAAGTCCGCGCCCCCGATCAGATCGGCATCCTCTATCGCGTGACGACCTCGCTCGCCGATCTGGGTCTGGACATCCGCCACGCCACCGTGCAGACCATCGGTGACGAGGTGGTGGACTCGTTCTACGTGCGCACGCTGTCGGGAGCGAAGGTGACCGATCCCTTCCATCGCCACGAGATCGAGCGGGCCGTTCTCTTCACGTTGAGTTCTCGATGAGAACGCTAGGTTGAGCCCATGAGCGAGGCCACACCGGCTGACTTCACGCGAGACCTGGTGCGCTGGAGCGAGGCGCTGGCCGGGATCGCCCGCACCGGATTGGGCTTCACCCAGAACCTGTACGAACGCGAACGCTTCGAAGAAGTCCTGCACGTGGCCGCCGACATCAAGGCCGCCGCCGACGAGGCTCTGGAGATCCGCCGCGAACAGGACCACTTCGTGCAGGAGTGGATGGAATCCGTGGGCGAAGGCGTCCCCGGGTACGTGACGCCCAAGGTGGCCATCGGGGCCATCGTCGGCAACGACGAGGGTGAGATCCTGCTGGTGCGACGTCCCGACTCCGGCGTGTGGTTGTACCCGACCGGCTGGGCCGACGTCGGCTATTCACCGAGCGAAGTGGCCATCAAGGAAGTCCGCGAAGAGACCGGCATCGAATGTCAGCCGGTGCAGCTTCTCGGAGTGATCGACGGCCAGCGCATGGGGTTCAGCCGCTTCGGCATGTACATGCTGCTCTTCCACTGTCGATCGACCGGTGGGTCGCTCGCTGGGCATCCGCTCGAGACCAGCGGACTCGGCTGGTTCGCCGAGGATGCGTTGCCCGATCCGACGGCCGGCGCCCAGTGGTGGGGTCCGATGGCCTTCGCCGCCATTCGCGGCGAATCGAGTGGCGCGGCCTTCGACGCGCCTCGCGACGAGGTGTGGCGTCAGTCGTCGCGCTGACTGCGCAGGAACCGCTCGACCTCTTCCATGAGGGCGTCGCTGTCCAGATTCTCTTCAGCCAATGAGGTGGTGTCCACTTCAGCGGTGTCGTCGTCGCTGAAGTCGTCGTCGTCCTCGAACTCCTCGTCCTCCATGGTCTCGAGCCGCTCCAGATAATTGGCCAGCTGCTCGTCCTGATTGATGAGTTCGTCGATCTGCACTTCGTACTGCTCCACCTGCGCGTCGAGCAGCAAGGTGAGCGGATCGCAGTCCACGATGTCGGCCAGACGCTCGATGAGTGCCGATGCCGCCTTCGGAGACGGGATCTGCGCGGCGTAGGCGGGGACGGCCGCCCACAGCGACGCCGTCGGGATACCGGCACGACTGGCGGCGTCGTTGAGTACGCCCACGATGCCGGTCGGGCCTTCGTAGCGACTGCGTTGCAGGCTGAACCGTGAGAGGACGTCGGGGTCGGTCGCCGTGCCGATGAGTTGCACCGGGCGACTGTGGGCGACGTCGGCGAGGAGCGCACCGAGGG
>JBJTYE010000029.1:0-8773 GCA_046082625.1 Actinomycetota bacterium | reverse complement strand
CCGGATTACTTCCATCGCGAATTGGGACGGATCATCTGGGACTACTGCGGTATGGAGCGGACCCAGCAGGGACTGGAGAAGGCCTTGTCGGAACTGCCGGCCCTCTACGAAGAGTTCCGCAAGGATCTCCGCGTCACCGGGGATTCCGAGAGCCTCAACCAGACCCTGGAAAAGGCCGGACGGGTGGACGACTTCTTCCAGCTCGGCATGTTGATGTGCCGTGATGCGCTGGAGCGCAACGAGAGTTGCGGCGGTCACTTCCGGGCCGAATTCCAGACCGATGACGGTGAAGCCTTGCGCAACGATCAGGACTTCGCCCACGTCGCCGCCTGGGAATGGACCGGCGACCCGACCAAGTCGGTGCGCCACACCGAGAATCTGTCATTCGAAGCCATCCATCTCGCGACACGGAGTTACAAGTGAGCAATCATCTGCGCAATCTCAAATTGAGGATCTGGCGCCAGTCCGGTCCGACCGATTCCGGTCGTTTCGAGAACTACGTGGTCGACGAGATCAGTGATGAAGCGTCGTTCCTCGAGATGTTGGACGTCCTCAATGAAACCCTCATCGCCCGCAATGAGATGCCGGTGGTCTTCGACCACGACTGCCGTGAGGGGATCTGCGGCACCTGTTCCTTGATGATCAACGGCCAGGCCCACGGACCGCAGCGGGGCACGGCGACTTGTCAGTTGCACATGCGCAAGTTCAAGAGCGGGGACGAGATCGTGATCGAACCGTGGCGAGCGGCGGCCTTCCCGATCATCAAGGATCTGATGGTCGATCGCTCCGCCTTCGATCGCATCATCGAATCCGGTGGATTCATCACCGCGCCGACCGGCGGTGCACCCGATGCCAATCTGATCCCTATTCCGAAGCCGGTCGCCGATGCCGCCATGGACTCGGCCGAATGCATCGGCTGCGGAGCCTGTGTGGCGGCCTGTCCGAACGGCGCCGCCAATCTGTTCACCGGTGCCAAGATCGCCCACCTCAATCGACTGCCTCAGGGCCAGGCCGAACGCTTCAAGCGCACCGAGGCCATGGTCGAGACCATGGACGAGCACTTCGGGTCGTGCACCAATCACGGTGAATGCGAGGCCGCCTGTCCCAAGGAGATCTCGATCGACGTGATCGCCCTGATGAACAAGGACTACCGCAAGGCCAAGGTCAAGAACCGCAAGGACACGGCCCGCATCTCCTGACCGATCAGGGGGCCACCCGGGACCGGTACCGGTTGGTGGCCACCACCTCGCCGCATTCGAGGGTGAGGTCGACGGTCACGGAATTCAAGTCCGTCGGTGCCTGGCCTGTCGATGCCTGAATCGCAGACATCGGCACGATGACGTCGATTCCGCCGACGCGGGTGCAGTCGTCGGCGGAGATGTCTCCTTGCCATTTCCAATCGCGAAAGCCTGCGGGTGTGGTCACCCGCGCCGTCACCACGGCATCGCTCAGATCCTGCCGCAGGTCGCTGATCACGTGGATGTCGAGATCATGGGACGATCCGCGTTGGAGAACCGGCGGCAAGGGATCGGCGACCACGATGACCGGACGGCAGGCTTCGGCCAACGTCGTGTAGGCGGCCTTCGGGACCCGTCGATGGTCCAGCAGACTGCACGAGATCATGGGCATCGAATCGGCGAGGATGAAGACGCAGAATCCCCCGGTCGGCTGGTACTTGAGAGCCCGCAGCCGTTCGACGTGGTGCTTGACGACCTCGGACTGGTAGAGCTGGCTGGCCAGGCGCCATTCCTCGAAGGTCGCGAACTGATCCGGGGGAATTCGGAGGTCGAAGATTTCCCGACTGAATCCGTGATGGGCGACGAGTCGCTGCCAGTCCAGATCGGGCCAGTGTTCCTGGTCGATGAAGTCGGCCGACTCCGGAACGGCCTGGGCTCCGAACTCGCCGACGAATCGCACCAGACGCGGCAGGCGGGCCGCGAGTTCGTCGAGATCGGCGACCGACCCTCGGTACCAGCCGAGATACAGGTGGTTGTCGGTGCCGTCGAGTTGGGGAAGATGGGGAAGGACCCCGCTGTGGGCGATACAGGGTCGAGTGTCGTCGGCTTGTTCGAAAGCTCGCTTCACCCAGAGATCGAGGATCGACTTGTTCCAGGACGGCAACTGTTGTCGCGCCAGGAACGACCAGTTGTCTCCCGAACTTCGTCCGGTCTCGTGCGCCGGCGACCAGGGAACCGGCTCGTTGTGGGCGCACCAGGTGAGGATGGAGGGATGATGACCGAGGAGGCTCACGGCGGCCCGTGCTTGGCGCACGGCTTGTCGGCGCACCTGTCGGGCGTAGCGGTGTTGCAGCGGGAAGTCCTGCCAGACGAGCATGCCGAGTTCGTCGGCGGCGTCGTAGAGTTCCGGCCGGGAAATGTGCCCGTGCAGTCGGATGAGATCGAGTCCGGCGTCCCGGGCCAATTCCACGTCGCGTCGCAGATCCGCGGTCGATGCCGAGCCGAGGTCGGCCCGGGTGGGTCCGAGATCGGCCCCCTTCAGGAAGAGACGTTCTCCGTTGACCGAGAAGATCCAGTCCTGAACGGCCACCTCGCGCAGGCCGGTGCGACGATCGACCGAATGGCTCACCTCGCCGTCACAGTGCACCTCGACGGTGATGGTGCACAGATTCTGCTCGCCGAGACTCCATGGCCACCAAAGGTCGGGCTCGTCGACGTCCACGTCCCAATTGACTTCGTTCAGCCCCCGGGCCAGCGATCGCTCCTGTTCGTCGATCACCGTGCCGTCGCGTCGGGTGAGGATGCGCACGGAGCGCTCTCGGTCACCATCGAGCCGTGCCGAGATGCGCAGGTTGGCCGACACTTCGTTGGCATCGCGACACAGCACGCGCAGAGCGTCGATTCGCACCGGACCGGTTCGCTCGATGCGTACATTGCGCCAGATCCCCCCGGGATTGAACGCCGGATCGATGCAGCCGCCGTCCTGGAACACTCCGGTGATGTTGCGCTTGCTGCGTTTGTCGCGTTGCGGCGCGCAGGTCAGTCCGATCGAGAGAACATGACTGGTGTCGAGCCGGGCCAGAGCCGTGACGTCGTAGGCGTGGGGGATGAAGTAGCCCTCCGGATCGCCGAGGTATGCGCCGTCCAGCCAGATGTCGCCTTGGTAGAAGAGTCCGTCCACCACTACGAAGAGTCGACCGGTATCTCCGGCGGCGGTATCGACGGGGAGATCGAATCGACGCCGGTAGAGGAGCGGCCCATGATCCCGAGCGAATTCCGGATCCGTCTGCCAATGTCCGGGAACCGTCGTCGTCGACCAATCCGCGTCGTCGGTTCCCAGTCCGACGCCCGTACGTAACAGATCGTCGGTGGCGCGGATCACCTTCCATGGTCCGGAGAGATCGAGAGCCGTCCAACTCGCGATCGGTGTCGGCGGCGTCACATGGGAAACGGTAGTGCGAGAAGTGCTCCGCCGTGTCGTCCGCGGAGTTCGGGCGATAC
This sequence comes from Actinomycetota bacterium, assembly GCA_046082625.1. Taxonomy (GTDB): domain Bacteria; phylum Actinomycetota; class Acidimicrobiia; order Acidimicrobiales; family Ilumatobacteraceae; genus Casp-actino8. The sequence continues at coordinate 5,315 of JBJTYE010000029.1, read as the reverse complement.
TGTCGAGGTATGTCGTCGACGCCATCCCCCTCCCCGGCCACCATTCGCGAACTCAGGGCCTCGGGATGGGTGTCCCGTGCGGTGAAAGAAGAGATGCGTCGCAATGCGGTGGCCAAGATCATGGCCAAGCAGCCGCTGTTCGACGGAGTGCTGGGCTACGAAGACACCGTCATGCCGCAGTTAGAGAACGCCGTTCTCGCCGGTCACGACGTGATCTTCCTCGGCGAACGCGGTCAGGCCAAGACCCGCATGATCCGTAGCCTGACCAGCTTGCTGGACGAGTGGATGCCGATCGTGGCCGGCAGCGAGATTCACGACGATCCATACGCCCCGGTCTCCAAGTTCGCACGCGATCTGGTGGCCGATCTCGGTGAGGACACCCCGGTGACCTGGGTGCACCGCGACGATCGATTCGGCGAGAAGCTGGCCACTCCCGACACCTCCATCGCCGATCTCATCGGCGAAGTCGACCCCATCCGTGTCGCCGAAGGTCGCTACCTGAGCGACGAACTGACTCTTCACTACGGGTTGGTGCCGCGCACCAATCGCGGCATCTTCGCCATCAACGAATTGCCGGATCTCTCCGAGCGCATCCAGGTGGGGCTCCTCAACATCCTGGAAGAACGCGATGTCCAGGTGCGGGGATACAAGATCCGCTTGCCTCTCGACGTGATGCTGGTGGCTTCGGCCAACCCGGAGGACTACACCAACCGCGGCCGCATCATCACGCCGCTCAAGGATCGGTTCGGCAGCCAGATCCGCACCCACTATCCCCTCGACGCGGTGACCGAGGTGCAGATCATCCGCCAGGAGGCCCGTCCGCCGAGTGTCGGAGACGTCACGGTCTCCGTGCCGGGTTACATGGAACTGATCGTGGCCACCTTCAGCCAGTTGGCGCGCGGCAGCTCGCAGGTCAATCAGCGCAGCGGTGTGAGCGTGCGACTGAGCGTCAGCAACTACGAAGTGATGTGCGCGAACGCCTTGCGACGCGGGCTTCGTCTCGGTGAAACCGCCGTGGTGCCGCGGATCTGCGACCTGGACGCCTTCGCTTCTTCGACCGGGGGCAAGATCGAGATCGAAGCACTGGAAGAGGGGCGCGAAGGTCACGTCTTGCGGGAACTGGTCAAGGCGTCGGTCTTGACCGTGTTTCGCGAGGTGGTCAGTCCGGAATCGACGCGTGAAGTGCTCACGGCTTTCGAAGAGGGAGCGGTGGTGCACACCGGCGAAGACGTGCCGTCCGTCGAACAGGCCCGGCTGGTGGACGCCATCCCGGCCCTGAAGCCCATCGTGGAAGCATTGGTTGTCGGGGACGATTCACCGGCCAATGTGGCCGCCGCCGTGGAGTTCGTGTTGGAGGGGATGCACCTGTCCAAGCGTCTCAACAAGGACGCCAGCCCCACCGGTGGCGGCACCTATCGTTCGCGCTGAATCAGACGGCCGTCTTCTCCAGAGCCTTGGCGGTCACGCGCTTGCGTGCGTAGCGAATGAGCTCGATGACCACCGTGATGGTGAGAGCCGCGGCGAACGCCAGCAGGAAGGCCAGAGTGTGGTCGTCCTCGAATTGCGAACCGAAGGCGTAGCCGAGGATCGAGGCGTAGGTGGCCCAGATGGACACCGCCACGGCCACCCATCCGGTGAACCAGCGATGGGATTGGTGTGTGAATCCGCACGACAGAGTGAGCAGGGTCCGCCCGCCGGGAATGAACCGGGCGGTGATCAACAGCAGACCGCCACGTTCCTCGATCTGATCCGAGGCCCACTTCAGTTTGCGGGCCGTGGATTCCTTTTTGGCCGCCCGGCGTCGAACCAGGTGGCTGGCGCGATGTCCGAGTTCGTAGGAGATGTTGTCGCCCAGGAACGCTCCGATGGCACCAGCCAGGATGACCAGGTACACGGGGTAGGGGCCGTCGCCGGCGGCGCTGGCGGCCACCCCGCCGATGATCACCGTGGTCTCGCTCGGAACCACCGGCACCACCGAGTCGAGCAGGGAGATGACCAGGACCACCGCCAGGAACCACCAGTTACCGGAAATGTCCTTCAACCCATCGGTGAGGTCGCTGATCACTCCCCACACCGCGTGCACGAGGCGACTCTAGTCAGGCCGAGTTCCTGGAAGGAGGCGGTTCAGATCGCCGATCCGGCGCGTTCGCCTTCGACCACGGCGGCGTGCGCCCGTCGCGGCGCGACACAGTCGCCGACCCGCTCCACGCTCACACCGGATGCCTTGAGTTCGTTGTAGAGCCACTCCACCGGATGTGGTGGAACGGCCAGGACCACCCAGTCGGGGCGCCGGGTCTCGTTCACGCCCGTCGGATGGTGCAACAGCGTGAGTTCGCCGAGCGCGTATCCCATGGGAACGAGGTCGGTGCTCTGCACGATGCCCTTGTCTCCGGCGCGGATCCACCAGTTCTCCATGTCGAGGGTGATACCGAGATCCTGGCCCACCACCATGCCGGGAGTCACGATCTCCACCCGGCACCCGCGATCGGCGAGAACTTCGGCCGTGGACGTGGCGTGATGGAAGCCGATCTCGTCCACGATCACCACCGAGTCACCGGACTGCGGCCCACCCAGGGGTGCCGAACCGTCCAGGACGTTGCGGACGTCGCAGACCCGTCGAGTGGACTCGTCGGACTCGGGATCGGGGACCCACCAGGGACGCGCCGGTTCGGCCCCGGTGGCCACGATCACGTGGTCCGGCCGAACTTCGTCGACGAGTCCGGGCCAGACGCCGGTTCCGTAAGTGCTCTCCACCCCGAGGCGGCGGCATTCGGCGAGTTGGTTGCGGATCATGTCGCCGAACTCGGCGCGGTTGGGAACGCTGGCGGCGATGCGCACCTGGCCGCCAGCGGCGGGTTCCTTCTCGTACACCGCGACCCGATGCCCGCGTCGCGCCGCGGCGATGGCCGCCTGCAGTCCAGCCGGTCCGGCCCCGGCCACGAGAACTTTCTTCGGCTTGGTGCTGAGGGCCACGTGGTCGGTTCGGAGCCATTCGTCCTCGCGGCCGGTCCGCGGATTCTCGATGCATCCGAGCCAGCGATTGAGACCCATGCGGCCGACGCATTCCTGGTTGCAACTGAGACAGAGACGGATCTCGTCGGTGGCCCCGGCGCGGGCCTTGGCGGCGAAATCCGGATCGGCGATCTGACCGCGCACCACGCCGACCAGATCGCACTGCCCCTCGGCGAGGGCCCGCTCGGCCTGGAGGGGATCCTTGAATCGTCCCACGCCGACGACGGGTAGATTGACGGCCTTGCGGATGGCGCTCGGAATGAACATCGCATATCCGGGCGGAATGTGCATGCTCGCTTCGATCATGAACAAACTGGCCGTGGCCACTCCGATGGAGGTGTTGATGTAGTCGACGTTGCCGGTGGCTTCCACCAATTTGGCGACCTCGACGGCTTCATCGATGGTGGTTCCGCCGTCGATGAACTCGTCTCCGCAGAGACGGACGCCGAGGGCCAGTCGGTTGCCGATGACGTTGCGCACCGCGGCCACGATGTCGATCAGGATCCGGGCGCGGTTGGAGAGCGAGCCACCGTAGTCGTCGGTGCGTCGGTTGGTGGCCGGCGAGAGGAAGCCGCGCACGATCGAGGAGTGGCTGCACTGCAATTCGATGCCGTCGAAGCCGCCCTCGGCGCAATGTTCGGCCACCACGGCGTAGCCGGCGATGATCTCGTCGATGTCGGCGCGGGTGACGGCCTTGGGAACCTCGCGGAACAGCGGGTCGGCCACCGGGGACGGGGCCCACACCGGCAGGCGGCTGAACATGCTGCTGGCCTGTCCGCCGTTGTGGTTGATCTGGGCGAAGATCGGCACGCGATGCCGGTGCACGGCATCGGTGATCCGCCGGTACCCGGGGATCACGTCGCGGTGGAAGCCGTGGATCAACTTCTCGTACGGCCAGTCGGTGGGGTGGGTGCTGTGTTCCTCGGTGATGATCAGCCCGGCCCCGCCGGCGGCGCGTGCTGCGTAGTAGGCGGCGTGCTGGTCGGTGGGTAGACCGTTCCGGGCGTAATTGGTGAGGTGGGCGCTGAAGACGATGCGATTCCGGGTCGCCACCGGACCGAGTTGCAGAGGAGTCCACAGATACGTGTAGCCCATCGGCCAGACGCTAGGGCCGTCCGATCACCGATGCCCATCCCGGACCGAAGTCCGGGCAGAATCGAGGCGGAAACATCGTCGGTCACGGTCCCGTGACCCGGATTCGGGGGTCGTCGTGCAGAACATGCAGGGGAAAGTGGCGGTGATCACGGGAGCGGCCAGCGGTATCGGCCGGGCCATGGCCGACCGATTCGTCGCCGCCGGCATGAAAGTGGTGTTGGCCGATGTGGACGAAGTGAAACTGCGCACCGCCGAGGCCGAACTTCGCGAAGCAGGAGCGGACGTTCTGCCGGTCACGGTGGACGTTTCGCTCGGAGAGAGCGTGGAGGAACTGGCTCGCCGGACCCTCGAGACCTACGGGGCGGCCCACGTGCTGTGCAACAACGCCGGAGTCGCCGGGGTGGGGGATCAGTGGACCGGCCCGATCAGCGTCTGGGATTGGGTGATCGACATCAACATCTACGGCGTGGTGCACGGCATCCGGGCTTTCCTGCCGATCATGCTCGACCAAAACGAGGGACACATCGTCAACACCGCGTCGATGGCCGGACTCGTGGCCATGCCCGGATTCGGTCCCTACAACGCCACCAAACATGCCGTCGTGGCCATCAGCGAGGGTCTCTTCCTTGAACTCGCCGCCAAGGGCAGTGGAGTGAGTTGCAGCGTGCTGTGTCCCGGATTCGTGAAGACCAATCTGATGACCGACATCAAATGGTCGGATCGACTCGGAGCCAAGCCGGCCGAGATCGTCGATCCCATCAGTGCCATGATGAACCAGGCGCTGCACACGGGCGTCGAGACCGGCATCCCGGCTTCTGATGTCGCCGATCAGGTGCACGACGCCATCGTGGCCAACCAGTTCTGGATCCTCACGCACCCGGATTTTCGCCAAGCACCCGTCGAGCGCATGCAGCGAGCTTCCCGACAGGAGAACCCGACGCTCGGCTAGGCCGGGGTCTCGGCCTTCTTCTTCGGCGGCGGGACTCCGACCGACGGAGCCGCGTCGGCCCATTCGGGCCAGCGCCGACGACTGACGATGCTGAGAGTGCGCAGCAACTTCATTGCCACTTCGTCCTCTTGAGCAGGACGGGCTTCGATGACCCCGTCCTTGATCATGCGGTTGATGACTTCCTCGCCCAATTCGGTGCGCACGATGGTGAGGGTCCAGTCGTTGTCCTTGCCGATTCCGCCGGTGGCGATGTCACTGT
>JBJTYE010000028.1:0-9084 GCA_046082625.1 Actinomycetota bacterium | reverse complement strand
GCCGCCCAACGCACCTTGGGCAGGATCCTGGCCGGGGTCCCGATGGAAGCCACCGAGCCCATGACCGAATCGACGGCTTCGTGGTCCGCCAAGAAGCCGAGATTGACCATGGTCGGCGGCAACATCAACAACTCGCCCCGTCGAGCACGACCGAGAGCATCGGCCGGAGTGACCCAGAGACTGTCCACCGTTTCGAGATCGTCGTGGAGCGGTTCCTGATCGGGGGGCATGGCAGTGACGAAGAAACGAGTGTCGAAGCGACGAACTTCTCCGTAGGGAGTCACCCAGTGCGCCACCCAGTGCATCTGATCCACCATCGGATCCAGGTTCTCGGCCTCGAGCACACTGGTCAGGCTCCGCCGACCGGAGTGGACGTCGTGTCGATAGGTGGCGAAACGTTCCTGGACTGCCGGATCGTGCAGACGGATGATCGATCCGGACGCCGCTCGGGCCAGGAGCACGCCGGCCTCTTCGAAACATTCACGAATGGCTGCCACTTCGTAGGAGGAATCCTCGGCATCCACCGCGCCGCCGGGAAAGACGTACATCCCTCCGGCGAAGGCGGCCTTGGTGGTGCGTCGCATCATGAAGACCTCCACTCCCGCAGTGTCCGTCTCCCGGATCAGCATCACCGTGGCCGCCGGTCGGATGGCGACCGATGCCGGATCGAAGTCGCTCATTCGTCGAGTGTGCCGCGCAGATCGGTGGCGTCGGTGTCGATGAACCCCTCACCCCGTCGGGGGGCGTTCCACGTACGGAAGATGATCCCACCCCGACGCGACCGACGGAGGAGATACGAGCGGAACATGGCCCTGGTCGGCGGGAAGAGCATCAACAGGCCCAGCACATCGGAGAGGAATCCCGGCGTCAGGAGCAGTGCCCCGGCGCCCAGGATCAACACCCCGTCGACGATCTCGCGAGCCGGGATCTGTCCCGAGGCCACGGCGTCGTTGAATCGGTTCCAGACGCGGAACCCTTCGCGGCGCACCAGCCAACTGCCCACCACGGCCACCAGGATCATCAGACCGAGTGTGTTGAAGAAACCGATGGCACCGCTCATCCGGATGATCGTGTAGAGCTCGACGATCGGAATCACGATGAACAACACGAAGAGGATCACTCCGCCACCATATCCAGCGCGCCCGACCGGGTCCCGGCGAGGGATAGCGTCCACGACGATGTCCGAACGACCGGTGCCCGCGCACGACATGACGGAACGTCCTCCCAGTGTGGACGCACTGGCGCGCTCGCTCGCCCATCTGGACCTGCCCCATCCGCTCCTGGTGGATGTGGCCCGTCGGGACATCGCCGACGGTGATCCGCAGTCGGCCCAGGCCCGTGCCGTCGATCTGCGACGCACGTTCCTCGGTCCAGTGATCAACGCCACCGGCATCCTGGCCCACACCAATCTCGGCCGGGCTCCGCTCAAGGTCGGTCCCACCGACGCGCCCACGCGCAGCACCAATCTCGAATTCGATCTGCGCACCGGGCAGCGTGGCAGCCGGCAAACGGGTATCGGGCAATTGTTGGCGCGGCTCTGCGGCTGCGAGGACGCCATCGTGGTCAACAACAATGCCGCCGCGGTGCTGCTGGTTCTCGCCGCTCTGGCCCGTGACCGCGAAGTGGCCGTGAGTCGCGGCGAAAGCGTGGAGATCGGCGGAGGATTCCGCGTCCCCGAGGTGATGGAGCAGTCCGGTGCCCGCCTGGTGGACGTCGGAACCACCAATCGCACCCGCATCGGCGACTATCGCAAGGCCGTCACCCGTCGACATGCCGATGTGGCCCTCATCTTGAAGGTGCACCCTTCCAACTATCGAGTGCAAGGTTTCGTGGCCTCGACATCGGTCGAGGAACTGGCGACGGTCGGTCCTCCGGTGGTGGCCGACATCGGATCGGGGCTCCTGGATGCCACCTGTCCGTGGCTGCCGGCCGGACCACCGAGTTGGCTGAACGATGAACCGGCGGCCCGGCAGTCCTTGGCCGCCGGAGCGGCACTCGTGACCTTCAGCGGGGACAAATTGCTCGGCGGTCCACAGGCCGGCATCATCGCCGGTCGCTCCGATCTGGTGCAGGCCTGTGCCGCCCATCCCCTGGCCCGTGCGCTGCGCCCCGGTGGCCTGGTCCTCGAAGCCCTGCAACGGACGGCACTCGCCTACTTGGATCGCAGCGCGGCGCGCACCATTCCTCTCTGGCGGATGGCCGCGACGACCGTCGACGAGTTGTCGGCACGCGCCGAGGCCATCGTGCGCGACGCCGGCGTGGGTCGCGTGATCTCGTGTGATTCCCTTCCCGGTGCCGGAAGTTCTCCTGGTGCCACCATTCCTTCACGGGGGATCGGTATGGACGGGGATCATGCGGCGATCTTGCGTCGGCGCGCCGTGCCGATCGTGGCCCGGGTCCGCGACGATCTGACCGTCATCGATCTGCGCACCGTGGATCCCGCTGATGACGGTGACATCACCGACGCCCTGCGTTCACTGCGCGCCGGCGACTGAGCGATGCCGATCGTCGCCACCGCCGGACACGTCGATCACGGTAAGTCGACGTTGGTGCGCACGCTCACCGGTATCGATCCCGATCGCTGGCAGGAGGAGAAGGACCGCGGATTGACCATCGATCTGGGTTTCGCCCACCTGGCCGGTCGCGATGGATCGGACATCTCCTTCATCGACGTCCCAGGTCACGTGCGCTTCCTGGCCAACATGTTGGCCGGACTCGGTGGTATCCACGGCTGTCTGTTCGTGGTGGACGCCCGCGAGGGATGGATGCCGCAAACCGAAGAGCATCTGCGCATCCTGCAACTGCTCGGTCTCGGCCACGGGGTCATCGCCCTGACCAAGATCGACCTCTGCGATACCGATGAGCGACAGCTGGCAGAACTGGACATCATCGATCAGGTGCGAGGAACGTTTCTCGAAGATGCGCCGATCATCGGTGTGTCCGCTCTCACCGGCGAAGGCCTCGACGCTCTCATGTCGGCCCTGAACGGCATGGTCGCCGCCGCGCCGTCGTCGATCGATCGGGGGCGACCGCGTCTCTTCGTGGACCGGGTCTTCGCCGCCAAGGGAAGTGGCACGGTCGTGACCGGCACCCTCACCCATGGCACCCTGCACGTGGGCGATGCCGTCACCGTCACACCGTCGCGTCTCGTCGGACGGATCCGCGGCATCCAGACACTCGGACGATCGGTGAACGAGATCGGTCCGGGTCATCGGGTGGCTCTCAACTTGTCGGGGATCGACCATGTCGACGTGGAGCGGGGACACGTGGTGATCACCGATGGTCGGTGGTTCCTCACCGATCACATCGATGCCGAGTTGACGGTGCTGGCATCGCTCGACCATCCCGTATCGCGACGTGGTGCCTATGCCGTCCACCTGGGAGCGGACCAGATCCCGGCCAGCGTGCGGGTGCTCGGCCCGGACACCATCGCCCCCGGGTCCACCGGATTCGTTCGCATCCACCTGGCCCGACCCGTTCCGCTCCTGCCCGGAGATCGTTTCATCCTGCGCGAGAGCGGGCGATCGGAAACCATCGGAGGTGGCGAGGTACTGGATCTCGATCCTCGACGCCCAGCGGCCACGGCCCGACCCGATCGTTCGATCCAACGAATCATCGAGGAGCGCCGGTGGATCACGACACACGATCTCGAACTGCTCACCGGAGAAACCGTCGAGCCGACCGTCGGAGAATGGATCGTCGCCCCCGCCGAGCGCGACCGACTGCTGGCAGACCTGCAGGGTCGCATCGACGCTGCCGGGGCCGATGGAGTGGACATCGCGTCGTTCGACGAACGTCAGCGACTCCTTGTCGACCTTCTGACCGAGATCGACGTGGCCGATGGACGCATCCGGCGACGCGGTCTGCAGGATCCTTTGCTTGCGCATCCGGCGATCGAACTCTTGAAAGCCCAGGGCTGCGCTCCCGAGCCGCCGAGCGGGATCGCGCCAGGAGATCTCCGACGTCTGCAGCAACGCGGTCTGCTCGTGGAACGCGACGGGTCGTGGTTCCATCCGACGGCCATCGACACCGCACACGCCGTCGCCCGCCGATTACTCGCTGCCGATCCCGAGGGTTACACCTTGTCGCAGTTCCGCGACGCTCTCGGGATCACCCGGAAACACGCCGTCCCCTTGGCCAGCGAATTGGACAGTCGCGGCATCACTCGACGACGCGGCGATCTGCGCATCGCCGGTCCGCGTCTGTGACGACGGTCGCGCTCAGCGGCGCAGATCCGGGAACACCCACCGGAAGGTGAGATTGATCCGAGGTTCGACGATGCGCTTGGACTTCGGAACCGCGTGCATCCACCGGGCCTGGGACAGCCCGCTCATGACGAGCAGCGAACCCGACTCCAAGTCGATCTCCACGATGTCGCGAGTTTCACGATGCCGCAGACGGAAGCGGCGGGTACGTCCGAGACTGACCGAGGCGATGACCGGTTCCGGGCCCAATTCGGGTTCGTCATCGGCGTGCCACCCCATGGAGTCGTTGCCGTCGCGGTACAGGTTCACCAACACGCTGTTGAAGACCTGGCCGGTCACGCTTTCGACTGTGCTCTTGAGTTCAGCCAGGAGAGGCGACCATGGACGGGGGTCGAGGGTGATCCCTGAATACGAGTAGGACTCGTCACCGAACCAACAGGCGAGACGCGGCTGGGGGACCTGACGACCGAACAGAGTGATGGAACGGGACTCCCAAGGCACCTCCGCCATCAACCCCTGGAGGGCGTCGGTACTGACCGTCGGTGTCAGAAAGCCCGGTCGGTACCGCGCCGAGCCGTCGGTGGGCAGGAGTTCACGCCACTCCGCAGTGTCCGACTCAAACAGCGTCATCGGATGTGGCGCGACGTTCGCGGTAGTCCCGAGCTCCGCCGGCTTCCGGTTCCACTTCCAGCACCACGCCGTCGATGGCCACGACCCGAGCGGTGTCGCCGGTCTTGATGGGTGTGGCCCGATTGGTACGGGCCTTCCATTGGGCAGCGCCCACGGACACCGTTCCCTCCGGTGAGATGTCGGTCATGGCCCGCCCCAATTCACCGATGAGTCGTTCGCGACCGATGGTCGGAGTGGCGAAACGGGTGCGCGTCATGCTCGGCATACCCGAGATGAAAGTGAGGGCGATGCCGCCGATGCCGACCAGCAACGTGAGCCAGGAGACGCGCAGACTCTGCTGATCCACTTCGGGGAAGAGGAAGATCGACCCGAACGTGAACATCACCAGACCGACACCGGTCCACAGGCGCGGCAGACCGACCTGGACATCGATGGCGAAGGCCACCATCGATCCCATGATGAGTGCCAAGGCCCAGCCGCGTTCGGGAAGTTCACCGAGTCCGAAGAATGCCAGGAGAACGAGCACTGCTCCGGTGGCCCCGGCCACGCCGATACCAGCCGTGAAGAACTCGAAGACCAGCAACGCCAAACCCATGATCAGGAACAGATACGCGACTGGCGGACTGGCCGAGGTGTGCAGCAACTGCGACCAGATGCCGAGTTTGTGGAAGCGAACGGTGGTGATGTCGTTCGAGACCGTACCGTCGTCGTTCAATGTCTCGACAGCGGTGTCCAGTTCCACACCGTCCACCACCACGCCGTCGAGAGCGAAGACCATATTGCGAATCGTCGGCACACCTTCGTCGCTGATCTCCAACTTGAGAGCTCCGGCGCGGCGGGCGTCCTGAAAACCGAGAGTGCTGGAGCGCAATTCCTCGGTGGCGTCGCCGAAGTCCACCGAGTCGACGAGCGGGGTTCCGGTCCGTCCGATCCGAGTTCCCGGCGCCATCCCGGTCACATCGGCCGCCGACAGCAGTTGTGCGGCGAGCCCGGTGGCTCTGGATCCGGACGGCCCGACCCAGATGGCCACCGGCACCGAGGCGGATTCGATGCGCTCGTAGAGGCGCTTCATATCGTCCCGTCCGACCAACGAGGCACGCGAGTTCATCTGCAGGATCAGCGCCTGGGATTCGTCGCCTTCGGCCCTGGTGATCGCATCCTCGATCTCGGCCAGCACGATGGCATCGACGAGACCCGAGACTTGCAGGACGTCCACCGGCGACAGTTGCTCGGCGCCCGATTCCCGAGTCGTTTCGGGGGCGCCGGTGTCCGATGAAGCATGTGCCACATTCATGACGGAGAGCCCCGCACCAACTGCCAAGAACAGGATCGCTAGTCTGCGCACGAGTGTCTCCGAGGACTGAAAATCTGAGTCGAATGTTCACCATGTCGCGGCTGCTCGTGGTGGCCGGCAAAGGTGGTGTCGGCAAGACAACGGTAACTGCTGCGATGGCGCGGGCGGCAGCCGATACAGGACTTCGAGTACTGGTTGTGACCCTTGACTCCCGTCCGGGAATGGCAGGACTGCTCGGAGCCGATCCTTCGGCCGTCAGCGATTACGACGGACTGCGCGTCGCCAGCGACACCGGGCCCAAGAAGACCGGTTTCATCCACCTGCGCACCATCACCGCCGCCGAAGCACTGCAGGACTACTTGGCCACGCAGGGCATGGCGCGACTCGCCAAGCGACTGGTCTCGACCGGTGTGGTGGGAGTGGTGTCGAGTGCCGCTCCCGGTATCGACGATCTCCTGGTGCTCGGCAAGTTGAAACACTTGGTGTCTCTCACCGGACCCAAGGGCGACTACGACCTCATCATCGTGGACGGACCGGCCGCCGGTCATGCCGTCAGTTTCCTGCAGGCTCCGGCCGCCATGGCCGACACGGTGCGCGGCGGGCCGATCCGCTCCCAGGCCCTCGAAGTCCAAGCCATGTTGAAGGATCCGGCACGGTGTCGCGTGGTGATGGTGACTTTGCCCGAGACCACTCCGGTCAACGAACTGCTCGAGAGCACCGCCCTTCTCGCCGACAACGTGGGCGTCACTTTCGCCCCGGTCGTGGTCAACGGTGTGGATTCCGCCCCCGAGGTCTCGGCACTGGTGGAATCGGGACAGATCGGCGATGACGATCTCGGTCGAGCCGCCCGTTTCCGCGCCGAGAAATGCGCACTGCACGCCCGCGAAGTCGCCCGCATCGATACCACCGTGCAGGTAGGTCACTTCTCCCTTCCTCACATCGCCGTGGCCGGGTTGGGTTCCGCCGACGTCCAGGTCCTGGCCGATGCTCTGCGCAGCCAGATCACCGGTCAGCAGGCCGCGAACGAGGTGGTCGTATGAGTGACCAGATGCGCACCTTCGGAGACGTGATCACGAACTCGCGGATCATCGTCTGCTGCGGTTCGGGCGGAGTCGGCAAGACCACCACGGCCGCCGCCATCGCCCTGCAGGCCAGCTCCGAAGGACGCCGGGTGGTGCTCATCACCATCGATCCGGCCAAACGTCTGGCCGATGCTCTGGGACTCACGCATCTGACCAACGATCCGATGAAGATCTCGCAGCCCGGCGGACACGGCGAATTGTGGGCCATGATGCTCGACGCCCGCGCCACCTTCGACGATGTCATTCGTCAACAGGCCCGCAGCGAGGACCAGGTCCGTCGCATCCTCGAGAACCCGTTCTACAACAACATCGCCAGCCGTCTGTCGGGGAGCCAGGAATACATGGCGGCCGAGAAGTTGTACGAGTTGTTCAACGACTCGCGTTTCGACTTGGTGGTGGTGGACACTCCACCCACCCGCGAGGCTCTCGACTTCCTCGACGCTCCCCAGAAACTCATCAACTTCCTCGACCATCGTGTGTACCGCTGGATGATGGCTCCGGCGCGGGGAGGGCTGAAGGTCCTGAATCTGGCGGCGCAACCCATCCTGCGCACTCTCGGCCGCGTCATCGGAGCCGACGTGCTCGCCGATGCCATCAATTTCTTCCACGCCTTCGAAGGAATCGAGAACGGTTTCCGTCAGCGGGCCGATGCCGTGCAGATGCTGCTCAAGTCACCGGCGTCCAAATATGTGGTGATCACCACCCCGCGCCAGGACACTGTGGCCGAGGCGATGTACTTCGACGACCAATTGGAGCGAGCCGGTATCGCCGTCACCGGCATCATTCTCAACCGGCTGCAGCCGACCTTCGGCACGGAGTCGGCCAGTGAGGCCCGAGCCGCAGCCGACCGGGCCGACGCCGCCGGAGATCCCACCACGGCCGTTCTCCAACGCAATGTGGCCCATCTCCGCCGGTTGGCCGAGGCCGAGAGCGCCGCCATCACACCACTCCTCGACAGTGCCGACCGCGCCGTGGTGGCGCGGCTCTACCAGCGATCCGAAGACATCCACGACCTGGAAGCAATCGCCGACCTGGGTCGGGAACTGGTCGGGTCCGCGACCAGCGAGTAGCGTTCCCCTCGTGCACATCGTTCTGGCCACCGACGCTCAATGGCTCGCCGACGAGGTGGTGGCAGCACTCGGTGGTCCGGACACCTCCTTCACCCATTGTCGTGAGGGAAGACTGGTCGCCGGACTGGTGCGTGAGCGAACACCCGATCTGGTGATCCTGGACCTGCAGATCGGAACCATGGGTGGTATCGCCGTGACCATGGACCTGCGATTGGACGAAAGCGGCGGGCTGTTGCCACACGTGCCGATCCTGGTCCTGCTCGATCGCACCGCCGATGTCCACATGGCCCGTCGCAGCGGAGCCGACGGCTGGTTGATCAAACCACTCGATGCCTTGCGTCTGCGCCGAGCCAGCCGTGCCATCGCCGGCGGTGGATGTTTCGCCGAAGGCGTGCCCACCGACGAAACGGCCAATGCCGGGTAGCATTTCTCCTCGCACCATCGGGGTGTAGCGCAGTTTGGCTAGCGCGCCACGTTCGGGACGTGGAGGCCGGAGGTTCAAATCCTCTCACCCCGACCAAGATCCCCTGCGAAGGTGGGGGATCTTTCTTTTCGGGCTCCCCTGCGTCGTCACCGACCCGATCAGGGTACGTGTTCACCCAACGGCAGCGCCCAAGAGCCGACGCCCGTTGTCGCTGTAGAAGGCACGGAGAGTGCCGGCGTCGAGAGCACCCATACTCGCTTCGAAGCGCCTGATGGGATCGTCGGTTCCCTCGTGGTGCGGATAGTCGGACGAGAATGCCACCATCTCGGCACCGGCTTGTTCGATGATCCAGCCGACGTCCTCGCCGGCGAAAGGACTC
>JBJTYE010000027.1:0-8808 GCA_046082625.1 Actinomycetota bacterium | reverse complement strand
CCGCCAGGGCACCGTGGCCGACCACGTGAGAGCTACGCCGCGGGGCTCACCGGCGCGTCGGCGCTGATCGACGAGCAGGCTAAGCCGCTCGTCATCGAGGTATGCCAACACGTGAAGCCGATCAAGCTCGTGTTGCATCCGCGACGTTGACATCTGCGTGAGAGTATCGACGACAGTGGCCGTCGACGTCGCAGATCTTCCCCACGTTTCTCCCCGCGATGTAGCGTTTGCCCATGTCAAACCCCGCGAAATTGGCATACCCAGCGACGCCGGGCGACAGACAAAATGCAGTGGTTCTTAGGAAACACGCGAGATGCAGAGAGCGGCGGCGGCGTGGCTCACAACCAGCCGCGTGCACGGCGCACCGTTGCCCGTAACTCGGCGGCGACCCTCGCTCCCGGGTGCTGCGACCAGCGCGCCGCCACGTACCCGTCTGGCCTGAGCAGAACAGCCCCATCGTCACCCAGACCGAATGCCTTCTGTACATGTCGTTCATCGATGGTGAACGGACTGACGTCGTTCTCGACCGCAAGGGTCAGCCAGGGCTGAGCGCTCGAGCACAAGAGCGCGAAACCGTGCCGAACCGTGTCGAGCGTCGACAACGTCCCGCCCTCATGGTTGATCCAGGCGTGCGGCCCACGATGTCCGGGGCGAGCGACGGGAACGTAGTCCCCGACAGGATCGGACACTGTTGGGGCGTCGGTTCCATCCGGGATGATCACGCCACTGTCGTAGACGTGGCCGAATTCCATCCCAGCAAAGTTCCCATAGCGATGAGTACGGGCGACGGCCTCGCTCGGCGAGAGTCCTTCCGGGTGCTCACCTCTGCCAGCTTGGGCGACCGCCCAGACAGATCGCGAGTTGTCGAAGGACCGCTGTGCGTTCCACGTGGCGACGGGACGACGTTCCTGTTCGAACGAGTCGAGAAGCGCGGGTCCAGCAACACCTGACAGCACAGTCGCCAACTTCCAAGCGAGATTGTGTGCGCTTTGGATCCCCGTGTTCATCCCGAAACCACCGGTCGGGGGCATCTGGTGCGCTGCGTCACCGACGAGGAAGATCCGTCCTTCCCGGAAATGTTCGGCGACCAGAACGTTCATGATCCATGGCGTGATCGCCAGTACATCGACATCGATGCTCGCGTCGCCGACCGCCTGTCTGATCCAACTGACGCAGCGTTCGGCGTCGAAGCTGTCGCGCGTACTGGCGGCACCGTCGTAGGAGATCTGGCACAGCCAACGGTCGGATCCGTCGAGCGGTTGAAAGACGCCTCGGTGACCGGTGTCAGCCACCCAGTACATCACGCCACGGCGATGGTCGGTCCATGGGGAAAGGTCGGCACGGAAGTGGACGTTGATGTTGTGGCTGCCAGCTGCGCGTCCGACGAGAGGGACTCCCAAAGCCTCACGGGTTCGGCTGCCAGCCCCGTCGGCCGAGACGAGATAAGGACCCAAGATGTCGTACTCGTCCCCCGTCGACCGATCTCGTACGTGAACACGGACCAGGTTCTCTTCTTGGTGAGCCGCCATCACCTCGGTGTCGAACCGTACGGTCACCTTCCCTGAGGCGATCGCAGCTTGGAGGAGAACTGGTTCGATCCGGTCCTGCGAACTGAGGACCGGACGCTCAGGGCTGATGTGGTCCCCCGGTCCGGAGAAACCGGGGGTGCGGACCCTTCCGTACTCCTCACCCGCAAGTGTCCGCGTGTACACGATCTGCGCCGTCCAGCCCTCCGGGAGATCGAGTTCACGAAGCCGCTGCTTCACTCCGCCATCCCACTGGCGGGCCACCTCCATTGTCCGTGTGTTGATATTCCGTGCCTTGGGGTGGACGGCGGTCCCAGGATGACGCTCGAGCACGATGGAGCGAATATCGAACCGCGCCAGTTCGAGAGCCATCGCCAACCCGACGGGTCCGGCTCCGCAGATGACGACGGGCTGTGTGAGCTCACGTGCCCCGTCGACCACAGGTGACCGGAAGGCTCGTCTCATCGGGACCTCCGTGTCGATGTCCGCCCTGACTTCCGGTGGTGCGCGGGCGCCGAGTGACGAGGCGCGCAGTTGACGGTCACCATCTGTCGAGGTGAACCACATCATCGACGGGTCGACGAGTCGTCGGCCCGTAGCGGCCGGCTGGCCAGCCGAGTGCGATCATGCACGCAGGCCTGACCGAACGGGGGAGCCCGAGGATCCGCCGCGAACGACGTGCCGACCACAATGGCAGCGTGATGAGCGAGGCGCCCAAGTCGAGAGATCGCGCAGCCAGCAGGATGTTCTGCACGGTCGGGTAGATCGATCCGTAGTAACTGCTCTTCGCGACGTACGGCCCAGTGGGTCGGCCACCGGCAAGGCACGCGACGACGATCACCGGAATCGACTCGAAGTGGTCGATCTGATGCTGCACCGCATCGAGCATGCGGGCGTTCGAGGGAGTGGACGAATCGATGGTTCGCCTGTACAGAGGCCAAGCACGGCGGTACAGACGAGCAAACCGGCCTTTGATCTCTGTGTCGCGGACAACGATGAACTCCCAGTTCTGACCGTTGGAACCGGTCGGTGCCTTCAGGCCGAGCTCGATGCACCTCCGAACGATCGACTGATCGACCGGCCGATCGGTGAGCCGGCGAATCGATCGCTGTGTCTCCATCATCTCGGCGATCGGGCGATTCAGACCGTCGAAGGTGGAGTCCGTCATCGGGACACCACAGCGCGGTCGGGAACCCAATTGCCGTGGAAGCCATGTGGGACGCGCGCGGGAAGTTCGATACGCGCCAATGCAGGGGCGCTCAGGTCGCGCGCATCGAGAATGACGACATCGCTCCGGTCCCGCGTCGCGTCGTAGACGTACGAGATCAACCAGCCGTCGTCCTCGCTGACACCATCGGGACGGGCGACGAACGCCGGCTCGACCGAGCCTCGGCCAGGGCCGTGATCGTGGACTGTCGTGATCCCGGCGACGAAGTCGTGCTTGAAGGTCGCTCCAGGGGCGAACGCCTCGCCGACACCGGCGCAGTAGCCGTATCGGTGGAAACGTCCGGTGAGGCTCCCGCGCACACGCGGAAACTCCTGCGTCCGCTCGTCCACCACTTCGCGACGCACTACGCGTTGAGCGAGATCGACGGTCCACCGTTCGAGGACGGGCAACGAGTCTCCGGCCGGTCCCCAGACGTCGTCGACGAACATACGCTCATACGTGACGATGTCGATCACGACGTTCCCGTCAGCGTCGTCGTAGGCGTTCAGCGGATGGTAGGCGTAGCAGGGCTCGAGCTCACACCAGATCGGGGCGCCGACGCCACCGCCCAGGGGCACCAGCCCGACGCGCGCGCCGTAGTCGGGATTCCAGCGGAACGGGAAGCTGAAAGAGCCGGACAGCGCGAGGTCGAGGTCGACGGTGACCGGGAGGTCGTAGACCACGGCGAACCGCTCGGTGATGGACATGTCGTGCACCATTGACATCCCGGGGAGCGCGATATCGGTGACCGACTTCACCCTCCCGTCACTGCCGACGACCACGTACTCGATGTGGTCGAGCAGCTCCTGCCACGAATAGCACATCGCGTGGAGGTCACCGGTGGCTGGATCGACCTTCGGATGTGCGGTGAGCCCATGGGGCAGCGTCCCATCGAAGTCGCTGCGCTGCAACGTCTCGAGTTCGAACCCGATCTCGACCGGTGGCGTGCCCGCCTCGACCATCGCGTACGTCCGGCCGGCGAAGGCGCCGACATTGGTGTTCGGAGAAAACTCAGGACGCCGGCGGCTACCCGGAATTCGTGGTTCACCGAGCGCATCGCTCACCTCATCGCTGCGGACCCAGCGGTTCCGGTACCACTCGGCGCGCCCTCCTCTGATGCGTACTCCGTGCACCATGCCATGCCCCGAGAACCAGTGATTCGTGGCAGGGTCGACGGGCGCGACCGGGTTCGGACCGTTGCGTAGTAGCCGTCCTTCGAGCTCGATCGGGATGACTCCGTGGACTGGGAGATCGAATGAGGTGATCTCCTCGTGCACCGGCGCGAAGTTCCCGTCGAAATAGATGTTCCTACTTGTTGGCATTGCATTTCCCCCCGTCCCAACTGATGTGTTGACGATGCTATATCAGCGTTATAGCATCGTCAACAATTTCGTGTGATTGGAGGTTTGCGAGATGAGTGTCGAGTACGCGATCACTGGTGAGGTGGCGCAGATCACCTTGAATCGGTCGACGGCGATGAACGCGATCGATGGCGAAATGACGGCGCAACTCCGGGCAGCGGTCGATCGGTTCGAGGGTGACCCGGGAGTGCGGGTCGCCATCCTCACGGGCACAGGCCGTGCCTTCTGTGCCGGGATGGACCTCAAGGCGTTCGCCGCTGGTGAGGGACCGGCCGTGCTCGAAGGCCCCGGTCATTTCGGGGGGTTCGTCGCGCGCCAGCGCACGAAGCCGGTGATCGCTGCCGTGAATGGACCTGCGCTTGCCGGTGGACTCGAGCTGGTGCTGGCCTGCGACTTGGTGATCGCCTCGACTGCTGCAACGTTCGGTGTACCAGAGGTATTGCGCGGTATCTTCGCCGGAGCTGGAGCTGTGATCCGACTCCCCCGGCGGATCCCGAGGGTGCACGCCATGCGCCTGTTGCTGACGGGCGAGACCATCAGCGCAATACGAGCTCGTGACCTCGGGTTGGTCAACGAGGTGGTCGAGCCTGATGAGCTCTTGCCAAGAGCTGTCGATTTGGCCGATGCGATCTGCCGAGCAGCACCGCTGTCGATTGCTGCCACACTGCGGCTTGCGCGACTCGCCGGCGACGGTGACGAAATCGAGCTCTGGGCAGCCAACGAACGGGAGTGGCAGGGCATCGTCGGATCAATGGACGCCGCCGAGGGACCGATGGCATTCGCCGAGAAGCGGGCCGCGACATGGACGGGGCGCTGACATGACGACATCGGCGACCGATCTCGACCAGTCGATGCATGTCAGAGATACGCCCATCCCGCGCATCGGGTTGTGGTACGACCTGCGCAACCCGCAGCCCCGCACACGGTCGTTCACCGATCTCTATGCATCGACGATCGAACAGCTGCGATGGGCGGAGTCCCTTGGGATCGGTTCGGCGTGGTTCAGCGAGCACCATTTCGCACCTGACGGATACTGCCCCTCCCCGCTCATTGTTGCCGCCGCAGCTGCGAACGCAACCTCGACGATGCGCTTGGGTACGAACCTGATGCTGCTACCCCTCCACGACCCGCTCAGAATCGCTGAGGACGCGGCGGCGGTGTCACTTCTGTCGGGTGGTCGCTTCGACCTCGGCGTCGGCCTCGGCTACCGATTGATGGAGTTTGAGGCCTTCGGACGATCCATCCGTCACCGACCGTCGCTGATGGAGGAAGCCGTCGAAATCATCCGCACCGCATGGAGTGGTGAGGAGATCAACACAACAGGTAAGCGATTCCATCTTCGCGGCGTGACCATGGCGCCACCACCGGATGCACTCCCACGACTCCTCATGGGTGGCCTTGCTGAGCCGGCGATCCAGCGGGCTGCAAAGTTGGCTGACGGGTTCTTGTCCACCCAGAACGCCTCCATCGACACGTTCGAACGAGCGCACGACGCACTCGGCAGGGAAGATCGGTCCCCGGTGTTCGCAGCCCAGTGGGCCATCGTGGCCGAGGACCCCGATCGGGAATGGGTGCGCGTCGGCGACCGTGCGCTCTATCAGATGAACACCTATATCGAATGGGGAGCCTTTGGCCCGCCCGAGTCGGTTCCACGATTCGCGGACCGGGATCAACTCCGCGCGTCCGGTCTGTACCACGCCTGGGATCCTGACACTGCCGCCCTGCACCTCGCCACACTCTGGCGTCGCCACCCTGGAATTGAAGACATCCATTTCTGGGCGCAGCTCCCCGGAGAGAGTGTCGAATCAGGCTCGGCTCGAGTCGAAGTCCTTGCCAACAGGATGGCTCCGCGGCTACGCGAACTGCTATCGGACCAGACATGAGCGCGAGTTCGGCGCGCACGGTCGTGGTCACCGGTGGGGCCACGGGCATCGGTCGTGAAATCTCCACGACGCTCGCAGACGCCGGCTGGCGGGTCGCCATCTGGGACCGGACCTCACCCGAGTCGCCACTGCACGACCAGATCCTGTCGGTGACTGCCGACGTGACCGAGCCGACATCGTTGGAAACGGCGTTGCGCAGCACCGAACGCGAGATCGGGCCGATCGATGCATTGGTCAACAACGCTGGAATCGACCATGTCGGTCCGTTCGTCGAGAGCACACCCCACCAGTGGGACGACATCGTCAGCGTCAACCTGCTCGGTGCGATTCGTTGCACACGACTCGTCTTGGATGGGATGGTCGAGAGGAGTCACGGTCGGATCGTGTTCATCGCGTCTGACGCCGGCAAGGTCGGAGGAGCGAACGAGGCCGTGTACTCCGCGAGTAAAGGTGGAGTTATCGCCTTCGCCAAGGCGCTCGCTCGGGAAGTTGCACCGAGCGGCGTACTGGTCAACTCCGTGTGTCCGGGTCCGGTCCAGACAGCTCTGCTCCGTCAACTCGCCGAGCATTCGAGCCAGCAGGTTGCCCGGCTGACGCGCGCGATCCCGCTCGGTCGTGTCGGCCACCCGAGCGATGTGGCCGCGCTCGTCGGCTTCCTGCTGAGCGACGGCGCCAACTACATCACCGGGCAGGCCTGGTCCGTGTCCGGCGGATTGACGATGGTCTGAACCGGCGAGATCGAAGTTTGCGCTATATCGTTGTTACAGGTTGTCGGAACGGAGAGACCAGTGGGGCGCAAGCAGGACGATGTCAGCGACGCAGTGATCCAAACAGCGTGTCGGTTGCTTTCGACTGAAGGTGCCGAGGCACTGACCACCCGTCGGATCGCTGCGGAGGCCGGTACCACCACCATGGCGATCTACACGAGGTTCGGCGGCAAGGAAGGTGTTACCGCCGCCGTCTACGTCGAGGGATTTCTCAAGATGGAACGAGCGTTGTCCAGGGCGATGAAGGGCAACAGCGATCCGGTGTCGACGATCGTGGCCGGGGCGCTGGCATACCGCCGATTCGGCTTGCGCCACGCTTCCTACTACGGCGTGATGTTCCATCGAACAGTGCAGGGATTCGAGCCGGACGAAGAATGTCGTCGTATCGCTTTGCGCAGCCTCGACCTGCTCGGTCTCCAAGTGCAGCGGGCGATCGGCGATTCCCGGGCCGACTTGGATGTCACTTCTGTGACGTTGGCGGTCTGGGCCCTCTGTCACGGAGCAACATCGATCGAACTCGATCAGGCGATGACGATGGTCTCCGATCCGGAAGCCGATCTTGAGGACGCGATTCGGGCGCTACTCCGAGGCTTCTCCATCGGCACGGCGTGAACGTTCGCGGTTTATCGACACCAGAGTTCAGCCGTTGAGCGAATGGCTTGGACGGTTGACAACGCGAGATGAGCGTGGTCACGCCATTCCCACTTTCCATTGCGCTCGTAGACCGAGCCGTCTGCCGTACGTCGTGCTGTCTGTGTTCTCATGTGCGTACCAGTCGTCCGTGTCGATGACGGTTCATTTTCGTAGAGCTTTTAGTCGGTCGAGTTTCCAGAGAATGGTCACCGCTTGGGCCGTCGCCTCGCCGATCGACACACCACGGCGACGGGCTTGACGAACGAGAGTGCAAAGGCGCACATCATCGAGGCACGAGAAGACTTCATCGACTGACAGTCGCGGAGGAGTGTTCATGACGACGTGAGAGTATCGATCAGTTGAACGACAGAGGCCCGCTGCCTTCCCCACATTTCACCCCGCGATGTAGCGTTTCCCCATGTCTTTCCCCGCGAAAATGGACTACCGGGAGACGTCGGGCAACAAACAGAAAATGCTTTCTGCCTGGAAAAGAGAGATTTCCCTGGAGCGGGTGACGGGAATCGAACCCGCGTTCTCAGCTTGGGAAGCTGATGTTCTGCCATTGAACTACACCCGCCGGCGGGGCGCAGGCTAGCGGGACTCCCCCGAGCCCGTCACCTGCCCCTCGGCCGGTGACCACGAACTACGGTGTCACCCGTGATCCTGTCCGACCGCAGCATCCGAGAAGCCCTGGCCGCTGGCCGCATCGTCATCGATCCACTCGATGAATCGATGATCCAGCCGTCGTCGATCGACGTTCGGGTGTCGAATCTCTTTCGCGTCTTCCGCAATCACTCAGCCGGCATCATCGACGTCAAACAAGACATGACCGGACTCACCGAGTTGATCGAGATCCCCGAAGACGGTGTCTTCATGTTGCACCCGGGCGAATTCGTACTCGGCTCCACACTCGAGCGGGTCGCCGTTCCCAACGATCTCGTCGCCCGTATCGAAGGCAAGAGCAGCCTCGGACGCCTTGGCCTGCTCATTCACTCCACCGCCGGCTTCATCGACGCCGGTTTCGACGGCCATGTCACCCTCGAGTTGGCCAACGTCGCGAGTCTTCCGATCACGCTCTACCCCGGAATGAAGATCGGCCAGGTGAGTTTCATGCAGATGACCACTCCTGCCGATCAGCCCTACGGCAAAGGTGCTCGAGGTTCGAAGTATCTCGGCCAGCGTGGTCCCACACCGAGCCGTTACTTCGAGAACTTCCACAACGGCTGAGTCCATAAACTCGACGGAGTGCCCAACCCGCTGCCGATCACATTCGTCCGCTCGGCCACCGCGGTCGAGGACCTACCCGACTCTCCGGCCGAAGTCGCCTTCGTCGGTCGATCCAACGTCGGTAAGTCGTCGCTCATCAACGCTCTGTCCAATCAACGCCAGTTGGCCCGTGTCTCCAACACTCCCGGTCGCACGCAATTGATC
>JBJTYE010000026.1:0-5281 GCA_046082625.1 Actinomycetota bacterium | reverse complement strand
GCGGAGCACCTCGGCCCGTGGGCGGGCGGCGCACCAGGCGCGCATGGTGTCCTCCAGGACCTCGCGATGTTGCACTCGACCTTCGAAGGTGGAAAAGCGCCGATCGTCGTCGACTCCGAGAATGGTCATGACCCGGGCGGCCACCGAATCCGAGGAGGCCGAGACACCCACCCATTCACCATCGGCACAGCGGTAGGTGCCGCGGGGCACGGTGTAGGGAAGTCCGGATCCGAGACGTGGTTGCAGTTCCCCGGTGAGGGCGTACAGGGACGCCACCGGTCCCATGATGTGGAAGACGGTCTCCAGGAGATCGATGTCCACCACCTGGCCGACACCGGAATGCAGAGCCACCAGCGTGGCGAAGGCGCCGGCGATCCCGGTCACCTCGTCTGTGAGGGCGATGGCCGGCAGCAATGGCTGGCCGTCGGGCTCGCCGTTGACGGCGGCGAATCCGGACATGGACTCGGCGATGGAGGCGAAACCTGGACGCTGCGCATAGGGACCGGTCTGTCCGAAACCGCTAACCCGGGTGATGACGAGGCGCGGATTGCGGGCCAACAGGACCTCGGGTCCGAGTTCGAGTCGTTCCAGCGTCCCCGGCCGGAAGTTCTCCACCAGAACGTGGGCCTCGTCGAGAAGTTCCAGGAACACCTGTCGATCACCGGCGTCCTTCAGATCGAGGGCGATGGTGCGCTTGTTGCGGTTGGCGAGTTTCCACCACAGGCCGACGCCGTCCCGAGGGTCCTTCCAGGCCATGTTGCGCAGACTGTCGCCACCGTCGGGTCGCTCGACCTTGATCACCTCGGCACCGAAGTCGGCCAGATACCGCGCGCAGTTCGGACCGGCGATGACCGTGGAGATGTCGAGGACGCGTAGATCGTGCAGCGGCGTCGTCACGGCTGCCACGCAGTCAGCAGCTCGCAGGCTCGTTCGATGTGTTCCTGGGAACCGGCGTAGGAGAAGCGGACGAAGCGATGTCCCCGCTGGAGATCGAAGTCGATCCCTGGGGTCGCAGCCACCCCGAGTTCGGCGAGCCACCGTCGGCACAGTGCGAGCGAATCATCGGTGAGATGACCGACGTCGGCGTAGACGTAGAAGGCCCCGTCGGCGGAGGCGAAGTCGGTGATGCCGGCGCCGCGGAGTCCGGCGATCAGCAGATCCCGGTGCCGACCGTATCGAATCACGTGACCGTCCAGTTCTTCGGCGCAGTCGAAGGCCGCCAGTCCGGCGATCTGGCTGATGTGCGGGGCGCAGATGTAGAGATTCTGCTGCAGGCGTTCCATCTCGTCGTGCAGATGATCGGGTACCACCACCCAACCGAGACGCCAGCCGGTCATGGAGAAGTACTTGGAGAAGGAATTGACCACCACGACGTGGTCACCGTGTCGCAGTGCGGATGCGGCGGGGCCGGCATAGGTGATGCCGTGGTAGATCTCATCGGCGATCAACTGCACATCATTGTTTGCACACCATGCAGTGAGCTCGGCGAGAGCGGCATCGTCCAGCATGGTGCCAGTGGGATTCGACGGTGAAGCGATGATCAGACCGTCGAGGGGACTGACCGAGTCCAGCATGGCCAGGGTGGGAGACCAACGAGTATCGGGCCCGACCGGGATGGCCACGGGTTCGATGCCGAGAGCCACGAGCGCGTTGCGATACGCCGGATATCCGGGCTCGATGATGCCGACGCGATCACCGGCATCGAAGCAGGCCAGGAACGCCAGCGTGAATCCCGCCGAGGCGCCACTCACCACCATCACCCGTTGCGGGTCCACGGTGACGCCCTGGGTGTCGAGGTAGTGGCGGGCGATGCGCTGCTCGAGGGCGAAGAGTCCGGGGGCATTGGTGTAGCCGAGGGGTTCACTGCCTCGCAGAGCTTCTTCCACGGCGCGACGGGCTCCAGCGGGGGCACCGGTACTCGGTTGGCCGACTTCCAGATGGCAGATGAAGCGTCCCTCGCGTTCCAGACGCGAGGCTTCGGCCGACATGGCCATGGCGTGGAACGGAGCCACGGCGCGGGCTCGGTCGTCGGCTTCGAGTCGAGGTGATGAGCGCTTCGTCATCGATCCTCAGGAGTCTCGGGAGGGGAACACGAAGCAGCGGTCCTCGAGGCGTCCGAGGGCGTATCCCTGGTAATCGATACCGAAGTCGGCGTAGAGATGTCGGCACCGCTCGCTCCAGTCGAGAGCCTCGGGACTGGAGATCCGATGGACCACTTGCATGACGCCGCCCTCGTACACCCGGTACTCGGCCCAGGTTCCCGGGAAGTCCTTGAGACAGCCGATCTCCACCGACGGGACGCCACAAGACATCGATCGCACTCGATGACGATGGGTGTGGCCGGCGGTGTACCCGAGAACGTTGCGTCGACGCGCCGCCACGGCATCGAGGGCGTCACTCGAATCGGGATGCAGCCCGAAGTAGTCGTCACTGCGGTTGCCATCGGTCCACTGCTGATGATGTCCCATGATCAGCACCGGTGACGTCGTGGCGGCGATGTGGGCGTCGAGCCAGTCGATCTGCGAGGGCTCGAAGGCTCCGGTGGTCCGGGTGGGAATGGTGGTGTCCATGAGGGCCACGCAGATCCCGGGCAGGTCGATCCACTGGTCGCCGGCGTACAGGCTCTGTCCCAGATAGGCGTCGTGATTGCCGCGCACCACCCGCAACCGGTCACCGAATGCCGGGCGGTAGCAGTCCTCGAAGGCCGCGAACTCCTCGTCGGTGCCGAAGGCGGTGATGTCGCCCTTGACGAGCACGATGTGGGGGTCGATCTCGGCCATCTCGCGGCAGGCGGCGCGGTTCATCATGTCGGGATACGGCGGCTCACCGGGACGGGACCGCTGGATCGGTCCGTTCGGGTCGTCGTCGATCTTGCCGCATTCGATTTCTCCGAAGTGCACGTCGTTGACCGTGGCGAACCGACACAGCAACTCACCAGGTGGCCGGGGCAAGGTGACGGCCTCGATGCCGTCGAAGATGTGCTCGGTGGCCGGCGGCAGGCCCTCGAAGCGGCGGACCCGCTCCCGATCGTGGATCACCACGAGATCGTCGGCGACGGTGGTGAGTTCCATCAGACGACCGCCGTCAGGGTCGAACTCGTCGCTGGATGTGGGGTCGGGCCCACCAGCGACCGCTGAAACGCCACGAGGTCGTGCGTGTCGACACGGAATCCTGCGACACCACGGCTCGGGGCCACAGTGCTTCCATGGCCGCCACGATGGCCACGGCTTCCTCGGTGGTCGGTGCCGGCGAGACGACCGGCGTGGTCGAAGGAGTGCGCTCGGACACGGCGGAACTCACAGCGGCATGTTGCCGTGCTTGCGGCGCGGCAACTCTTCGCGCTTGGTGCGCAGCATCTTGAATCCGGCCACCACCTTCTGACGGGTCTCGGCCGGATCGATGACATCGTCCACGTACCCCCGCTCGGCGGCCGCATACGGATTGGCGTACTTCTCGGTGTACTCGGTGACCAGTTCGTTGCGTCGGGCCGCCGGATCGGCGGCCTGCTGGAGTTCACGTCGGTAGACGATCTCGACCGCGCCTTGAGGTCCCATGACCGCCAGTTCGGCCGTTGGCCAGGCGTACGCCAGATCGGAACCGATGGATTTGGAATCCATGACCACGTACGCCCCGCCGTAGGCCTTGCGGGTGATGATCTGGATGCGCGGCACCGTGGCTTCGCAGTAGGCGTAGAGCAACTTGGCGCCGTGGCGGATGATGCCGCCGTATTCCTGATCCACGCCGGGAAGGAATCCGGGAACGTCCACCATCGTGAGCAGGGGCACGTTGAAGGCGTCGCAGGTGCGCACGAAGCGGGCTGCCTTCTCGGCACTTTCGATGTCCAGCACCCCGGCCAACACCATGGGCTGGTTGCCGACCACGCCGATGGTCTGACCGTCGACGCGGGCGAAACCGCAGACGATGGACTTGGCCCAATGCGGGAAGTATTCGAAGAAGTCACCATCGTCCACGATGGAGGCGATGACCTTCTTCATGTCGTAGGGCTGGTTGGGCGACGGAGGCAGGATGTCGCGAAGTTCCGGGCAGAGACGATCGGGATCGTCGCCGGTGTCCAGCATCGGTGGCTCTTCCATGTTGTTCTGGGGGAGGAACGACAGGAGATAGCGCACGTCGTCGAGGCATGACTTCTCGTCCGCCGAGACGAAGGTGGCCACACCGCTCTTGCTGGCGTGGCTCATGGCCCCGCCCAGTTCCTCGAGGGTCACTTCTTCGCCGGTCACCGTCTTGACCACATCGGGACCGGTGATGAACATATGGCTGGATTCGCGCACCATGAAGATGAAGTCGGTCATGGCCGGTGAATACACCGCACCGCCGGCGCATGGTCCGAGGATCACCGAGATCTGCGGGATGACGCCGCTCGATTGCACGTTGCGGTAGAAGATGCCGCCGTAACTGGCGAGCGAAACCACGCCCTCTTGGATGCGGGCGCCGGCTCCGTCGTTGAGTCCGATCACCGGGGCCCCGACGCGCAGGGCCATGTCCATCATCTTGTGGATCTTCTCGGCGAAGACTTCACCGAGAGCTCCGCCGAACACCGTGAAGTCCTGGGCGAAGACGAACACCTTGCGTCCGTCGATGGTTCCCCAGCCGGTGATGACACCGTCGGTGTAGGGGCGCTCCTCCAGGCCGGCGGCTTGGGCGCGATGCCGGGCCAGCATGTCCAGTTCTTGGAACGAACCCGGATCGAGCAGGTATTCGATGCGCTCCCGGGCCAGCAACTTGCCCTTTTCGTGCTGACGCTCCACCGAGCGGGGGGATCCGGCGTTCAGCGCCTGCTCCTTGCGGGAACGGAGGTCTTCGAGCTTGTCCTGCATGGGGTTGGTGCTGCTCACCCCCGGAACGCTACTCGCCCCCGGCGCGACCCGGCACGGCCGAAACCGCGCTGCGAGCCTGCTCAGGGAATGGACGTCGTGGTGGTGGTCGCTGTTCCCCCGCCCACGATGATGTTGTCGTTGCTCGGAACGGTGGTGGTCGGCAACGGCAGGACCGACGTCACGGTGCTGCTGCCGTTGCTGGAGGCCACCGTGGTCACGGCACCCGTGCCACCATCGGGCGCGTCTCCGGCGGCGACCTCGATGGTGAAGGAGAACGTCGGGAGGGGACCTTGGGGTCCGTTGGCGGTCACGGTGACCGTCCAGAGTCCGGGTTCACTCAGCGGGATTCCCTCGGCGAGGGGTAGGAGTGCTCCACCGGCGCCGGCAAGGGGAACCGTCAGCGTCACACCGGGGGAATTCTGCGTCGGGGGATTGAACTGGAC
>JBJTYE010000025.1:0-17585 GCA_046082625.1 Actinomycetota bacterium | reverse complement strand
TGCTGCAGTCGATCGGACCCAAGGTCTCCGGGGGATTCCCGCATCTCGTGGCCGTGAGTACCTGTTACGTGGCCGGGAACCGCCGTGGACACGCTCCCGAGGAATTGGTGAGCGACGGACCTTTCGACATCGGCCTCGATTGGCGACGCGAGGTGGCGGCGGCTCGTCGCTTGCGCGGGGACAACGAAGCGGCCAGTCGCACGCCCGAGATGTTGACGCGGTTCAGGCACGAGGCTCGCCAAGAACTGGGGGCGGCCGGAGCTCCGGCGCTGGCCGAGAAGACCGAACAGATCCGCGAACGCTGGGTGAAGGATCAACTGGTGCAAGCCGGACGATCGCGGGCGGCGAGTGTGGGATGGCCCGACGCGTACGCCTTCACCAAGGCCCTCGGAGAACAAGCCCTCACCGAGACCAAAGGTGACGTCCCGGTCAGCATCGTGCGCCCCTCCATCATCGAGTCGGCTCTCGCCGAACCTTTTCCAGGTTGGATCCGCGGTTTCCGCATGGCCGAACCGGTCATCATCTCCTACGCCCGTGGTCTGCTGAACGAGTTCCCGGGTGTCCCCGAAGGAACGGTGGACGTGATCCCAGTCGACCTGGTCGTGGCCGCCATCATCGCCGTGGCCGCACTCGGCCCGAACGAGGCCCCGGCCATCACCCAGGTGGCCTCCGGTTCGGTGAATCCGCTGAAGTACCGCACTCTGGTGGACAACGTCCGCGACTGGTTCACCGAACATCCGGTGTACGACTCCCACGGCCAACCGATCGTGGTCGCCGACTGGAACTTTCCGGGACGGGGACGGGTCGAGAAGCAGCTCACCCGGGCCCAGTCCCTCATCACCCGCACCGAGCGCGCCCTGCAGGCTCTTCCTCTGCGCGGCGCCCAAGCCGCCTGGTCGGCTCGGCTCGAGGATCGCCGCAACGATGTGGAGCGAGCCCTCGAATACGTTCAGTTGTACGGTCTCTACACCGAGTGCGAGGCCATCTACCGCGTCGACAACCTCCTCGGCATCCACGATCGACTCGACGCCGACGACCGCCGGGACTTCTGCCTCGATCCCCGGGTCGTCGACTGGCCGAAGTACATCTCCACCATTCACCTGCCGTCCATCGTCCGTCACAGCCGCGTGAAGACGACCGCTGGCAAGTCGACTCTGGATCGCAGCGACCGGATTCGACGACAGATCCTCGATCCCCAGCGACACGTGGCGGCATTCGACCTGGAGAACACCCTCATCGCCAGCAACGTCGTGGAGAGTTATTCCTGGCTGGCGACACGTCGCCTCAACACTCCCGAGCGGATGCGCTACGTGATGCGGACGCTGCGAGAAGCTCCGTCACTCCTGGCGATGGACCGACGCGACCGCTCGGACTTCCTGCGACACTTCTATCGGCGCTACGAAGACGCTCCCGTCGAGCAGATCGATGCCGATGCCCGGGAACTGCTGGCACAACTGATCATGACCAAGAGTTTTCCGGCGGGCCTGCGTCGGGTGCGAGAACATCGCGCTCTCGGA
Source organism: Actinomycetota bacterium (assembly GCA_046082625.1). Lineage (GTDB taxonomy): Bacteria > Actinomycetota > Acidimicrobiia > Acidimicrobiales > Ilumatobacteraceae > Casp-actino8. Next base: position 16,068 of record JBJTYE010000025.1, on the reverse strand, counting down.
CACCGCACGGTCCTGATCACCGGGGCCATGAGTTTCGCCGTCGAGGGGCTGCGACCGCTGTTCGACGAGATCATCGCCGCCGAGATGACGGTACGTCCCGACGGAACGTATTCGGGCGAACTGTCCCAAGTGCCGCCGACCGGAGAGACCCGGGCCCAAGTGCTGGCGGACTACTGCCGCGCCGAGGGTCTGCGTCTGGAGGAGTCCATCGCCTATGCCGACTCCTCGAGTGATCTGCCCATGCTCGAAGTCGTCGGATTCCCGGTGGCGGTGAATCCCGAAACACGTCTGGCGGCCATCGCCCGCAAGCGCGGCTGGTTGGTCGAACACTGGCAGAAGGCTTCGGGCGGTCCTCGGCCCCGTCTGCCCATCGGTCCCTCGATGTCGGAGCGCGAGCAGAAGCGATTCAACGGTTCTCGATCCTCGAGGTCGTCGTCATGAGGGCACTCGAGATCTCGCGCAAGGTGGGCAAGTTCGCCGTCGCCCGACTGGTCAGTCCCATCAGCACCTCGGGAGCGGCCTCCATCGGACCGTTGTCGCTGGTGAAGAGGGACCCTCCAGCCCTGCCGGGCGCTCCGGGATGGTCGCGCATCCGGCCGCGCCTCACCGGGATCTGCGGCAGCGACCTGGCTCTGGTCGAAGGGCATGCCTCCACCTATTTCGACGACTGGGTGTCGTTTCCTTTCGTCCCCGGTCACGAGATCGTGGCCGACGGCGACGACGGACGACGCGTGGTGCTTGAACCCGTTCTCGGTCATGCGGCCCGAGGTCTGCCGCCACCGTTCGAGGGTGCGGCGCCGGGGGACGGAGACGACTACGCCCACCTCGTTTGTGGACATCTGAAGCCCGGTATCCAGACGGGGTTCTGTCAGTCCACCGGCGGGGGCTGGTCCACCGAGCTCATCGCCCACGAGAGCCAGTTGCACGATGTTCCCGACGCCGTCACCGATGAGCAGGCCCTGTTGGTCGAACCGGCCGCCGGCGGCATTCACGCCGCGCTGGCGGTCTGGCCACATGTGCACGCCGCCCGCGAACGCGGCGAGACGCCGGTGGTGGCCGTTCTCGGCGGCGGAACCATGGGACTGTGCGCGGTAGCCGGACTGGTCCGTTACCTGCCGGATGCACGCGTGATCGTCGGGGCCCGCTATCCCCATCAGCAGGCTCTGGCACGGCATCTGGGGGCCCACGTGGTGGTACCCGCCCCGGACCTGGCCCGAGCCGTCCGTCGCGAAGTCGGCTGCCACGTGGTCGGCGACTACCTGTCAGGTGGCGCCCATGCTTCGATCGATGCCGTCGGGACCTCCGAGAGCATCGCCGACTGTCTCCGGCTCACCCGACCCCGCGGCCGCATCGTGCTCCTCGGTATGCCTGCGCAGGTGTCGGTCGATCTCACCGGCCTCTGGCATCGGGAGACGATCATCTCCGGCGCGTACACCTACGGCACCGAGACGATGCCCGATGGCAGGCGGGCGCGCACCTTCGATCTGGCCCTGGAGACGGTCGCGTCCAGCGGGCTCGACCGATTGCTCTCGGCCACCTACCGCCTCGAGGAGTACCGCGATGCACTGGCCCACGCCGCCCACGCCGGTCGGCGAGGTGCCGTGAAGATCGCCTTCGACTTCCGATCCCCGGTCGTCCCCGACGACGAACGATCGACCACCAAGGAGACACGCTGATGCCCCGTCCCGGTTTCGTCCTCGACGTCGATCGCTCGACTCCGCCGATCCTGTTCTGGCGCGGCGAGAACTTCTCTCTCGAGAAGCTGCCAGCTGGCCGCAGCCGCGTGATCTACGCTCCCGAACCCTTGGCCGCCATCGAGGACGTGGACGGGGCCATCCGTCGGGCGCTGCTCAGCCCGATCGATCAGGATCCGCTGCCGGCACAACTCTTTCCCGGGATGAAGTTGACCATCGCCTTCGACGACGTCAGCCTGCCCCTTCCCAAGATGCAAAGACCGGATATCCGCCAGCGGATCATCGAGGCGGTCCTCGACCTGGCGGCCGAAGCCGGCGTCGACGACGTGCACATCATCTCGGCCCTGGCCCTCCACCGTCGCATGACCGAAGCGGAACTGCGCCACGCCGTGGGCGACCGGGTGTACGACGCTTTCGCCCCGCGAGGCACGCTCTACCAACACGATGCCGAGGATCCGGAGAACCTCACCTATCTCGGCACGACTCCTCACGGCGAAGAGGTGGAGATCAACAAACGGGCCGCCGACAGCGATCTGCTGATCTACGTGAACATCAATCTCGTGGCCATGGACGGCGGCTGGAAGAGCACGGCCACGGGACTCGCCTCGTACCGCTCGCTCCGGCACCACCACAATCCGGAGACCATGATCCATTCGCGCAGTTTCATGGATCAACACCGCAGCGAATTGCACAAGAGCAATTGGCGGATGGGCAAAGTCCTCATCGACAGCGGCGTGAAGGTCTTCCAGATCGAGACCACCCTCAACACCGACACCTTTCCCCAGCCCTTCGAATTCCTGGCCAAGCGCGAGTGGGAGTGGTCACCCCGGGATCGAATGACCTATATCGCCTCCACGGCGGCACTCAAGCGGACACCCCGTCGCGTGGCCCGGAACATCTTCCATTCGATCGAGGCTCCACATCAGATGACCAGCGTCCAGGCCGGTGACGTGGAAGCGGTGCACCGGATCACCACCGAGAACGTGTACGCGCAGCAGTTGGTCGAAGTCAAAGGTCAGACCGACATCTTGACCATGGGCATTCCCTACATCAGTCCCTACAACGTCCACTCGATCCTCAACCCGATCTTGGTCATGTGCATGGGCCTCGGCTACTACTTCAACATGTACCGGGGCATGCCGCTGGTGCGGGAGGGCGGGGTCATCATCATGACCCACCCCACTCCGCCGGATTTCCATCCGGTGCATCATCCGTCCTACATCGACTTCTTCGAGCAGGTCCTGACCGACACCACCGACCCCCACGTCATGTCCCAGAAGTGGGAGAAGCAGTACGCCGAGGACGAGTGGTACCGGCATCTCTACCGCACCACGTATGCCTACCACGGAGTCCATCCCTTCTACATGTGGTACTGGGGAAGCCACGGATTGAAGCACTGCGGCCGCATCATCGTGGTCGGCGGTGATCCCAAGACCGTCCGGCGACTGGGATTCGTTCCGGCTTCCACCATGGACGACGCCCTGGAGATCGCCAGTGACGTCGTCGGGCGATCACCCACCATCACCCACTTGCACACGCCGCCCTTGCTCGTGGCCGACGTGTCCTGAGAGGTCTCCGATGCCCCGTCGCGACGATGCCCCGTGGAAGCCGAGTGGTCTGAAGAGAGCCGCCGTGTTCGGCGACGCCGTCGAACGGATCGCCAGTCCCCTGGTCCGACGCGTCACCCGTCTCGGTTTTCCCGTCCTACCGCCCACCGTCCCACGGGGCGTCGTGGTTCCCGATACCGGATCGGACCTGGGCGCCGACTACGACACGGAGTGGGCTCGACGGCCATTGGCCCGATCGACGCGGCGCGTGCTCGTGAACGGACCGGTCCGATTGATGGTCTCCGGGATCGCCAGCCCCCGGGTCGCCGGCACCGACCGTCTCGACGATCTGGCCCGGTCCGAGAACCCGCCGGCGGTGATCTTCACTCCCAACCATCATTCGCACCTCGACACTGCGGTCATGGCCATCACCGTTCCCGAGCCCTGGCGGCACAAACTGGTGGTAGCCGCGGCGGCCGATTACTTCTTCGACAAGCGGTGGAAGGCGCGTCTCGCGGCCCTGTCGCTCAATGCCATCCCCATCGATCGTGAACTCACCGGGCGCAAGTCGGCCGACATGATCCGCGAACTGGTGGACGATGGTTGGAGTCTGGTCATCTACCCCGAAGGCGGTCGCTCCCCCGATGGCTGGGGACAGGATTTCAAGGGAGGGGCGGCCTATCTCTCCTTGCGCACGGGTGCTCCCGTGGTTCCGGTGTTCATCGACGGAACGGGTGCGTTGTTCGGCAAGGGGATGAAACGGCCCCGGCGGGGCACCACTCGAGTGGTGTTCGGAAGTCCGATCCTGGCCGAGGAGAACGAGAACACACGACGATTCTCACGGCGGATCGAGGCGGCGGTCACGACACTGGGTGACGAGAGTCTGACCGACTACTGGACGGCCCGTCGCCGAGCGGCCACCGGTGACAGCCCGAAGTTGTCCGGACCCGAGTACACCGGCTGGCGGCGCCAGTGGGCTCTGTCGGAGAAGAGATTGCTCGGTGACGCCGGCCTCCGGCGTCGTCAGCGTCGCCGCTGGCCCGACCTCGGCAGCTGAACGTCTCAGCGCCAGCGATCGGCCAGGACTTCGGCCGCCATCATCACCGGAAGGTGGGTGTTGGCCCGAGGTAGCTGCGGAAAGATGGACGCGTCGCAGACCCGCAACCCGTCGTAGCCGATGACCGATCCGGATGGATCCACCACCGACGACTCCCGACGGGGATCGCCCATGGCACAGGTTCCCGAAGCATGCACGTAGTCACCCACGTACCGTTGCATCCAGTCCGTCAGGGCGTCGTCGTCGTCACCCAGATCCTCCACACGTGTGCCACGGTCGTCGATGAACGCATCGGAGATCGCCGCGGCCAGAGGCGATTCGCGCAACAGTGAGCGAAGGACACGGACACCGCCCATCAATCGCCGGCGATCCGACTCGTCGCCGAGAAGAGCGAAGTCCACCTCCGGGTCCTCGTGGGGGTCGGAGGATCGAATCCGGACGCGTCCCCGAGAACGCACCTCCATGAGAGCCACCGAGAGCACTCCCAATCCAGGTGCGGCGCGACCCAGATGATCCATCGGCAGGATCTGCAGATCCCCAGGACTCTCCCCCGACGAGAAGCGGGCCAGAGCGGTCACCGCCAATTCGCCCGGATCGACGGGCTGACGAAGAGACACGGTGATCGGCGCCGAGGGATGATCCTGCAGACCGAACCCGATACCCGGTCGGTCGATACCACTGCGCAGCAGAATCGCCGGAGAGTGGATGGCCCCAGCGCATACGACGACCAGCGACGCCGGCACTTCCGAACCGTCGGCGAGGACCACCCCGCATGCACGCCGCCCTTCGAGCAGGATTCGATCCACCACCGTGTTCGGCCGCACCGTCACCGAAGGGCGCGTTCGCGCCCGCGACAGATAGGCATCGGCCGCCGACACGCGACGTCCGTCCTGATCGCGGGTCAGCGTGGCTGGACCCACATCGCGCCCCACGCCACCGAGCGGGTACGGACCCCGATGCAGATCCCATCCGAGGGTCCGACAGGCTTCGACCAGCGCCCCACCCAGACGCGCCGAAGATCCGGTGTCGGCTTTCGACAGCGGTACGTCGATTCGCCGGAAGAACGGTTCGACATCCCGCCATGACCAACCCGTGCAACCGTGGTCGCGCTCCCAGGCGTCGTAGTCCTCGACCTCTCCCCACAGACCCACCATGGCATTCACCAGCGAGGAGCCGCCGAGTCCGCGGCCGCGACCGTACTGGCGAGGTTCTTGGAACGGCGTCCGCCTCGCGATCAAATCGGGCCAGAGCAGGTCGGGCTCGGCGATGGCGTCGAAGAACGATGAGCCGTGCACCGCAGTCCGGTCACCCGGATCGGGTCCGGCTGCGAGAACCGTGACTCGCGTCCCACGGGCGCTCAGTCGGTCGGCGAGGACGCAGCCGGCCGACCCGGCTCCCACGATGAGGACGTCGTCCATGACAATGCCCCTCACACGGTCGAGTCGGCGACCACCGGGGCATTGGTGGAACGCGGCAGTCCGGCCAGATGGGCGGCATCGTTGTAGCGCACCACCCGCCAGCGACCCGGACGCACCAGTTCGAATTCGGTGATGGAGGTGTTCATGGTGTGGATCTCGAAGATGCCGGTTCCGGAGGTGCGCAGCGCCTGACGCAATGCCGTGTCCACGACTCCGCCGTGACAGACCACCAGCGCCGTCCCCTGGCCCACCTCGTCGATGAGCGAGCGCACCGCCGTGCCCACCCGGTTCTGGAACTCGGCGATGGTCTCGCCACCCGGAAACGTCACTCCGTACGGATCGTTCTCCCAGTCCGGATCACCGAATTGGCGCGTGAATTGGTCGTACGTGAGCCCGTCACAGTGCGGACCAGGATCGTGTTCGCCGAATTCCGGCCGGACCTGCACCGTCCCGGCACCCAAGGCGGGGGCCACGATGTCGGCGGTCTCGCGGGCGCGCGGATAGGCACTGGCGATGACCAGATCGGGCTCGAATTCGCGATGGGCCGACCACCGGTCCCGCAACCGCTCGGCTTGGAGCCGACCGAGATCCGACAGGCCCCGACAGGATCTGGGCCCACCGACGATGCGATCCACGGTGACCTTGGACTCCCCGTGTCGCACCATGATCAAACGAGTCATCGCTCAGACCAGCTTCTCGACGAAGGATTCGAGTTGGCGCATGTTGCGACATTCGAAGGTGCCGTCGGTGAAGTTCCCGTATTCCCCGACGATGGAATCACCGGTGTTCCAGTACGAACGCGGCTCGGGGTTGAGCCAGTAGACCTGTCGAGCCTTCTTCTTCACTTCCTTGACCACCCAGGACTGAGATGCGTGGTAGTTGTTGCGGGCATCGCCGAGGAAGAGCACCGTGGTCTTCGGTCCGACGTCCTTGCCGTAGCGCTCCCAGAACACCTCGAAGGCGTGTCCGTAATCGCTGTGTCCGTCCACCCACACCACATCGGCCTCGGTGTTCACGCGATGGATGGCCTCGGTGATGTCCTCGGTGCCGCGGAAGAATTCGGTGACTTCGTCGATCCCGTCGATGAACACGAAGGATCGCACCTTGGAGAACTGGTTCTGGATGGCGTAGACCAGCATCAAGGTGAAGCGCGCGAAGGCCGCCACGCTCCCGGAAATGTCGGCCACCACCATCAGCTCCGGTTTGGCCGGACGCGGGGTCTTGAATTTCGGCTCGGCCGGAGTTCCGCCATAGGACAACGAGTGGCGCACGGTGTTGCGGAAATCGAGCGGTCCCTTGCGACCGTGGCGCCGCTTGCGAGCTAATTTCGCTGCCAGTTTGCGGGTGAGCGGATACAGCGCTTTCTTCAGTGACTGCATTTCGTCTCGGCTGGCGTGCATGAACTCCACGTCTTCAGGGAGGGGTTTGCGCAAGGTCTTGGCCATGGCCTCTGCGCCGCGGTCGGCCACCAGCCGCCGACGGATCTCGGCCTCGATCTCCTTCTTGAAGTTCTCGATCCGATTCTCGTACTCGTCGCGCTCCAGACGCTCCTCGAGGGCGGTCATCTCCCCGCCGACCTCCTGTCGGCTCGCATCCATGAGCTTCTGCAGCATTCCCTCGAGGTCCAGATTGCGCAGTGTTCGATACAGGTAATACGTACCGCCCACCGGCCGGCCCGGCTCCATCCCGGCGAAGCGCTGCACCGACTGGCGGGCGAGGGCCCGCATCATGGCCTGATCGCCGTTCATCAAGGCCTGCAGGAGCATCTGTGCGATCTCCTCCGGGGTGAGGTTCTCCATTCCACCAGCCGAACCGCGTCCGTCTCCCTGGCGCATCTGCTCCTGCATCTCGCGCCACATCTCTTCGAGTTGATCCTCGGATCCCTCGACCAATTTGTACTCGGGTCCACGCAACGAGAAGTAGACCTCGAAGACCGTTTCGAACGAACGCCAGTGGTCGCTGTTCTTGACCAGAGTGGCGGCGAGTGCGTACTTGAAGGCCTCGCGATCTTCGATGGGAATGTGCTGGACCGCCTCCATGGCGTCCAGGTTCTCGGTCAACGAGACAGGAAGTCCGGCGTTGCGCAGTTCCTGAACGAAACCGGATAGCAGGTCCAGCACGACGTCACCCGGATCCGATCGTCAGGCGACGTCGACCGACAACTCCTTGGCCGCCTTGGTGATATCCGACTGGTACTTGAGCAGGACGTGGAGCGTGTCCTTGGCCGTCTGGGCGTCGATGGAGTCGATATTGAGAAGCATCAAGGTGCGCGCCCAATCAAGGGTCTCGCTCACGCTCGGCGCCTTCTTCAGGTCCAGCTGGCGGATACTGCGCACGATACGCGCCACCTGGTCCGCCAGATTGTCACTGATGCCGGGAACCTTGGTGAGCACGATTTCCTTCTCGCGATCCATGGCCGGATAGTCGACGTGGAGGAAGAGACACCGCCGTTTCAGGGCTTCGGACAATTCACGGGTGTTGTTCGACGTGAGGAACACCATCGGAATCTGCGCCGCCGTGATGGTGCCGAGTTCGGGAATGGAGACCTGGTACTCCGAGAGGATCTCGAGAAGCAGAGCTTCGGTCTCCACTTCCACCCGGTCGACCTCGTCGATCAGGAGCACCACGGGATCGGAAGCACTGATCGCTTCGAGAAGAGGTCGCGTGAGCAGGAACTCCCGGCTGAAGATGTCGTCGTGGACTTCGCTCCAGGAGTCACTGTTCTTGTCGGCCTGGATACGCAGCAGCTGCTTCTTGTAATTCCACTCGTAGAGGGCCTTGGACTCGTCCAGACCCTCGTAGCACTGGAGACGGATCAGACGCGCTCCGAGCATCTCGGCGACACTCTTGGCCAGCTGGGTCTTGCCGGTGCCGGCCGGCCCCTCCACCAGCACGGGTTTGGCCAATCGATCGGCCAGGAACACCACCCCGGCGATCCCCTCGTCGGCCAGATAGTTGACGTCGCGGAGGCCGTCGCGGACCTGTTGAACCGAGGTGAAGCGGGGTTGCATGGTTGTCACCCTACAAGTTGCCCTGCTCGGAGCCCCAAAGGGTCCCGGTTCACGGGGATCCGGGTTCGGGGCTCCGTTACCCTCTAGGCGATGTCCGGCTCGCCAGGGGACCCCGCCCTCGAGGCCGAGATGCATCGTCCCCGCACCGCTTTCTCCGATCCGGAGCGGAGTCTTCTCAAGTCGAACGCCGTGGTGGCCCTCGGAACGGGTCTGTCCCGACTCACGGGGATGCTCAAGGTCATCGTCTTCGGCGTCATCATCGGCCAGACCGCCCTCGCTGATGCCTACGACGGTGCCAACAACTCTCCCAATGCGGTCTACGAACTCCTCCTGGGTGGTGTGCTCTCGGCGGCGTTGGTTCCGATGTTCAGTCGGCTCCTCGAGGACGACGACCGCGAGGCGGTCGAATCGGTGGTGAGCACGGCCATCGTGGCCCTCACGGTCATCACGTCGGTGGCCGTGTTCTTCGCACCGTGGGTCTTTCGGGTCTTTTCGCTGAATCCGGCCGAAGGCATCGACGTGAACCAGTTCCGGACCGTCGGGACGGCACTGACCAGAATTTTTCTGCTGCAGATCTTCTTCTACGGGATCTCGGCGCTCCTCGGTTCGATGCTGAATGCCCAACGACGCTTCTTCGCCGCGGCCTGGTCTCCGGTCCTGGCCAACGTCGTGGTCATCTGCTCCCTGCTGTACGTACCCGTGCTCCTCGGGCAGCGACCCGAGTCCATTCCCTTGGCCGAGGTCTTGAACAGTCCGTCGTTCCGCTGGTTGCTCGGCCTGGGTGCCACCGGCGGCATCGCCCTCCAAGCTCTGGTCCTTCTTCCAGCCATCCACCGGGCCGGATTGAACGTTCGCTTCCGCTTGGCGCCCACACATCCGGCGGTCAAGCGGCTGGTGGCGCTGTCCGGATGGACCTTCGGCTACGTGATGGCCAATCAATTGACGGTGATCGTGACCAAGAACCTGGCCGAACCCGGAAGCGGAGGTCAGGACGCCATGGCCAAGGCCAGCACGTTCTTCTATTTTCCGCACGGTCTCCTGGCCATGAGCATCGCCACCACTTTCATTCCCGAAATGGCTCGGGCGGTCGCCCGCGACGATCGTCCGGGTTTCGTCGAACGTACCGGTCTCGGTATCCGGCTCGTCGGACTGCTCACGTTCCCGGCCGCTTTCGGCTTCCTCGTCATGTCGCGACCCATCATCGGTGCGTTGCTGCGGTACGGCCAGTTCAGCGCAGAGGCCGCCGACACCACCGCCCGTGCCTTGTCGGGACTTGCACTGGGGTTGGTGGGCTACTCCGTCTACTTGTTCACCCTGCGAGGGTTCTTCGCCCACCAGGACACCAGGACGCCGTTCGTCATCAACTGTGTGCAGAACGCCATCAACATCGCTCTCGCCTTCCCACTCGCCCATTACTTCGACGTGCTCGGCTTGGGAATCGCCTTTTCGATCTCGTACTTCGTCGGGGCACTGGTGGCCCTGTTCGTCCTGCGATCGAAAGAGCCCTTGCTCCCCGTATCGCGGATCATCGGCGCACTTGTGCGCATGCTGGCGGCATCGGCGATGATGGCCGTCGTGGTGCGGCTCAGCATCGCAGCCGTCGGCTCCGACGACGGAATCGGGGCCATCGCCAAAGTCGCGTTGGGCTCCGTGGTCGGCATCGTGGTCTACGTCGGGTCGCTGACCCTGCTCCGTGCTCCCGAAGTCCATGGTCTGCGGCAGCGATTCTCCCGCTAGAGGCGGTGATCGAGAGGTGATCAGTGCGGCATGATCACGAGTGAATCCCGGTGCACCACGATGGTCGGAACGCCTTCTTCGAGTTGATGCGTTCGGAGTCCCGCAGTTCGATCGACCTGTGAACGGGACATAGACGACGAGCCGCGGGCGATGACTTCGTCGACGGCATCCAGAATCTCGACCGTGTCCCCGACTTCGAAATCTCCGTCGGCTCGCTGGACGCCGGCGGGAAGGAGAGAGACCGTTCCCCGACGGAGCGCTTCTCGCGCCCCGTCGTCGACCCGGATCCGACCGCTGACTTCCGAGGCGAAGGCCACCCACAACTGGCGGGCCGACAGGTGGCGATCGGCCCCGTGGAAGGTGGTGCCGACGGTGGCCTGCGACCGCGTCGCATCGTCCACGACGCGTGGGAGCACCGACTCGGTGCGGGCCCGGGCGATGACCGCCCGAATTCCCGACCAGGAGGCGATCCGAGCCGCCGACAATTTCGAGCCCATCCCGCCGCTGCCGCGATTCGTCCCCGATGCCCCGGCCGCCACGCTCAATAACGGATCTCCGGCGAGGACTTCGGAAACCAGTCGCGCTGAAGGGTCTCGACGAGGGTCGGCGGTGTAGAGGCCCTCGGTGTCGGTGAGAAGGATCAAGAGATCGGCCTTCAACAGATGGGAGAGAAGCGCGGCGATGTGATCGTTGTCCCCGAAGCGGATCTGATCGTTGGCGATGGCGTCGTTCTCGTTGACGATCGGAACGCAGCCCAATCCGAGCAGGGTCTCCAACGTCTCACGGGCGTGCAAGTACTGCCGCCGATCGACGAAATCGTGCGGAACCAGGAGGACTTGGGCGGCCACCAGTCCCTGGCGGGCGAACTCGGCGTTGTAGACCTCCATCAAGCGGCTCTGTCCGACGGCGGCGAGGGCCTGCAAGGTCTGCAGATCGGTCGGACGCCGGTCCAGGCCGAGAGCCGCCACGCCTGCCGCCACGGCTGCCGAGGTCACCAGGACCACTTCGTGTCCATCGGACCGCACCTCGGCGATCTGATCGCAGAGCGCCGCGATCATGGCGCGATCTATCACCCCGAGCTCATCGGTGAGCGACGAGGTGCCGACTTTGGCGACGATTCTCATGCGCGACCTTCCATGACTCGACCAAATGTATCCGTCACGCGTCGGGGCTGTACTCGAATGAGAACTCGCCGATCCACACCACGTCACCTTGGCGAGCGCCGGCGCGCGCCAAGAGCCGGGGCACACCCAACTTCTTGAGTCGCTCGTCGATGTAGTTCAACGCCTCGGGGGTCGTCACATCGTTCAGATGGACGGCACGTTCGACCTTGCGACCGTGCACCCGAAAGACACCCTCCTCGACACGCTCCACCCAGGCTCCCTCCGACTCGGGTTTGATGATGACCTGGGCATCATGTTCGACGGTCCGCTGGCGGGCCTCGTGCACCAAGGCGGCCAGCATCCCGACCACCTCGCGAACCCCATCTCCGGTGACCGCCGAAATCTTCGGTCCACTCCAGTCAGCCAGCATCTCCGACGATGCGGCGTCGATCTTCGTGCCCACGACCACTCGTGGCCGGTCGAGAAGTGTCGGTTCGTAGGCCTCCAGTTCCCGCAGCAGGATCTCCACCTGTTCGGCCGGCGAGGTGTCGTCGAGCGGTGCCAGATCGACCAGGACACAGAGCACCCGGGCCCGCTCCACGTGCCGCAAGAAGCGGTGACCGAGCCCCTTGCCCTCGGCCGCCCCTTCGATCAGACCGGGAATGTCGGCCACGATGAACTCGGTGTCCCCGTCGAGTCGAACCACTCCCAGATTCGGCTCCAAGGTTGTGAAGGGATAGTCGGCGATCTTGGGCTTGGCGGCCGAAACGACGCTGATGAGAGTGCTCTTGCCGGCGTTCGGAAATCCCACCAAGGCCACATCCGCCATCAGCTTCAATTCCAATTTCAACCAGCGCTCCTCGCCACGTTCACCCTGCTCGGCGAAACTGGGAGCTCGTCGACGATTGGTGAGGAAACGGGCGTTGCCGCGTCCACCTCGACCTCCGTGCGCCGCCAGCCAACGATCGCCATGGACCGCGAGATCGGCCAGGAACTCTCCGGAGTACATGTCCCGGATCACCGTTCCTTCCGGAACCTTGACCTCCAGGGACTCGCCGCGCTTGCCGTGGAGATCCTTGCCCTTGCCGTGCACTCCGCTTCCGGCGATCCGATGGGGGTGGTCCCGGAAAGCCAAGAGCGACGCCACGTTCCGGTCGGCCACCAGCCAGATGTCGCCACCCCGGCCCCCGTCGCCACCGTTCGGTCCACCCATGGCCACCGGCCCCTCGCGACGAAAAGAGACGCAGCCGGCGCCACCATCGCCGGCGCGCACGTTGAGTTGGCACTCGTCGACGAACTGACTCACCTGGACACGATATCCGGGACGCGTCGGTCGGCTTCGCGAGCAGGGCGGATGTGCGGGTCCGCACGTCACACCCCCGACGTAGTGTGGAGTCATGGGTTCCGGCGACACGAACAACTCGCTCCATCCGAACCGGGGCACCGAATCAGCTGCCGATGTTTCCGACGCAACCATGCAGGAGCGAGCCGAGCGTTGGGTGTCGACCATGAAGGGGACGCCCGGAGTCCCAGGGCTCACGGTCGCTCACCACGATTCCTGGGCCGGCTCGGGCGCCGCCCAAGTCCTGGAACGCCGCGCCCGAGAAGAGCACGAGGATCGAAACCTGGCCCGCCTCGCCACCCGATCACACGGTGCCGGAGTTCGAGGGCGCAACGAAGAACCGGACCCCTGGCGAACCTGTTTCGAACGGGACCGCGATCGCATCCTCCACTCGGCGGCCTTCCGCCGACTCGCGGGCAAGACCCAGGTGTTCATTTTTCCGGACGACCACCAACGAACACGCTTGACCCACGCTCTCGAAGTCGCCCAGGTGGCCACGGCCATCGCCCGACCACTCGGATTGAACGTGACTCTCACCGAGGCGATCGCTCTCGGACACGATTGCGGCCACGGTCCCGGGGGACACGCCAGTGAGGATGCACTGAGCCCACTCGTCGAGGGCGGTTTCGATCACGCCTCCTGGGGGGCGGACGTGACTCTGGCACCGCTCAACTTGTGTCGCGAAACGCTCGATGGAATCCGCAATCACTCCTGGAGCCGTCCGGCGCCGTCCACACCGGAAGGTGAAGTGGTGAGTTGGGCCGATCGCATCGCCTACGTCTGTCACGATTTCGAAGACGCCGTCGACGCTGGGATCGTGACTCCTGACGACCTGCCGCGAGAGGTGACGAGCCTGTGCGGATCGGACCAGAGCCGCCAACTGGACGCATTCATCACTGCCATGATCCGGGCCACGGGACGGACCGGTCGCATCGGCATGGAGGCCGATGTCGCCGAGGCATTGGCCTCGTTTCGTCAATTCAACTACGACCGGGTGTATCTGCGGGACGCCAGCCGCCGACAGGCGCAACAGGTCGTTTCGCTCCTCCGGGCACTCGTCGAGCACTATGTCGCTCATCCCGGAGAGTTACCCGGTGGAGCGGACTGGTCACCCACTGCGGAATCGATTCAAAGAACGGCAGTGGCGTACGTGGCAGGCATGACCGATCGATTCGCATGCCGTCAGGCGATGACGCTCTTGGGATGGTCCCGCGACAAACTTCCAACCGGGATCGACATCGCTCAGTCGTGAGCGACGTCGTTCGGTTCAGGCCTGGTCGGCCGGGACCACGTCGATGACGCGGCGTCCCTTGCGCTGACCGAACTTGACGGTTCCGTCCACCAAAGCGAAAAGAGTGTCGTCGCCGCCACGACCAACGTTGCGACCCGGGTGGAAGGTCGTACCGCGCTGGCGAATGAGAATCGTTCCAGCCGTGATCGACGACCCACCGAATGCCTTCACTCCGAGTCGTTGAGCGTTCGAGTCACGTCCGTTGCGGGTGGAACCGCCACCTTTGGTCTTCGACATGAGTCAGCCCTTCGCGATCGAGGTGATTTCGACGACGTGATAATGCTGGCGGTGACCGTAACGACGCCGCTGATTGGTGCGGCGCTTGTAGGTGAAGCCATTGATCTTGGGTCCGGTGGCCGTTCCCACCACTCGCCCGGAAACCTTGGACCCGGCGAGCTGGGTGGGCGTGGCCAACACCGTCTCACCGTCCACCACCAGAACCGGGGCGAAATCCACCGACGCGCCCGGTTCGACTCCGAGCAGTTCGACGTGGACCTGCTGACCCTGGGAGACCCGGACCTGCTTGCCACCGGTTGCGATCACTGCGTACATAGCGAGAGCCGACTCTACCTGCTCCTTGCTGGGGATACCAACGCTCGGGGCGGTCTCGGACCCCACGGGTACATCAGGCCAGCAGGTCGTGATCGATCAGGACCCCCCGGCCCTGGCAGTCCGGGCACTGGCGGGCGTAGCTCGTGAGCAGGCCCTCCCCGATGCGCTTGCGGGTCATCTCCACCAGTCCCAACTCGGAGATCTCGAAGACCTGGGTCCTGGTCTTGTCCTGGGCCAGAGCCCCTTTGAAGGCCTCGATGACCTTCTTGCGGTTCTCCTTGATCTCCATGTCGATGAAGTCGATGACGATGATGCCTCCGATGTCGCGTAGGCGCAATTGGCGGGCCACTTCGGCAGCCGCTTCGAGATTGTTCTGGAAGACGGTCTGCTCGAGATTCGACGTTCCCACGTTCCGCCCGGTGTTGACGTCGATGACCGTCAGCGCCTCGGTGTGTTCGATGATCAGCGAGCCTCCGGAGGGCAGCCAAACCTTGCGGTCGAGAGCCTTGTGCACCTGCTCGTGGACGTGGAATTTCTCGAAGATCGGCAGACCCTCGGTTCCGGCATCGAAGAACTCGATACGGTCGGCCAATTCGGGGTTGAAGGCACTCACGTAGGAGTGCACGTCCTCGAACAGCTGACGGTCGTCGATGATCACGCCCCGGTAATCGGCGTTGAACTCCTCCCGGATCACTCTCACCGCCAACGGGGGTTCGCGGTAGAGCAACGTCGGTCCGCTGGCTTTGGCGGCCTTGGCTTCGATGGTGGACCACTGCTCGAGCAGTCGGGTCATGTCGGCGTGCAGTTCCTGTTCCGTGGCGGTCTCGGCCGCCGTACGCACGATGAGTCCGTGCTCGGCCGGCTTCACTCGGTCGAGGATCGAACGCAGTCTCTTGCGCTCGTCATCGGGCAGCCGCTTGGAGATGCCGTACGTCTTGGAGTTCGGAATCAACACCACGAAGCGTCCGGGGAGCGAGACTTCCTGGGTGAGTCGGGCCCCTTTCACGCCGATCGGATTCTTCGTCACCTGGCACACGATGAGCTGTCGACCCTTCAGGATCTGCTCGATGCGCGGCTCGCTGTCCACGATGTCTTCGGCGTCGTATTGCACGTCGCCGCGATAGAGGACGGCGTTCTTCGGCGTGCCGATGTCCACGAAGGCGGCTTCCATTCCCGGGAGCACGTTCTGCACTCGGCCGACGTAGATGTTGCCGTGGATCTGCCCGATGTCGTCGGCCGGATGGCTCACGTAGTGCTCGATGAGACTGCGACCCTCCATCACTGCCACCTGCGTGAGATTCTCACGCACCTGGACG
>JBJTYE010000024.1:0-8399 GCA_046082625.1 Actinomycetota bacterium | reverse complement strand
CTCGTCGATGTGGCCCCGCGCACCATTCTGCGGCGCCAGGTGGAGCGGGCGGCCGAGCTCGGGTATGTGCCCATGTTGGGCAGCGAGATCGAATTCTTCCTCTACCGCGAGAGTTACGAAGCGGCCAGAGCCGGCGGATATCGCGATCTGCACACGCATTCGGACTGGGCCCAGGACTACAACATCCTCCAGACCACTCGGGACGAATACGTGATCGGTGATGTTCGACGGGCTCTCCAGGCTGCTGGTGTCCCGGTCGAGTTCTCCAAGGGCGAAGCCGGTGCGGGGCAACACGAGATCAACCTCTCCTACGCCCCGGCCGTCGAGATGGCGGACCGCAATCACATCTATAAGACCGCCACCAAGGAGATCGCCGCCTTGCACGGTCGCTCGGCGACGTTCATGGCCAAACCATCCATGTCCGATGTGGGCTCGTCGTGTCATGTCCATGTGAGCCTGTGGTCGAACGGCGGATCCACGCCGAGCTTCGCCGGGGATGGTGAGCCGTCGGCGGAGTTTCGTCACTTCCTGGCTGGAATGGTGGCGACGGCCCGGGAGTTCTCCTTGCTCTGGGCGCCGACGGTCAACAGCTATCGCCGCTTCCAACCCGATTCCTGGGCCCCGACCGGTATCGGTTGGGGGGTCGACAATCGAACCCTGGGATTCCGGGCCGTGGGCCACGGTGCGTCCACGCGTATCGAGAGTCGGATTCCCGGCTCCGATGCCAACAGCTACCTGGCCTTCGCCGGAGTCATCGCCGGCGGGCTGTTCGGTCTCCGGGAACAGTTGGAGTTGGGTCCAGCCTTCGAAGGGAACGGATATTCGGATCCGTCGATTCCGCGGATTCCCTGGAATCTGCCCGATGCCATCGCCCTGTGGCGGAACAGTGAGATCGCCCGGTCGGCATTCGGTGACGACGTGCACCATTGGATCCTGCGGTCGGCGGAATCCGAATGGGAAGCCTTCAACCGCACCGTCACCGATTGGGAGCGCGAGCGCTATTTCGAGCGCATCTGACGGCTGATCGAACCGGCGACTCTCAGGAGGAACATGAACATGAACACATCGCGTACCGCCGGTCGTCTCGAGGGGAAGGTGGCCCTCATCACCGGAGCCGCGGCCGGACTCGGCCGCGTGGGGGCGGAACTGTTCGCCGATCACGGCGCGAACGTGGTGATCGCCGATGTCACCGACGGTGACGAGGTGGTGGAGAGCCTCGTCGATCGAGGTGGCGATGCGGCGTTCGTTCGTTGCGATGTCAGCGACGAAGAGTCCATGGCCGCCGCGGTCGCCTTCGCCGTCGAGACCTACGGGCGACTCGACGTGTTGTACAACAACGCTGGAGTGATGTTGAGCGATGACGACGATCCGGTCAGCACTCCGACGGACGTCTATCAACGAACGATGGACATCAACGTGCTGGGCACCTTGCTCGGTTGCCGGTATGCCATTCCGGCCATGCTGGCGACGGGAGGTGGCTCGATCGTCAACGTAGCGAGTTTCGTCGCCCACATGGGGGCGGCCACGCCGCAGATCGCCTATACGGCATCGAAGGGTGCAGTGCTGGCGATGACGCGGGAGATCGCCGTGATCTACGCGCGCCAGGGCATTCGTGCCAATGCCCTGTGTCCGGGTCCGGTGATGACTCCGCTGCTCGCCAAATTTCTGAGCGATGAGGATCGTCGCCAGCGGCGTCTGGTGCACATTCCCATGGGTCGGTTCGGTCGACCGGAGGAGATCGCCCAGGGTGCTCTGTTCCTGGCTTCGGACGACAGCAGTTGGATGACCGGACAATCGTTGATCATCGACGGCGGTATCACTGCCGCCTACGTCACACCGGAGTGATCGACCGGCTGCCTCGATTCAACTGAGGATCATCGTTCCGTTGGCGGTGAGAATCTCGGCGGCCAAACCTGGTCGATCGGCGAAATTCAGCGAGATCTTCGATTCCTCGTCGCCGAGGGCGGCCTCGTCGCTCACCGCCGACAGCATGAGGTCGATTGTGCGCGGCTGGGGATGGAACAAGTCGAGGGCCACGAGTGTGCCCCCCACCGGCAGAGATTCGCTCGGGTGGACGGTGCGTCCCCAATCGATGAAGAACGGCAACACCCCATCGGCGGGTGGTTCGGTCAGGGTCCATTCCAGGATGACGCCGTCGGGTCGCTGGCGCGTCATGCCACGTACGTCACCGGGTTCGAATCCGGCAGCACGAGCGGCCGCGGCCACTTCGTCCAACGGACGATGGGGTGCGGCGCACCAGGCCATCAATCTGGAGGTCTCCAAGGTGTCGATCCCGAAAGGTCTCGGCCCCTCGGGATCGGGTTGGGCGGGATCCGGACCGATGATCTCGAGGTAGGTCCGGTTCCCGAGTCCGAGGAGGGCGTTGAAGGTTCCCAATCCCAGGTGGGCGCCACCCGGGGTCGGGGCGACTCCGACGCGGCTCTCGATCTCGGCCACCGCCTCCTGGAGGTCTGGGGTGGCGTAGACCAGGTGGTCGATATGGAGGTACTTGCTCATGGTGACCCCATGAGCCTGCCAAACTCGGAGGTATGTCTGAAACTCCGGAAGATGCCACCGGTCCCATCCCGATCGTGGGCACCGGTCCCAAGGTGGCTTTCATCGGTTTAGGGGTGATGGGCGGTCCTATGGCCGGTCATCTGGCGCGCGCCGACTATCGGATCACCGTGTACAACCGCACGGCGACGAAAGCCCTGGCGTGGGTGGCCAGCAACCCTGGTGTCGCCGCCCCCACGCCGCGTGAAGCCGCCGAGGGTGCCGAGTTCGTCATGGTCTGCGTCGGCAACGACGATGACTTGCGCGATGTCGTTCTCGGTGACAACGGAGCGTTGTCGGCCATGGAGTCGGGCTCGGTCCTGATCGATCACACCACGGCGTCGGCGAGCGTGGCCCGAGAAATCTCTCGGGCCTGCGCCATTCGCGGCGTCGGCTTCGTGGACGCTCCGGTGTCGGGTGGTCAAGCCGGCGCGGTGAACGGCCAATTGACCATCATGTGCGGTTCCGACGATCCAGCGGTCTTCGCCAAAGCCAGGGATGCGGTGGCCCCGTATGCCCGTGCCTGCGAACGACTGGGACCAGCCGGCGCCGGACAATTGACCAAAATGGTGAATCAGATCTGCATCGCCGGTGTCGTGCAAGGACTGGCCGAAGGTGTGAACTTCGCTCAACGAGCCGGCCTCGACGTCGACGCCGTGGTCGAAGTGATCGGCAAGGGCGCGGCGGCCAGCTGGCAGATGGACAATCGCGCCAAGACCATGGCGCGCGGCGACTTCGATTTCGGCTTCGCCGTGGAGTGGATGCGCAAGGATCTCGGTATCTGCCTCGATGAGGCGAATCGGAACGGGGCCCGCCTGCCGATGACGGCGCTGGTGGACCAGTTCTACGCCCAGGTCATGGCCCGGGGCGGAAAGCGGTGGGACACCAGCAGCCTGGTGCACCTCTTGCAGAACGACTGAGGCAGAAGGCCGGGGAGAAATGGTGAGTAGTGTCGCATCGGGAGGTGGAATACATGAACCGTGACCGACTGATCGAACAGGCTCGAACGACGATCGCCCACAACAAGGCCGGAACCACCCACCTCACCGAATCGGTGACGTCGATTCCGGTTTCGAACTACTTCGATCCCGATCGGTGGCGTCGCGAGGTGGATCTGGTCTTCAAGAGACTGCCCCTCCTCATCGCCACCTCGGCCGAAATTCGCGACCCCAATAGTTACAAGGCCATCGAGGTCGTAGGGATGCCGATTTTGCTGGTGCGCGATGCATCCGGCGTCGTACGAGCATTCGTCAACATGTGCAGCCATCGCGGTGCCATGCTCGTCGACGAGGGAGTCGGAAGTGCTCGCCGCTTCGCCTGTCCGTATCACAACTGGACCTACGACCAGGCCGGGAGCCTGGTGGGCATCTTCAAGCAGGAGGACTTCGGTCCGATCGACATGTCATGTCTCGGTCTCACCGCGTTGCCGGTGGCCGAGCGAGCGGGATTGATCTGGGTCATCCTTTCGCCGACCTCGTCGTTGGATTTCGACGCCTTCCTGGCCGGGTACGACGAGATGATGGAACTCTGCCGGTTCGCTGACATGCACCATTTCGGATCCCGTCGTCTGGTCGGGCCGAATTGGAAAGTTTCCTTCGATGGGTACGTGGACTTCTACCACCTGCCGATTCTCCACAAGAACACCTTCGGCCCACAGATGTCACCCGACGCCTTGTTCCATCGAGTCGGTCCGCATCAACGAGTGACCGGCCCGCGCGGTGCTTGGGAGAAGTTGGAGAATCGGGCTCTCGAGGATTGGCCCGACGGGGCCCTTCTCGGAGGGGTATGGAGTATTTTCCCGCACGCATCGATCGCCGGATTCGACGTGGGGGAGTACAAGATGTATCAAGTGGCGCGCATCTTCCCGGGTGACAGCGCCGATGAGTCGGTGACTTATCTGGATTTCATCGGCACGGCCCCGCCCACCGCCGACAACGTGGCCAAGATCGATCAACAGATCGCCTTCCTGGAAAAGGTGGTGCGCGACGAGGACTATGCCACGGGGTTGAAGATCCAACGGACGGTGAAGACCGGGGCCAAGAAGGAGTTGTTCTTCGGCCGCAACGAGGGCGGCGCTCAGTACGTCCACGGTTGGCTGGATGCTTTGCTCGAGACCGCCGATGCCGACCTGAACGATCTCTTCCGGCGCGGCATCGATGCCGGTCGACTGGTCAATCCCTAAAACCGTGTCCGACGCGGGATTCTGCCCATGACCGGAATCGGGTTGTGTCTTCCCCAACTCGGGCCACATGTCACTGCCGATGTGATCGCCGAATTCGCCCGGCGAGCCGAACGACTCGGCTACTGCAGTCTGTGGGTGCAGGACCACTTCATGTATCCGCTCCGACCCGAGCGGGGCTACGGGGGGTCGGATGTCCTGCCTCCGACCCAGTACACATCGGTCTACGCACCGCTCGAAACCCTGGCCTTCGTGGCCGGACAGACCCGGACCATGAATCTCGGAACCAGCATTCTGGTGGCCGGCAACCACTGGCCGGTGCCCTTGGCCCAGCGACTGGCCACGCTCGATCAGATGTGCGGCGGTCGCCTCATCGTCGGGCTCGGTGTGGGATGGAACGCCGAGGAACATCGGGCATCAGGAACCGACATCGAAACCCGCGGACGACGGATGGACGACTTCATTCCCGCACTCTTGGCCTGCTGGGGTGACGATCCGGTGTCCTACGACGGACCGGTGTTCCGTATTCCGCCGTCGCGCGTGAACCCGAAACCGCTGCGGCGACCCCTATTGCTGTCCGGGATGTGGTCGGAGGCCGGCTTGGAGCGAACGGCGCGGTGGTTCGACGCCTGGAATCCGGCCGGGATGTCGGTGTCACGCGTCCAGAAGATGGCTGCCGGTATCGACTCCCGACGGAGTGCCGGTCAGAAACCCATCCAGATCTATCTGCGACTCTTCGCCCAGGATCCGCTCGGACCACCGCGGACTCTCGACGAGATCCTGTCGACCATGACCGAATCCGTGCGCGCCGCCCGGGAGGCTGGTTTCGAAGAGGTGACCCTCGAGCACAATTTCTGGGATGCCATCGAAAGCCCGGAGGACTGGTCGAAGGTACCGGAGCTCTTCGCCTCGCTTCTCGACACCTGATCAGCAGAGCGAATCGGGATCTCGC
Source organism: Actinomycetota bacterium (assembly GCA_046082625.1). GTDB lineage: Bacteria > Actinomycetota > Acidimicrobiia > Acidimicrobiales > Ilumatobacteraceae > Casp-actino8. The sequence continues at coordinate 2,715 of JBJTYE010000024.1, read as the reverse complement.
AGGATCTCCACGATCGTGCGGCAGAACTCCGCCGCCGGAGCTCCGTCGAAGACCCGATGATCCCAGGTGAGACTCAAAGTGAGCCGGGTGACGGTGTGGATCTTGCCCTTCTTCTTGACCACGACATCGTTCCGCAGTCGGCCGACGCCGAGGATGGCGGCATTCGGAGGGTTGATCACCGGAGTGAAACCGTCCACCCCGTACATCCCGAGGGCGGTGACCGAGAAGGTGCCGCCTTCCAGATCCTCCAGTTGCAGTCGACCCTCGCGGGCCGCGCCGGCCAACCGCTTGCTGTCGACGGCGATCTCGAACAACGAGCGACGGTCGGCATCGCGAATGACCGGAACCATCAGCCCACCGGGGATGGCCACGGCCAAGCCGACGTGCACATCGGGGAGCTCGGCGATGCCGTTGTCGACGATCTGTGAGTTCACGTACCGGTGTCGGGCGATGGCCCGACCGGCCGCAGCCACCAGATAGTCGGTGATTCCCGGTACGGCGTCCCGATCCTTCAGATCCTCACGATCCTTCAGGTCATCGCGATGCTCGAGCACGTCGTCGAAGTCGGCATCCATGTGCAGGGTCAATTGGGCCATCTCCTGCAACGACGCGTGCATGCGCTTGGCAATGGTGCTGCGCATTCCCGACATCTTGGTGACCGGCGCGGTCACAGGGCCTCCGACCGGCATTGGCTTGGCCGCCGTCCCGGCGAGACGCTGACGAACGTAGAGCGCCACATCGTCGCGTTCGATGCGGGCCCCTTGTGAGGACACGGCCCGGAGATCGACTCCGAGGAGATCGGCCAACTGACGAGCGGCGGCAGTGGCCGACACGGTGTCGTCGGGAGCAGTCGTTCGCGCTGAGGCCGTTGGCGTAGATGTCCGACGCTTCGCGGCGTCCTCGACGTCCTCGGACACCACGCGTCCGCCGGGTCCGCTGCCGGTGACACTGGAAAGATCCACGCCCAAGGTGGCGGCCACCCGGTAGGCGTTGGGGGAGATGAAGCGACGTCCGGAGGCGGGCGCCGCAGGAGATGACGCGGCCGGCGAAGATGACACAGCCGAAGAAGAAGACTCGGCCGGCGATGGTGAGGGAGTCGTCGATGCACTCGGTGCGGACTTCGCTGCTGCGTTGGTCGGAGCGGACTCGCCTTCGGCCAGGACATAGCCGATCACTGCACCGCATGGGTAGGTCTCACCGACCTCGGCGCTCAGGTGGAGACGGCCGGCCGCGTTGGCTTCGACGTCGCTCTCGACTTTGTCAGTCTCGATGCGCAGAACCGGCATCCCCGGCTGAATGGCGGTTCCGTCGGCGACCAGCCATTCCAGAATGGTGCCCTCTTCCATGGTGAGGCCCAACTTGGGCATCAAGAACTCAGTGGCCACGTTCGTTCTCCTCGTCGTCGCATCGCATCGTCATCAGGACCGCCCATCCAATCGTCGTCGACCGGAATCAGCGAGCAAGCCGCTCCGAGCCGCGGCGACCAGTGCTCGTTCCACATCGATCACTCGGGGTCCAGCCCAATCGATGCGGATGGTGATTCGCGCCTCGGGTGAGGTGACCAGATCGCGTTCGCCGTCGAAGGCCAGAATGGATCCGCCGGTGAACGTCACCGACTCGCCGTCGGCGAGGGGTCGCACTTCGGTCACCGAGAGGGTGGTGAAGGCGCCCGGAGCCAAGGGAACGCGCAGCGGAAATCCGCCCTCGCCCATGGTCACCAGAACCCCTCCGGGTTCGTCACGCAGGACCGGGTGAATCCGCCCGGCGATACCGGACAGACCGGAACCCACCGGGGTGGCGATGGCCGCCAGCACGGCAGTGATGGTGGATGGATCCTGGACGGCCCGGGCACCGACGAATCGACCATTGACCAGGGCGAGATCGACGAGCGCCAGATCCTCGATGGTCGAGTCCGGTTCCTCCACGGTCACCACGATGCGTTTCGCCGGATCGGCCACCGCTGAGACGTCCACCGACGCCAGCGCCACCAGAGCGGCAGCGACCCCGGCCGACGTGCCGTCGACGGCGGCGGGAAAGATGTTGTTGGTACCCGTCGAGATGGCCACCAGGGGCACTTCGGGCCAACCAAGGGCGACATCGCGGGCCGTCCCATCACCGCCGAGGGCGATCACGGCACCGACTTCGGCCTTCCACATGGCCCGCGCCGCGGCCACCGTGTCCCAGCGCGAACCGCTGACCGGCTCGTCCACCATCACCACCCGGTCACCGAGACCTTCGGCGGCCCGCTCACCCAAGCGATGTCCGTCGGGCATGACCAGAACCTCGTCGACTCCGGTTTCGAGGGCGGCCACCATCGCCCTTCGGACGATCCCCACCTTGGTGACATCGGAAGTGTGGGTGGCTGGGGTCGACAGACGTCGGATGTCCTTGCCGGCATGCGGATTGACGATGATGCCGACGGCGGACATGTCAGGTCGGTGCACCCACCTGCCGGCGGAGGATGTCTCGCACCCCGCTGGCGATGGTCGCGGCTTCGGGAATGTAGTGCTTCTCGAGAGCCGGGCTGAAGGGGACCGGGGAATAGGGAGCGCCGATGCGCGACACCGGGGCATCGAGATAGTCGAATGCCGCTTCCTGGATCTGGGCGGCGATCTCGGCTCCGAGGCCGCCGAAGCGCACGGCTTCGTGGACCACGACCACGCGATTGGTCCTACGGACCGATTCCACGATGGTTTCGGTGTCGAGAGGTTGCAG
>JBJTYE010000023.1:0-4374 GCA_046082625.1 Actinomycetota bacterium | reverse complement strand
GGGGCCAGCAAGGCTGCGCAGGTGACGGAGAACTTCGGGGCGCTGGACGTGATCGGACGTCTGACGCCGGAGGTCATGAATCGGATCGCTGAGGCGGTGAGGTAGCAGATACCGTGCCAGCCGTGAGTGACAGACCGAGTTCGCTCTCGGCGCCGTCGGGCGACACGGGATCGGACAGCAAGCTTCCGATCAAGATGCTCAACGACCGCGTGTTGGTGAAGATTCCCGACAAGGACGGTGAACGACGCAGTTCGGGGGGCATTCTGATACCGGCCACGGCCCAGATCTCCAAGCGCCTGGTGTGGGCCGAGGTGGTGGCACTCGGCCAGAACGTTCGCTCGGCCGAGGTCGGTGACCGCGTCCTGTTCAGTCCGGAGGACCGCTACGAGGTCGAAGTCGGGGGAACCGACTACATCATGTTGCGCGAACGCGATATCCACGCCGTGGCGGCGACGCGCATCGACAGCCACACCGGCCTCTATCTCTGACGGGAACACCATGGCACGTTTCGAGGGAACCGCAGCCGATATGGCCCGAGTGAAGTTCAACGCCGATGGTCTCGTTCCGGCGATCGCTCAGGACGCCGTCTCAGGCGATGTTCTGATGATGGCCTGGATGAACGCCGAGAGTCTGCGTCTGACCCTGTCCGAGGGCCGCATGGTGTACTGGAGCCGGAGTCGCTCCGAACTGTGGCGCAAGGGCGACACCAGCGGCGATCGTCAATTCGTAGTGGAGGCCTTCGTGGACTGCGATGGCGACACGTTGTTGTTCAAGGTGCGTCAAGAAGGGTCGGGGGCCTGCCACACCGGGGCCCGGACGTGCTTCGACGCCCCACTCGAGGACGTCGGGTGACCGTGCCGGACGCCGCGGCAGAGAGCACCCTGCCGGTGCGGCCGACGCGGGAGGAGTTCCATTCCCTGGCCGAGCAATACACGGTCGTTCCGGTGTGGGTGGAAGTTCTGGCCGATCTCGAAACCCCGGTAGCGGCCTTCGCCAAACTGGTGGGGGACGAGCCGGGCTTTCTCCTGGAATCGGTGGAGCACGGCGAACGGTGGAGCCGCTTCAGCTTCGTAGGTCGCCACCCGCGGGCCACCTTGACCCTCCGCAACGGAACCATCGAGGTGGACGGAGTCATCCCGAACTCCGTACCCCGGGATCGCGGCATGTTGGTGGCGGTGGAGGAACTGTTGCGTATCTACCGCAGTCCGACGATCGCCGATCTGCCACCTCTGCAAGGCGGTGTGATGGGGTTCCTCGGGTACGACGTGGTGCGCGAAGTCGAATCCCTCCCGCACCCTCCCCGCGACGACAGAGGCATGCCCGATGCGGTGATGAGCGTGATCGGATCGCTGGCGGCCTTCGATCACTGGCGGCAGAGGGTCCATCTCATCGAAAGCGTTCCCACCATCGATGCCGAGTCGCGGCCCTTGGCTGCGGCGGATCTGGATGCGGCCTACGACGTGGCGGCTCGACGGGCGCGACAAGCGGTGGCCGATCTGGCCCGCTCTCTTCCCTACACGCCGGTCGAGCCTCCTCACCGCGACGATGTTCTGCCGATGGCGGAATCCTCGATGGGTGGAGGTCGGTATCAAGAGGCGGTGCGGGCCGCCAAGGAGTTCATCCGGAGCGGCGACATCTTTCAGGTGGTGCTGTCCCAGCGGTACGAGTTGCAGGTCGAGGCCGACCCATTCGATATGTACCGGGTCCTGCGACAGGTGAATCCCAGTCCGTACATGTACTTTCTACGGCACCCGGAAGTCACCATCGTGGGGAGTTCACCAGAGCCCATGGTCCAGTTGCTCGGTGGACGGGTCATCAGCCGTCCCATCGCCGGGACGCGCAAACGAGGTTCGACCGACGATCACGACCGCCGATTGGCCGCCGAACTCCGGGAGAATCCGAAGGAGATCGCCGAGCACATCATGTTGGTGGATCTGGCTCGCAACGACGTCGGTCGGGTCTCGGACTTCGGCAGCGTGGTGGTCGACGAGCTGATGACACTCGAGCGATACAGCCATGTCATGCATCTCACTTCCCAGGTCAGCGGACACCTGGTGGCCGACAAGACTCCCATCGACGTTCTGCGGGCCACGCTTCCGGCTGGAACGGTGAGCGGGGCACCGAAGGTGCGGGCCATGGAAATCATCGACCAGTTGGAGCCGGTCAAACGCGGTCCGTATGCCGGGGTGGTCGGCTACATCGACTTCAGCGGAAATCTTGACACCGCCATCGCCATCCGAACCATGTTCATCGGACCGAAGGCGGCGTACTTGCAGGCCGGTGCCGGCATCGTGGCCGACAGCGATCCCGACGAGGAGGACCTGGAGTGCCGCAACAAGGCCGCGGCGCTCCTGGCGGCGATACCGGCAGCTCGACGAATGACGGCTCGTCGGCGAGCGGGTGGGACCGATGCTTGAGTCGGCGGAGATCGAGCAGGTGGTGTGGAGCCCCGTTCGTCATCGGGCTCTCTCCTTCACCGGTCGGGATGCTGGCACGTATCTCCACTCCCAACTCAGCAACGACATCATGTCGTTGGCGCCGGGTGAGTCCTGTCAGTCCTTCGTCTTGGAACCGACCGGCAAGGTGGACGCGTTGGTTCGCGTGACCCGGTTGGAAGGAGAACCCGAGGATCGGTACCTGATCGATGTGGACGGTGACGACATCGATCATCTGACGGCGCGACTGGAACGATTCAAGATCCGGGTCCAGGCGGAGATGGTGCCGGTTCCGGTGGTCGTGCTCGCCGTTCGCACGCTGAGAGGCACCGGTGATGGCGCCGAGGATCTGGCCCGACGTTTGGCCGGGGGCGGAGTGGGTGATGAGATCGTGGTGGTACCGGCCTGGTGGAGTGACGGCCGCAGCTTCGACGTGATCATGGTCGGCGCCGATGGTGCGACATGGAACCTGGACCAACTTGAAGATGCGTCGTTGCGCGCCGGATCCGTCGACGAGTCGGTGATCGAGGAGGTCAGGATCGCCAGCGGTTGGCCAGCCATGGGAGCCGAGATCGAACCCGGCGAAACCATCCCGGCGGCCACGGGAGTCGTGGGTCGGACGGTGAGTTTCACCAAGGGGTGCTATCCGGGTCAGGAACTGGTGGAGCGGATGGACAGTCGCGGCGCCGCGGCGCCGCGTTCGTTGCGCATCCTCCGATTGTCGGAAACGGGTCCGTTGGAACGAGGGGACTCGGTCCGTGTCGATGGTGCCGAGGTGGGAGTGGTGACTTCCGTCGGTCGCGAGTTGGTGCTCGCCTATGTGGCCCGCTCGGTGTCATTGGGCGTGGTGGTGGGGGAGACCTGATCGCCCAGGATGCCGGACAGATCGTGATGTCGTCCTAGCGCTCCGAATTCCGGACAGTGGCGAACGAGAAATCGCAGTCGTTCGGGTTCGGTGGCGACACGGTCGGCCAACTGCAACCATTGGAGGGCGAGATCGGGATGCCGAGTCACGGCCAGATTGCGGGCCACTTCGACCGCCGGGTCGATTCCGGGTTGAGCGTTGAAGAGTGCGGTGCCGTACTGGATGGCTTCGTCGTGGTGGCCACAACGTCGGAGCACGTCGAGGAGGGCCATGGCACTGGTGAGAGGTGTGCGCCTGGTCGGCTCCGGAAGAGGTCGCGGGATGAGGTCGAGAACCGCCTGCAGGTGTTCGGTCCGGGCGGCGATCGGCGGAATCCAACGGGTCCGCTCGGACGATTCGTCGCGCAGATCGTCGAGAACGACCTGTCCAGCGTCCTCGTCACCACCGGCGGCTCGGGCGAAGGCGCGCCACCACGGGGATGGCTCGTAGCCGGAGACCTGTGGTCCCGGCTGTCCGTCGGTCCAGGCGGCGTTTTCGGCATCCAGTGCTCGGGCCTCGACCGAGGTTCCTGTCGGGCGATCACCGGGGCGCAGAGGTGCGGGTCGTGATCGCGACGAGTACATCTGGAATTGGAGCACCAGCAGGACGCCGGCGAAGGCCGCCAGCGGCCGGAGGTCCTCCACGGCCAGCATGAAGGCGAACGCTGCGCCGGTGAGGGGGATGCTGATCCGGATCATCAGTTCGCGGCCGCGACCCGGAACCAGGAAGTCGAGGAACTCCGAGGCGATGTTCCCGCCGTCGAGGGGAAGGACCGGAATCAGATTGAACACACCGATGATCGGACCGGCCCACCAGATGGCCAGGGTGGAGTAGCGGGCCGCGAAGTCGTCATGATCGAGGGGATTGACGCCGAGCAGGAGCAGCACGATCAGACCGAGAACGATCTGCGTGGCCGGTCCGGCGATCGAGATGCCGGCTCGTTCCCAGCGATGGAGATGGCGGGTGGGAACGAACGAGGCGTAGCCGGCCAGGAAGTCGAGGGAGATGCTGGCTCGAGCGCCGGTGCGACGGGCG
>JBJTYE010000022.1:0-3405 GCA_046082625.1 Actinomycetota bacterium | reverse complement strand
TCTACGAATTCCGCTGTCGGACCTGTGACGAGGTCTTCGAAGTGCGCCGTCCGATGGCCGAGGCCAATGATCCGGCGACCTGTCCGGCGGGGCACGAGGGTTCGGTCCGGCGTCTGTCGGTCTTCGCCTCGGTGGGAGCACCGAGCGCGGCACCGCCGTCCGGGGGTTGCGGATCCGGTTGCGGCTGCGCCCATTGAGATCACCAGCGACGAGGTAGCCCGAAGTCGGCCGGAATCGAACGCGCCGTTCGGCGAGTGAGCACGAACCAGTCGCGCAGTTCGATTCCTGCCGTCGCCAGCCAACTCCCGGTCAGCACGGCGTCTTCGGCATCACGAACGTCGGTCAGATCGAGATGGCGGCGCGAGTACAGCACGACGATGCGTCGATCGAGAGCCCGGAGGGTCTCGTCGAGGGGCCGGGTACCGACACGGGACGCGGTGATCGTCTCTGTGACGACCACCAGACGTTCGCACCAGCCCCGGCCGTCGATCGGAGCGACGAGGTGATGACCGATGACCACGGTCGGAGCCAAGGAGATACCGAGGTCTGCTGCTCGTTCGGCGGACGAGAAGGGTCCGATTCGGCAGGCAACGGTCCAGGATCGGTCGTGAGACATGGCAGTCGAAGTGATGTCGGATGGTGGGGGTTCGAGGGGGAACCCATCGTGCGCCAGGGGTGCGGCAGTCGCCCGCGGTACGGATCAGCCGACGACGAGAACGCTGGCCGCCACGGCGCCGAACGCCACCGCAGTCGGGAAGGCGTAGGTGACCCATGTCGGCACGGGTTTCCACGCCGGAGCCAACATCACCGCACCGCAGAAAGCTCCGGTGATCGCGCCACCCACGTGGCCACCGATCGAGATACCCGGAATGGTGAACGTGAGAACCAAGTTGATGACCAACACCGTGCCGATCCCGGACTGGAAGATGTTGATTCCGCGTCGTTGCATGCCGACAGCGGCTGCGGCCATGAGGCCGAACACCGCTCCCGATGCTCCGCCGTGAAGCCCGAGACTGTCGGTCTCGATGACCAGCACCCCGAGAGATCCACCGAGCAGACACGCTCCGTAGAGAAGGCCGAAGCGGAGCCGTCCGAGGGCCGGTTCGAGCAAGTTGCCCAATTGGTACAGCAGGAACATGTTCATGCCGATGTGCAGGATCCCGAAGTGCAGGAATCCGGCGGTCACCAGGCGGTACCACTCGTGGGTTTCGGCCAGGAGGAGTTTGTTGAGTCCGATGTCGAATTCCCGTTGCGACACCGGACCGCTGAAACCGGCCGATCCGACGTTTCCACTCACCACCCAGAAGAACACCAGGACGTTGATCACGATGATGGCCTGGGAGACCAGCGCCGTTCGTCGGCGTCCCCAGTCGCGCATCTGGACTCGGGTGGTGGGTCGGCTGTCGGCCTGGCAGTCCGGACACTGACTGCCGATGGCTGCCGGCTTCAAGCAGTCGCCGCATGCCGGTCGACCGCAGCGGGTGCAGGAGCGACCAGTGGGCTTGGCGGGATGTCGATAGCACGCCGGGAGTTCCGGGGGCGGCAACTCGGTCATGTCAGCGGTCTTCCTCGCTTGGATCGCTGGAAGCGATCACGCGTGCACCGAAGAGATCTTCGGCCCGCACCGGCCGACCGATGCCGAATCCTTGGACCTGGTCGCAGCCGAGGAGTCGCAGACGGTCCCATTGATCCGATGTGGTCACCCACTCGGCGATGACCGTGATGTCGAGGCTGTGAGCCAACTGGATCATGCTGCGCACGATCGGATCGTCGCGTTCGTCCTGTCCCAGGCCGCGCACGAACGAGCCGTCGAGTTTCAGATAGTCCGTCGGACACGACCGCAGATGGGAGAGCGACGAGTACCCGGTCCCGAAGTCGTCGATCGACAGCCGGAATCCGAGACGCTTCAGCGACAGAAGGGTCCGCAGAATCGTGCCGTCGTCGTCGAGGAGCATCTTCTCGTCGAATTCGAGCACCAGTCGGGACGGGGGTATGGCAGAGGACTCGGCGGCCTCGGTGAGGCGTTCGACGAAACGTCGATCGGCGACCTGACGGCGGGAGACGTTGATGTGCACCACGAAGTGACGATCCACCTGGCCTGTATCCAGCCAACGACGGAGATCCCGGCAGGACTGCTGGATCACCCACTCGCCGATCGGCACGATGGTTCCGGAGTCCTCGGCCAGGTCGATGAAGGACGAGGGCGTGAGCAGCCCGAGGTCCCGGTGGTGCCAGCGCACCAGCGATTCGGCAGCCGCGATGCGACGGGTGTGGGCGTCCAGGATCGGCTGGTACACGAGCGACAGTTCGCCTCGGGCCAGGGCCGACTCCAGGGATGCCGAGAGCAGGGCGCGATCTCGCGCCGAGGCCCGCATCTGCTCGGTGAACAGCTCGCACCGCGACCGCCCGCGCATCTTGGCTCGGTACATGGCGGTGTCGGCGTCGCGCAGCAGCGCTTCGGCGGCATCACCCAACGGCGAGGTGTCGATGGACGACAGTGCCACGCCGATGCTGGCACTGGTCCGCACGTCCACGCCCTGGATGGTCATCTGTCCGGTCACGGCCTGCCGGACGCGTTCGGCCAATTCCATGGCGGCGATATCGTCTCCGAGTCCCTCGCACATCACCGCGAATTCGTCGCCTCCGATTCGACCGATCACATCGCCTGGTCTCGTGGCTGCCGCCAGACGTCGACCGATGTGGGTGATCAGGGCATCGCCGCTGTCGTGGCCGATGGTGTCGTTCACGTCCTTCAAACGATCGATGTCGATGAAGAAGACGGCCACTTTCGTGTGCATGGAACGGCATCGTTCGATGGACTCGGACAACTTGCGCAGGAACAGCGTGCGATTCGGCAGTCCGGTGAGATCGTCATGGGTGGCCATGTGGGTCAGCTGCGCCTGCAAGCGAACGGCGGCCGAGATGTCGCGCCCGAGATAGGTCATGTAGCGGTCACTGCGCGTCACCTGGACATCGAGGGTGTGCAGATCCCCGTCCACGGACCGCGGTGCCACTTCACCGCGCCAGTTTCCTTGGGCGACGTCGAGCAGTCGTCGGGGCAACTGGTCCCGGACCGATTCGACGAAGGCCGGGAAGCGGAGGGCGGCACGGTTGGCGTGGATGAGAGATCCGCCTTCGTCGGCCACCGCCACCACGTCATCGGAGTGCTCGAGCAAGGCCAGCAGTTCCCGTTGCGCCAGATCCAGACGGGCGCTCGTACCCAGGTCGGGAACGACCACGCCCCGGTACCCGCTCCGGGATCCGTCCACACCGATGATCGGATGCGCCAGGAACCGGAGGGCGGATATCGACGCATCGGCACGCAGGCAATGCACGACGATCTCGATGGTGCCGTTCTCGGCGGACTGCCTGGCCCACGCATCTTCGGCGCGAGCCCGTTCGGCG
>JBJTYE010000021.1:0-8102 GCA_046082625.1 Actinomycetota bacterium | reverse complement strand
CTCGGCCGTGAGCCACGTGGTGAGGAAGTCGTTCATCGGACAACCCTTGGCGGCGGCTTCCATCTTCTCCGGGGCCAACATGCCGATCATGGAGGCGAACTGCATGTTGGCGTCGAAGAACTCGGCGAACTGCTGGCCGTCGCGGTGAATCATGTCGGTGCGCATGAGACGTTCGCTCCACTGCTTGACCTGAGTCCAGATGTCTTCGGGAAAGCCCAACAGACGACAGGTCGTGCGGGCCGGCAGTTGGCCGGCGAGCGCGTCCACCATCTCGACGCCGTCTGGACCCCGGTCGATGAAGGCGTCGATCAATTCGGTGACCAGGGCGTCGAGTTCGGCCCGGCGACTGTCGACGGCTTTGTGGGTGAGGTGGGGTTGGACGAGCATGCGCTGCTGACGATGGCGCGGATCGTCCTGGGCGATCATGTTGATCTCCTCGGCCGCCCAGTTGGCGCGGTACCCGAGACCGGAGACGAACACCGAGGATCGACGTTCCACGTCCTGGACGTCGGCGTGGCGGGTGATGGCCCACAATCCGTTGCGGGCATCGCGGTAGACGGGCTCGTTGGCTCGCATCCACGTCCAGGCCTCGTGAGGATTGGAACGATAGAAGTCCGGATCCAGGAGGTCGTAGGTCGGGCGAGTGGAGGCGACAGGACTCATGTCTCGAATGTAGCTAGCGAATTCAGACCCGCTGGGTCTGAGCCCAGGTCATCCCGGTCAGCACGTCCACGTCGTGGGGAAGGCCGAGCACCCGCTCGGCCACGATGTTGCGCTGCACCTCGCCGGTCCCGCCGCCGATGGTGAGCGAGCGGGCGAAGAGATATCCGTGGAGCCAGCCCGGATGATCGAGCGGCCGCAGGCCGACACCGCCTCCTCCTCCGAGACCGGTGTGACCCCCCTGGCCGTCATCGGTCACCCGGGGCACCACCATGGCGGCAGCACCGATCAGATCGCGAGCGACCTCCATCACGTTCTGACCGTGCTCATCGGCCAGGATCTTGCGAATACTGGCTTCCGGTCCCGGCTGCTCGTTGCGCAAGCGAGCTGTCAAGGTCCGCATGCGGATCAGATCGAGGAGAACGTGTTCGGTGTACAGACGCGCCAGACGCTGCCTCATCACCGGATGGTCCACGGGTCCATGGGCCCGCACCGCGTCGAGCATTTCGAGGGCCGTGGGTCCACTTCCCCAGAGCACGCCACCCGTCGAGAGCGAGACCCGCTCGTTACCGAGCGTCACCTTGGCCAGTCGCCATCCTTCGTTCTCCGCTCCCACCAGATTGGCCGCCGGAATCCGCACATCGGTGAAGAACACTTCGTTGAATGTGCTCCCTCCGGTCATCTCCTTGATGGGACGAATGTCGATTCCGGGCGCATCCATCGGACAGATGAAGTACGAAACCCCTTTGTGTTTGGGTGCGTCGGGATCGGTGCGAGCGATGAGGATGCCGTAGCGGGCGAACTGTGCGCCACTCGTCCAGATCTTCTGGCCGTTCACCACGTACTCGTCCCCGTCGCGCACCGCTCGGGTCCCGAGGTTCGCCAAGTCGCTGCCGCTTCCGGGTTCGCTGAACAACTGGCACCAGAAGTCCTCCCCGGACAGAAGACGCACCAGGTACCGGCCCTTCTGCTCCTCGGTGCCGGCATGGATGATGGTCGGCCCCGCCCACCCGATGCCGATGGGATTGGCCGGACGACGGACTCCGGCTCGGGACAATTCGTCGTCGATGATCAACTGATGGATGGGATCGGCATCCAGGCCGTAGGGCCGGGGCCAGTGCGGTGCCACCAGCCCGGCCTCGGCCAACTGGCGACCGGTGGGCTCGGGGTGTGCTGCCAACCAGGCACGGACTTCGTGGCGACGCGGATCGTCGCCACCGGGAACCTGAAAATCCATGATCCGACCCTATTGCGACCACCACGGCGGAACGCCACCGGTCACCGACCCATCTGGCCGCGGCCACCCTTACCATCGGATCCATGACCGAACCTGAGCCGACCGGCTGGAACTTCGCCACCGCCTTCGAGGAGATCGCCGTTCGTCTTCCCGATGCCCCGGCCCAGGAACACGGCGACCTGGTCCACACGTGGCGCGACTTCGATCGCCGGGCCGATGCCGTGGCCCGCGTCCTGCTGGAACGAGGGGTCGGCCGTCAGGACAAGGTGGCGCAGTATCTGTACAACTGTCCGCAATACCTGGAAAGCATCTTCGCCGCCTTCAAGATCGGCCTGGTCCCGGTCAACACGAACTACCGCTACACCGATGACGAACTCGTCTATCTGTGGGACAACGCCGATGCCGTCGCCGTCGTCTTCCACGGATCCTTCGGCGACACCATCGAACGCATCAAACACCGCGTCCCTCGCGTGCGCACGTGGCTCTGGGTCGATGATCGCAGCGGTCCCTGCCCTCACTGGGCCCTCGACTACGAGACGATCGCCGCCGGTGGTGACCCCGCCACCACCGTGGCCCCGTGGGGTCGCAGCGGTGACGATCTCCTGCTCCTCTACACCGGTGGAACGACCGGAATGCCCAAAGGTGTCATGTGGCGCCAAGAAGACCTCTTCCTCACACTCGACGGAACCAACAAGAAACGCCTACCGCCGTCGCCGGAGCCCGGAGCCCTGGAAGATCGCACGCAACGCCCGGGTCCGCGCAATGTGCCGGCCGCTCCGCTCATGCACGGCACCGGATTGTTCAATGCGCTGAGCAACTTGATGGTGGCCGGATGCATCATCACTCTCGTCGGTCGAAAGTTCGATCCCATCGAATTGCTCGACACCATCGAGACCAAGAAGGCGAACTCCATGTCCATCGTCGGCGACGCTTTCGCCAAACCCATTCTGCGCACCCTGGACCAGGAACCCGACCGCTGGGACATCTCGTCGCTCCGCGTGATCGTGTCGAGTGGCGTCATGTTCGCCGCCGACACCAAGGCTGGACTGCTTCGCCACAACCCGCGCCTGATCCTGGTCGACGCCCTCGGCTCGTCGGAAGCGATCGGCATGGCTCAGAACACCACCTCGGCCGACGGAGAATCCCGGACCGCCTCGTTCGTCCTCGGGCCCAACACCCGCGTCCTCGCCGAGGACGGGCGAGAAATCCCGCCCGGGAGCGACGAGATCGGTCGTGTGGCCCTCCGCGGCAACACCCCCATCGGTTATTACAAGGATCCGGCGAAGTCGGCGCAGACCTTCCAGGTCATCGACGGAGTCCGGTGGTCCATTCCCGGGGATTGGGCCCGCGTCGATGCCGACGGCACCGTGCACCTGCTCGGACGGGGCAGTCAATGCATCAACACCGGGGGCGAGAAGGTCTACCCCGAGGAGGTGGAAGAGGTGCTGAAAATGCACGAATCCGTCGCCGATGCCGCCGTCGTCGGTCTGCCCGACGACCGCTTCGGCCAGTCGGTGGCCGCCCTCGTGGAATTCCTTCCGGGACGGCGTGCCGACGACTCCGATCTCATCGCCCACACCCGGCGCCATCTGGCCGCCTACAAGGCGCCACGTCATGTGGTCATCGTGGAGTCACTGGACCGGGCCAACAACGGCAAGCTCGACTACCGGGCCCTCACCGAGCGTGCCCGAAAGGCCCTGGACTAGGGTCCCAAGGCGACGACGCCAAGATCGTCGCAACTCCCTCGACACCGTCACCGACGACGGGTCACAAAAGATAGGAACCGCCCATGTCTCGTCTCGGATACGACGGAAAAGTCGCCATCATCACCGGAGCCGGTGGGGGCCTCGGTCGCCAACACGCTCTGTTGATGGCCAGCCGCGGCGCCCTGATCGTCGTGAACGATCTCGGCGGCTCGGTGGACGGCACGGGGGCCAGTGCCTCGGCGGCCCAGAAGGTGGTCGACGAGATCAAGGCCGCCGGTGGCGAGGCCGTGGCCGACACCAATTCCGTGGCCACTCCCGAAGGGGGCAAGGCCATCGTGCAGACCGCCATCGATGCCTTCGGCCGCGTCGACATCGTCATCAACAACGCCGGCATTCTGCGCGACAAGGCCTTCCACAACATGGAACCGGATCTCTTGAACCCGGTACTCGACGTTCATCTGAAGGGTGCCTTCCATGTCACCCAACCGGCGTTCGTGAAGATGCGCGAACAAGGTTTCGGCCGGATCATCTCCACCTCGTCTGCCGCCGGAGTCTTCGGCAATTTCGGTCAGACCAACTACGGGGCCGCCAAGATGGGACTCGTGGGCTTCACCCGCGTTCTCGCCGTCGAAGGAGCGAGATTCAATATCAAGGCCAACGCCATCGCTCCGCTGGCTCTGACCCGCATGACCGAAGACATCCTCGGCGCGTTGAAGGACAAGTTGGATCCTTCGTTGGTGTCGCCCCTGGTCGCGCTCCTCGCTCACGACGACTGTCCGGTGAGTGGTCAGCTCTTCTCGGTCGGTGGCGGTCGGGTGGCCCAAGGCTTCCTCGGCGAAACCAAGGGCTACTACAACCCGGCGCTCACCCCGGAGGACGTCCAGGACAACTGGACCACGATCGTCGAACGCGAGGGGTACGCCGTGCCCAACAACCTCGGCGAGGAGACTGCTCTCTTCCTGCCGTACTTCGCCTGAGCCGTGATCAGCGTCCAGGACTTCGCCGTCGGGGCTCGGCAGTGGCTGAGCGAGAACAAACATCTCGCGCCCCGCGACTACGGCGCCATCTGTCCGCCCGACCTCGTCGACCAGGGTTTGGCGTGGCAACGTCACCTCTTCGCTTCGGGTTGGGCCGGTATCCACTGGCCGACAGAATTCGGCGGTCGCGGCCTCACTCCGGCCCATCAGGCCGAGTGGCTCTACGCCTGCGCTCTCGCCGGAGTACCCGGGGTCTTCAACATGGTCGGTCTGGTTCTCGCTGGCGGTGCCGTCCAGAAATTCGGAACCCCGGACCAGCAACGCCATCATCTGCTGGCCACGTTGCGGACCGATCACGTCTGGTGCCAACTGTTCAGCGAACCCGGTGCCGGCAGCGACCTCGGATCACTGGCCACGCGCGCCGAGCGAGATGGCGATCGGTTCATCGTGAACGGTCAGAAGGTCTGGTGTTCGGGTGGGCGCTACAGCAATTGGGGAATTCTGATGGCACGCACCGATCTCGATGCGCCCAAACACGAGGGCATCAGCTTCTTCCTCATGGACATGAGCCTGCCGGGCATCGACGTGCGACCTCTCAAGCAGATGACCGGAGAGGCCGAATTCGACGAAGTCTTCTTCACCGACGTGGAACTTCCCGCTGATGCTCTTCTCGGCCCACTGCACGGCGGCTGGGGTGTTGGCATGGCCGTGCTCACATCCGAACGCGGGCACATCGGAACGAGCGTCAT
The DNA here is from genome assembly GCA_046082625.1 of Actinomycetota bacterium. Lineage (GTDB taxonomy): Bacteria > Actinomycetota > Acidimicrobiia > Acidimicrobiales > Ilumatobacteraceae > Casp-actino8. The sequence goes on along the minus strand of JBJTYE010000021.1, from coordinate 2,773 downwards.
TTCTCTCGAACGTCGACTCGAATCCGTTTCGCGCCTCGCCGAGAACCGCGACCTCTCCCCCGTTGAGCGTCAGGAGTTGGTGACTCTGCTGTCGCGCGGGATGGCCTTCAAGGCCATGGCGCAGCGCCAGGGACCGATCGCCTCCACTGCGGCCTCGCTCATGAAATTGGGTATCACCGAAATGATGTTCGAGACCGCCATGTTGCGCGCCGATATCGCCGGAGCCCATGCCCTGCTCGACGGGCCGGATGCCTTCGGTGTGCTGTCGGCGCCCGGCGGTCGTATCGCCGGCGGCACCAGCCAGGTCCAACGCAACATCATCGGGGAGCGCCTGCTCGGTTTGCCCCGAGAACCGCGCCCCTAGGGTCGAGGGGACCCATGGGCGGTGCCGTCGAAATACCATGAGGAGATCGGTCGCGATCTGTGACCGAGAACACAAGGCCCGATGCGTCCATCGGGCGGAGGAGGAGTGATGAACGAGCAGACGAGTTCCGCCCCAGCCCCCGGACGGAAGATCCCCTGGAAACTGATCGGCTTCCTCGTACCCGCCGCCATCATTGTCCTGTTCGTCCTGCAGAACAGGGAGGAAATGAACGTAAACTTCCTCTCCTTCGAAGTCAACAGTCGCCAATGGGTCGCCCTGTTGGTCGCCGTTGCTCTGGGTGTCATTGCCGATCGAATGTTCATCGGCGTGAGGAAGCTCCGACGCAGAGGCGACTGACGCGCGGTTCGGAATGGGCGGCCGGCCCGAGATGAACAGCGAGAACCACCGTGAAAGTTGCGTCCACCAATGGAGTCAAGGTCGAAGTTCACGATTTCGGTGGTTCCGGCGCCACTCTCCTGCTGTCCCATGCCAACGGCTTCCATGGTCTGTGCTGGAAGCCGGTAGCGGACAACCTCGTCCGCCGCTTCCATTGCTACTCCTTCGATCATCGCGGCCACGGGGACACCGCCGCTCCGAAGGATTGGAAGGTGTCCTGGGCCGGATACGGCGCCGATGCCACTGCGGTCGCCAAAGCCTTGGCCGAACCGGCCGGAATCATCGGCGTCGGACATTCCATGGGCGGAGCCACCTTGCTCTTGGCGGCCTCCAAGAATCCCGGACTCTTTCGCGGCCTGCTGCTCTACGAACCGATCGTCAAGCCCGAGGACCTGCGGATGCCGGCCAATCGACCCAACCTGCTCGCCGATGGTGCAGAACGTCGTAAGTCCTCTTTCAAGACCTACGAAGAGGCCATCGAGAACTACTCCAACAAGATGCCGATGACGCACTTCACCCCCGAGGCTCTCGAGGCCTACGTGCGGCACGGATTCCGTCAGGGCGACGACGGACGGGTGCACCTGAAGTGCAGTCCGGCTCTGGAAGCCGAGAACTTCCGTCATCCCGAGATTCCCAATTTGTGGAAGAAGATGCCCGAGATCGACATCCCTGTCTGGGTCCTGAGCGGTCATCCGGAACCGTTCCAGCCATCGGGGTTCGCCGAGGCAATCGCCGATCGGCTGCCCCAGGGCAACCACATCGAGTACAGCGACCTGGACCATTTCGGACCCTTCGTGGATCCGGCACGTATCGCCCGCATCGTGGACACTTTCGCCGACACCCTCGAGCCCTGATGTCGTCCTGGAGGACCCGAGTCGACGACTTCGACCAGCACGTCGACGACCTCCTGGAGACCTGGCGGTCGTCCCCCGAACTCGCCAAGGTCTTCACTGCGGCCAGCCACCTCGGCGACTTCAGCTTGATCTGGCACTTGGTCGGCGCGGCCCGGGGAGTCACGAACGACAAGCGCGCCCAGCAGGCGCTCGTGTTGTCGGCTCTGCTCGGAGCCGAATCCCTGCTCGTGAATCAGGGAGTCAAACGGCTCTTTCGCCGCCAGCGACCCACGACCAGCGGGGACGAGCGGTTCGAAGTGCGCACTCCGTCCACGACCAGTTTTCCGAGCGGCCATGCCAGTTCGGCTTTCTTCGCCGCCACGATCCTGTCCACCTGGGGCGGGCGGCGCACGGCGCCCCTCTGGTTCGGTCTGGCCGGAGTGGTGGCGGTGAGTCGTGCCTTCGTACGCATCCACCATGCCTCCGATGTCATCGGCGGCATGGTCCTCGGTTGCGGTCTGGGCCTGCTCGTCCGGCCGTTCATTCGGCGACTCCGCTGACTCGGCGATAGAAACGTCCCATGACTCGCTCGTTCGCCGTCACCTGGGATTACCGCTGCCCGTACGGCCGTATCGCCCATGACCACATCGTCACCGGTCTGCGCGCCGGAGCCGACTGGGACGTCACGTTCCTCCCCTTCTGCTTGGGTCAATCACATGTCGAAGAGGGAATGCCCGATGTCTGGAAGGACCCGGAATCGGATTCGGGTCTCCTGGCATTGCAAGTGGCCGTGGCGGTGCGTGACGAACAGCCCCACGCCTTCGTGGATCTGCATCACGCCTTGTACGAATTCAGACACGCTCGCAACGGGAACTTGCGTGATCGCACGGCCTTGAGTGCCGTTCTCACCGGCTGCGGACTGGATCCCGTTGCAGGGTTCGCCGAAGTGGACTCGGGACGGCCCCTGGCGGTCATCGAGGACGAACACACCCGCTACGCCCGCACCCACGCCGTCTGGGGTGTTCCGGTCTTCATAGTGGGCGACCACGCGGTCTTCGTCCGATTGCTCGATCGCGCCGACGGCGACGAGGCCTTGGCCCAGCACACGATCGAGCGCGTTCTCGATCTCATCGACTGGCCGATCCTCAACGAGTTCAAGCACACCTCGGTCCCCCGCTGA
>JBJTYE010000020.1:0-15155 GCA_046082625.1 Actinomycetota bacterium | reverse complement strand
GCTGGCCGGACAACTGGGTTGGCCGTCGAACGAGGCCGTCGTCGAACGTATCGGGGAGGGTCACTCCCGTGAAATGCTCATCGTGCGTCCGGTCCGAGCGGCGCCGGTGGTGGTGCGCCTCGAACAAGACGGTGTTTTCGGCACCACCGGCAGCGAAGAGTGCCGCGTGATGGTCGGGTTACGTGAGCGCGGCGTACCGGTGGCCCGCATCCTCGCCATCGACGACGGCGCAGTTCTCGACCGACCATTCTTCGTGATGGACTTCGTCGACGGTTCGGCGGAAGAGTTTCCGATCGAGCGCTTCGTGGATTCCCTGCATGCTCTTCATCGACTGGACGTGGACGAGGATGTGCGGGCTCTCTTCGATCGGCGACCACAGTCGGCGCAGGAAGCGACATTCGGGCAGATCGACCGGTGGAGCGAGGTCTATCGACAGTCGACCGCGGAACGCATCGAAGTCCTCGAGGCGGGCCAGGAATGGCTCCGGACCAATCTGCCGAGCGATGGACGACTCGGAGTCGTTCATGGCGATGCCGGGCCGGGCAACGTCGTTCACGATGGCCGGCGAGTGCTGGCCATCACCGACTGGGAATTCGCTCATCTCGGAGATCCCCGCGAGGACTGGTCGTTCTGTGTCGCCCTCCGCGGAGCCAGAACTCTCGGTCGGGACAAGTGGCTGGCCGTGATCGAGGATCGCACCGGGATCCGTTTCGATGGTCGGTCGTGGCGGTACTGGGAGGCCTTCAATCTCTTCAAAGGGGCCTGCGCCAATCTGACGTGCCGGCATCTGTACCAGAGCGGACGCAACCCGGCCCCGAACATGGCCATCATCGGGACTGCGCTCCATCGTGTCTTCGCCCAGCGGCTGGCCGTCCTCATCGCCTGAACGGGATGGTCCGATCCTGTGCGACAATGCGGCATGGCATCCGGACGCCCCACGCAGCACGACCCGAACATCGAACTGGCGACGCGTCTCTTCGCCGCCTGGAGCAGCGGAGACGTTGATGCACCGGGTGCGTTTCTGCACCCGGACGCGGTGCTCTACGACATCGTCGGCGGAGAACACCGCGGCTGGCCGAGCATTCGGGAGTTCTTCGGCAGTGGGCTGAAAGTGTGGCGGGATCTGGTCCTGGCCCCGGAACAGTTCTGGACCAACGACGACGGTGTGGCCGTGAACTGGGTCATGTCGGCCACCGTTCCGGAATCGATGGCGACCGCCTTCGGCTCCCACAACGTCGGCAAGAAGTGGCGGAGCGAGGGAATGTCCTGGCTGCGGATCGCCGACGGCAAGGTCCTGCGAGAAGTCGACTACCACGACAGTGGAGCGGCGCGACGATCTCTCGATTGATCGGTCAGCGACGCGGTCGAAAACCGATGTGCAATTCCTTCAAGGCCCGCAAGCAGAAGTTCGGGTGATGTCGGAAATCGTTCGAACCCTCCACGAACCACATCTCCTCGATGCGGTCGACGAAAGCGCGGAAGCCGATCGCCAACTCGCGACGAGCCAGCGGCGCCCCGAGACAATGATGGGTGCCGAAACCGAAAGCCACATGTGATCGCAGATTCTCTCGATCGAGATTCATGCTCTCCGCATCGGTGAATTGACGTTCGTCCCGATTGGCGGCGGCGAAGCGGACGTTGACGACCGATCCGGCCGGGATGGTCACCCCGTGCATCTCCACATCCACTGCCGCGGTGCGGAAGAGTCCCTGAACCGGTCCCTCCAGTCGGAGAACCTCTTCGGCGAGCAAGGGGATGTACGTATCCGGATCGGAGGTGACCTTGGCCCACTCGGACGGATTCTCGATCAAGAGGCGCACACCTTCGGCCAGCGCATTGGTGGTCGTCTCCGAACCTCCGACGAAGGTGTCGGCCATCATCTCGGCATGGAGTTCGTTGTCGGTGAGCGGGCGGCCCCACTCGGGGATCACCGTGTTGACGAGGTCCGACAGCAGCGTGTCGTCGGGCTCGCGCCGGAGACGTTCGAAGATCGGCTGAAAGTAGTGCTGGGCGGCGATCTCCTGCTCGGTGGACCACACGGCTTCTTCTTCGGTCTGCATCATGCCGAGCCGTTGCACCCAGGCGTCGGTCCAAGCCTTGATCTGCCAGATGTCCTCCTCGGGGGCACCCATCTGGCGACCGATCACGATCAGCGGCAACGGAATGGCGAACTCGCGCACCCAGTCGCACGAGCCCCGCTCGATGAATCCGTCGATCAGGCGATGGGCGAGTCGTTCGATGAAGGGATCCAGTTCCTTGATCTTGGTCGGCCGGAAGGCATGGTTGAACAGGCCGCGCATCTCACGGTGTTCCGGATCGTCGCGACTGGCCAATGTCGCGCCCGGTATCCAGCCCTTCTCCTCGTAGATCTTGCGGAGTCGGGCCGATCGGGGATCCACGCGCCCCCGATGACGAGCGCTGGTGAATCGTTCGGTGTCGAGCAGGACGGTGCGGAGGTCCTCATAACGCGTGATCACGAACATCCCGGTGGCGTTGTCCCGCCAGACCGGGGCCTCGTCCCGAAGAGTGGCGTAGGCCCGATACGGGCATTCGGACACTTCGGGATCGAGAAGTGTCAAGGAATCGAGGGCGATGTCCTCCCCGTCGGCCATGACCCATCTTGGCCCATCCGACGTCCCCGGATCTGGTGGAGCGCAGACGGTGGACTAGAACCGTTCCATGAACGTGCCCGTCGACCCTGCCGACTTCGTCGGTATCCAACGCCTCGTCAACCGCTACTCCGATGCCGTGGTGCATCGCAACGGGGAGCAGTGGTCCAGTTGCTGGGCCGATGATGCCGTCTGGGATCTCGGTGGGGGCCGATTGGTGGAGGGCAAGGAAGCCATCGTGAAGCTCTGGTTCGCCGCCATGGGCGGCATGGCCGCCGTCGTCCAGCACACCCACAATGGGGACGCCACCTATGAAGGGTCCGGTCGGGACGTGGCGGTCGGGCGATGGGCCATCAGCGAGAGGTTCCTGACGGCCGATGGCCATCGGGGTCTGCTCCTGGCCCACTACGACGACGCCTATCGCAAGGCCGACGGGGCCTGGCTCTTCACTCGACGCTTCCTGCAGGTTCACTATCGGGGAGCACCCGATCTGAGCGGAGATTTCCTCAACACCAGGGGGTCCCTCGAGTCCCGGGGCCTAGGACCGCAGGTCTGACCCCTAACGTCATCCCATGCCCGCATTCGCCACCGAACTGGCCAACGAGCGTCCGAACGAGATCGCCGTACGTGATCCGGACCAGGCTCTCACCTGGGCCGAAGTCGGCGACATCTTGAATCGTGTCGCCAACAATGTTCTCGTGCGAGATCTCGGTCCGGCACGTCGGGTGGCGGTCTTCGCTGAGAACGCCGCCGAGACCGCGCTCGCCCATCTGGGTTGCCTGCTCGGGAGTGCCTCGACGGTGCCGGTGAATTTTCATCTCACAGCCGAGGAGACGGCCTACATCCTCTCGGACTCGGAGTCGCGCATCGTCTTCGTCGGACCCGAGACCGTCGATCGCGGTCTCGAAGCAGTGGAGATCGTGCGCAACGAGGGTCAGGACATCGAGATCGTCGGTTGGGGAGTGGACTGTTCGGGGGTCACGAGGTGGTCCGATTGGTTGAGTGGAGGCGATCCGGGTGACCCGCCGCTGGACGTGAAGCCGCGCGCCAATCTCTTGTACACCTCGGGCACCACCGGTCGTCCGAAAGGAACCGAACTTCCCCCGACGATGTTCGCCGGCGGCGACACCATGGCCGAACATCTCGAGGGGATGAAGGCCAACCGATTCGCGGCCTTCGGAACGCATCTGGTGGTCGGGCCGATGTATCACACCGGTCCGTTGAACGGGATGCGACTGCTGGTGCGAGGGGTACCGCTGGTGATCCTGGCCAAATTCGATGCCGAGAAGACTCTGGCGGCCATAGACACCTACCGCACGGAGTCGTCGGTGATGGTTCCGACCCATTTCGTGCGGCTCCTGGCCCTGCCCGATGACGTCAAAGCCAAGTACGACGTCTCGAGTATGAAACTGGCGGCCCACACCGGAGCCTCGTGTCCGGTCGAGGTGAAGCGGGCCATGATCGACTGGTGGGGCCCGATCTTCATCGATGCCTACGGAGCGACCGAAGTGGGCACCACCTGTCAGATCACCAGTCAGGAATGGCTCGATCATCCGGGATCCGTGGGTCGCCCGATCCCGCCCTTTTCGGTGATGGTGCTCGACGACGATAGTCACGAAGTGCCACCTGGAACCGAAGGTCGGCTCTTCTTCAGGGACGCCACCGGACGCGGCGTGATCTATCCGAACGATCCGGAGAAGACCAAGACGGCCAACATCGCCCCCGGTGTGTTCACCCTGGGTGAGATCGGCTACGTCGATGCCGATGGATACGTCTACATCACCGACCGCTTCAGCGACATGGTGGTGTCGGGAGGAGTGAACATCTATCCGGCCGAAGCCGAACAGGTGCTCGTGAAACATCCGGCGGTTCTCGATGTGGCCTGCATCGGGGTGCCGCACGCCGAAATGGGCGAGGAACTGAAAGCACTGGTGATGCTCCGCGACGGCGTCACCGCACTGGCCGCGGCTGACCTGCTCGAGTTCTGTCGTCAGAACCTGTCGCACTTCAAATGCCCGCGCTCGGTCGAATTCGTCCAGGATCTCGGACGCAACACCATGGGCAAGATCAACAAGCGCAAACTCCGCGCACCGTACTGGGAGAAGTGACCATGCCTTCGAAAACGACGAGTGGCGACTCGAGCGATGTACTCGTGATCGACGACCCGGCCCCCAAGGTGCGCAGGTTCACCTTGAATCGGCCGGAGAAGCGCAACGCTCTGAACGACGCTCTGCGCGGAGCCCTGTTCGACGGACTCCGGGCCGGGGACAAGGACAAGAGCATCTCGGTGATGATCGTTCGTGGAGCCGGCTCGTGTTTCTCAGCGGGCTACGACTTGGGATCGGCGAACAGCGATGTCGAACGCTCCATCGCCACCGCCGACGGATGGTGGTCGCGGCACGTGGTCAACAACTGGTTCGAGATGTGGGACATGGCCACGCCGATCATCGGGCAGGTGCACGGTTATTGCCTGGCCGGTGGCACCGAACTGGCCACGGCCTGCGATCTCGTCTACGTGGCCCACGATGCCAAGATCGGTTACCCGCCGGTACGGTTGATGTCGCCCCCCGATATGCAGTGGCAGACCTGGATGATGGGGTTGCGCCGGGGGATGGAGGCGCTGCTCACCGGAGACTCGATGTCGGGTGACGAGGCCGTGGCCAATGGATTCGCCAACCGGGCTTTCGCCGAGGCCGACCTCGATTCCGAGGTGCTGGCCATGGCCGAGAGAGTGGCGAAAATACCCCTCGACCTGCTGGCTCTCAACAAGCGGGCCGCTCATCGGGCCATGGAGGTGATGGGGATCCGGGCCGGCATCCGGGCCACCGCCGAAATCCAGGCCTTGGGATTCCACCAGCGCTCGTCCATGGAATACATGCAATCCTTCGCCACCAAGGGGGTCACGGCGGCCCTCAGCGAGCGGGACGCCACATTCGCCGACTACCGGGAATCCGACCGCCCCGGCTGACGGGTCGAGCACTGGGCGCCTCGGGGGTGACCTTCGTCTCAGTTCGTGATAGAAGAGGTTCTTCTGTCCGGGCCGTTCTCGGCTCCGGCCTTTTCAACCAGGGGGAGTTCACACGTGAGAAAGACATCCAAAACCCTTTTCGCGGGTTTGGCCGTACTCGGCCTACTCGCCAGTGCTTGTAGTGAAGACGATGGAAGCGGGTCCGGTTCGACCGAAGCTCCGTCGTCCGAAGCTCCGTCGTCGGAGGCTCCGTCGACCGATGCCCCGTCAGGTGATCTGCCGGTGCTGCAGACGTCCATCGACACCGGGCTCGCTTACACCGGCGGACCCGGTGGTGAGGCCTCTGGTGATCCGATCAAGATCGGCTACGTCAACCAGGAAGAAGGAACACCGTCGTGGCCCGAGTCCACGCTCGGCGCCGATGCGGGCGTGTGGTTCGCCAACACCTTCCTCGGTGGAGTCGGTGGTCGTCCCATCGAGTTGGTGAAGTGCTTCATCTCCAAGGAAGAGGACGGACAGAAGTGCGGTCAGGAACTGTTGGCCGATGAGGGTGTGTTCGCCGTTCTGGTGGGCGCCGCAGTCGTCGGTAACCAGCCCCTGATGGACACACTCAAGGACAAGAAGCCGGTGTTCGTGTCGAACCCGCTGACCGTTCCGGAGTTCTTGGCCACCGACGGATTCGCCTTCACGCCGGGTGTCCCGGGTGTCATCGGCGGTCTGGCGATCTTCGCTGGTAAGTACCTGCCGGAAATCGAAGGCAAGGAAGTCAAGACGGCCGCCGTCGTGTACAACACCAACCCCGCGGGAGTGGGCGCTTACGAGAGCTTCACCAAGCCGGTGCTCGAGAAGATGGGCATCACCGTCACCGGCGTTCCGGTGGCCGATGCCGCCGGACCGACTGAAATGGCCACCGCCATCCAGTCCTCGGGTGCCGACACCGCCGACGTGTTCATCCCGCTGGTCCAGGTTCAGGGCTGTATCGGAGTCTACGAGGCCATCAAGACGCTCGAAATCGACACCTCGGTGGTGACTTCGGGTCTGTGCTTCGGCGTTCCGATGCAGGAGCACCTGGCCGCTCAGGGAGTCGAGGGCAACCTTCCCGACGGCTGGTACTTCGGGGGCTACGGATTCTCCTACGAGATCCCGGGCAATCCGGAGCAGGATGCCTACATCGATGCCGTCTTGGCGTGGGCCAAGCTTCAGGGCATCGAGAACCCGAATTACACGGGTTTCGGAGGTCCGACCTTCGCGACCTTGATGACCATGCTGCAGTTCCTGAACGGTGGCGCCACCGATGGTGACGGTCTCCGTGCCGCCGCCCGGGCCTTCGCCGGTCCGATGTGGGCGGTCGCCGGCAATATGGCCTGCGGGGCGAGTGTGCCCTTCGTCGGCCTGTGCGGTGGAAACATCGGTATCCAGCAGCAGCAGGGCACGGAGTACGTGTCCATCCTGGACGGCTACAACGGCAAGGACTTCAACGCAGCGGCGGAGATCGCTGCTCTCGGCTGAGCAGAGTCACTGCCAGGTACTGGGAGGGTGCGGGAAGTGATTCCCGCACCCTCCTCTTATCAGTGGACAGCGTCGTGGCCGACGCTGGGGGTCGCCGTGCGGTGAAACGGGGGAATCGATGATCGACGTGGTGAAGGGTTTCGCAGCAAAACAGAAGGCGCTGGTCGGTCTTCTGGCGGTGGTCGTCGTCTTCGCCGTTCTCTACGCCTGGGATGCCCGGCAATTGGCTCCGATGTTCTCCAACGTCGGAACGGGATCGCTGATCGCGGCCATCGCCCTCGGAGTGGTCCTGACTTACCGCGGATCGGGTGTCGTCAACTTCGCCAACGGCGTGGTCACGATCTTCATCGCCTTCTGGTACTACGGCATGCGGATGGAGGGGAAGTTCTACATTCCACCGTTGCCCAATCCCTTCGTTCTCATCGAGATCCCGGTGAACTGGTTCCGTGACGAGGGCAAGTACCTCGACCTGCCGAACTGGCCGACGGTCATCGATCTTCCGGGGCAGCGCCTCACCACATTCGCGGCGGTGGCCATCTCGCTCGTCATCGCCGTTCTTCTCGGATTGGCCCTCCACTTCTTGATCTTCAAACCCCTCCGAAATGCCCCGGTATTGGCCAAGGTCGTGACCAGCGTCGGGTTGTTCGTGGTCCTCCAGGAATTCGTGCGACTCCGGTTCGGTGAATTGGTGAAGACCGGGGTCCAGTTCCCGCTCCCGAGTGGCAAAGTCGATCTCCCCGGCGAACTGGGGATCATCCCCAACAACCAACTCCTCCTGGTGGCCGTCGTGGTGGCGATCTCCGTCGTGCTCTGGGCATTGTTCAAGTACACGCGATTCGGCCTGGCCACCCGGGCCGCCGCCGAGAACGAAAAGGGGGCCATCGTCCTCGGGTTCTCTCCGGACTTCCTGGCCGGAGCCAACTGGGTGCTCTCGACCCTCATCGCCGGGTTGCTCGGCATCCTGGCCTCTCCGATCACCAATCTCGACACCATCACCTTGCCCTTGTTGATCGTTCCAGCCCTCGGTGCGGCGCTGTTGGCGAACTTCACGTCCTTCGGGCTCACCGTGGCGGCCGGGATCGGTATCGCCATGCTTCAGGGCTGGGTCCAGTACCAAGGTGCGCAGACCTGGTTCCCCAAGGGAATCTTGCCCACCGCCGGACTGGTCCAAGCCCTGCCCTTCTTCGTGATCGTGATCGCCATGTTCCTTCGCGGAAAGGCCTTGCCGGTTCGCGGAGCCGTGACCGTCGGCCGGATGCCTTTCGCTGCGACCCCCAAGCGGGTGATGCCGATGACGACGGTGTTGGTGGTGGCGACGCTCGTCCTTCTCTTCGGGTTCAGCTACGACTGGAGGCAGTCGACCATCAACACCCTCGTCGCAGTTGCGATCGCGCTGTCCTTCGTGGTGCTCGTCGGTTTCGTCGGCCAGATTTCATTGGCCCAGATGACGATCGCCGGCACAGCGGGATTCTTCCTGTCGAAGTACTTCTCGGATTTTCCGTTCCCGATCGGGCCGATCATCGGGGCCTTCGTGGCGGCCATCTTCGGAGTCATCGTCTCGGTGCCGGCCCTGCGCCTCCGAGGGGTGAACCTCGCAGTCATCACCTTGGCCGCCGCCGTCGCCATCGAACAGTTGGTGTTCAACAACAAGACGTTCGCCGGTACGACCGGAGCCCTCCAGGTGCCGCCACCGACGATCGGCGGAAAGGATTTCGGTCCGAACAACACCGCTCTGAAGGTCTTCGGACTGAAGGGACAGGACGACATTCCTCCGAATGTCTGGTTCGGAGTCGTCTGCCTCGTCTTCGTGGTCTTCTTGTGCTTGATGGTGGTCAACGTCCGCAGGTCGGCGACCGGGCGTCAGTTCCTGGCCGTGCGCTCGAACGAACGAGCCGCGGCCGCCGCCGGCATCGACGTCGCCCGCACAAAGATCCTGGCCTTCGGCTTGGCTGCGTTCATCGCCGGTCTCGGTGGAGCGTTGTCGGGTTATCGCTTCGGATCGGTCACACCTCTGTACTTCGGTGCATTCGCATCTCTGAGCTTCTTGACCTTCGCCTATCTGGGAGGAATCGCCAGCGTCAGCGGCGCCGTGTTGGCCGGCGTCCTGGCACCCAACGGTCTCAACTTCAATTTCCTCGAGAACATCCTGCACATCGATCAGCGATACGCGATCCTCATCGGAGGTATCGGCCTCATCATCACCGCGGTGCAGAACCCGGAGGGATTGGCCGGGGCTCCACGGCTCATCAAACAACGACAAATCGACAAAGCCGTTCGAAAACGGGCTCTGGCAGAAAGAGCCGGCGTCGAGACCGGGGAGGGTGGACAGTGAGTCTCTTGCGAACAACGGGTATGTCGGTGACCTTCGGAGGTCTGCGAGCCGTCAACGAGGTCGACCTGACCGTGGAGAAGGGAAAGCTGGTCGGACTGATCGGACCCAACGGGGCCGGTAAGACCACCTTCATCGACGGCATCACCGGCTTCGTCCCCACGACCGGCCGCATCGAGTTCAAGGGCCAGGAGATCGATGGTCTCCCGGTCCATTCCCGGGCCCGGCTCGGACTGGGTCGAACCTGGCAGTCCCTCGAACTCTTCGACGACTTGACGATCGAGGAGAACATCCAGGTCGCCGCCGAGCGCCAGTCCACCAAGAGCTTTCTGCTCGATCTGGTTCGCCCGAACCGCCATCGCGACCGATCGGGTGTGGATTTCGCCTTCGAGGTGCTCGGTATCGGAGATCTCGCCACGAAATACCCGAACGAGATCAGCCAAGGTCAGCGCAAACTGGTCTCGGCGGCTCGCGCCTTGGCGGCGAGGCCCGAACTGGTCTGCATGGATGAGCCGGCAGCCGGTCTCGACACCACCGAATCCTTGGAGTTGGGACGTCGCCTTCGCCAGATCATCGATGCCGGAATCACCATCTTTCTGGTCGATCACGACATGGGGTTGGTGTTGGAAGTCTGTGACTACATCTACGTCATCGAATTCGGGGTGAAGATCGCCGAAGGAACTCCGGCGGAGATCAAACGCAATCCCAAAGTGATCGAGGCGTATCTCGGCAGCAGTGCAAAGGAAGGCTGACATGACCGCACTTCTCCAGATCGACGACCTCCACACCGGATACAACGGAGTATCGGTGGTGCGCGGTTTGAACGTCCACGTCGACGAGGGTGAAGTCGTGGCCCTGCTCGGACCCAATGGTGCCGGCAAGACCACGACTCTGCTCACGACATCGGGACTGATCCCGGTCATCTCCGGAGACGTCAAGGTCTTCGGCAAGAGTGTGGCCGGTCGTCGACCACACATGATTGCCCGTGAAGGTCTGGCGCACGTTCCCGAAGGACGCGCCCTCTTCTATCAATTGACGGTGGGCGAGAATCTCCGTCTCGGAGCAGCCAAGGGATCAGCCGACATCAAGAAAGCCCTCGGGTACTTTCCGGCCCTCGAGCCGATCCTCGACAGGCGCGCCGGCCTGCTCTCCGGTGGTGAGCAGCAGATGTTGGCCATGGCACGTTCGCTGACCGTCAGCCCGCGACTCCTGATGGTGGACGAGATGAGTTTGGGTTTGGCCCCGATCATCGTCGAACGACTGCTTCCGATCCTGCGTCAGATCGCCGACGAGACCGGAGCAGGAGTGCTGCTGGTCGAACAGCACGTCCACATGGCTCTGCAAGTGGCCGACCGCGCCTACGTACTGAGCCACGGCGAACTGACCATGGAGGGCAAGGCCTCCGACCTGGCCAAGGACCGCAGTCTCATCGAGGCCTCGTACCTGGGCGAATCCCACTGACGAGGGAGCGGTCTGGTCAGTCGTTCTCCGGGTGACGGTGCCCGGGCTCCTTGCTCCAGAGCACATCGAAGTCCCGGGCCACGTCGAGCACCTGGAAGGCCCGACCTAATCCGACGCAGAATCCGATGGTGACGGTCAGTTCGAGGAGTTCGGCGTCCGAGTAGTGCTCACGGAGGCGGTTCCAGAGATCGTCGTCAACCGAGGTGTGGTCGATGGCGAATCTCTCGGCGTACTCGGCCGCCAGACGTTCGCGTGGGGTGAAACCAGGATTGTCGTGGTAGTTCTGGACCGAGTTGTACAGTTCGTCGTCCATTCCTTGCCGCATCGCCGATGCAGCGCGTGTATTCATTCAAACGACGCATTGATTGAGCTGGGCGACCCGCATCCGAGCCACCTCCCGCTCGCGAATACTCAGGGACGATTGCACGTAGACGGCTTCGCTCATGGCGTTCACGCCCTTGCCCATGTGCGGAGCCAGTGCCCACATTCGGTGGGCCTCGAGGCCTTCTCCATCGGGAATGTCGATCCGAGCCATGAGATACCTCCTCCGAGCGGTGGTCCGTGACGACCACGACGAGGGAATCGTACTCGGCTCCCTCCCCGCCATTCTCCGGGAGTGGGTCCGGGGATTAGGTTGTGGTGGTCCGAGCCCGAGCGTTCGGAGAGGGGATGGCCGATCATGGCAGCACCGGGTGGTCCGACGATCGACGATTTGATCCATCGAGAGCAGGCGGCCATCGCCTGTCCGTACCCGATCTTCCAGGATCTGCGCCACCGAGAGGGTCTGACGTTCAACTCCGAACTCGGCGCCTGGATCATCACCCGTTTCGACGACATCCGGTCCATCCTGCGCGACACCGACCGCTTTTCGAGTCTGAATCCGACCGGCCCCCAAGCCGCCGGTGAGGTGCTGATGAAGGGGATGATGGAACTGATGCAGGACGCCAGCATGGGCGAATCGATGGCGCGGATGTCCCGAGGGCGAGTGGCCGTTCTGTTGAACGCCGATCCTCCCGATCACCGCCGCCAACGCCGGCTGGTCAACCCGGCCTTTCGCCCCGATCGCATCCGGGCCTTCGAGCCGGCGATCACCGAGATCACCGATCGACTCCTGGTCGAGATACGCGATGATCTGGCTGCGGGACGCTCCGTGGACATCGTCCATCGGTTCGCAGTCGGGGTTCCGATGACCATCATCGCCATGGCACTCGGTGTCGCCGACGACGATCTACTGCGTTTCAAGCGTTGGTCGGACGACATCGTGATGCCGGTGGGGAATCACTCTCCGTCACTCGAGCAGATCCGTGGCTTCGTGCATTCGACGCGCGAATTCACCGACTACTTCCTGGCCGAGATCGCCGAGCGCAAGCGGCAGCCCCGTGAAGATCTCCTGTCCGACATCGCCAATGCCGAGATCGACGGCGAGGCACTCACCGATGACGAGCAACTGGGCATGCTGCAGCAATTCTTGGTGGCCGGGAACGAAACGACCACGACCCTCATCACCAACATGATTCGTCACTTGGCCGAGGATCCAGATCTGCAGAAGCGGGTGCGCGGGAATGCCGACGCCGTCGAGACATTCGTGGAAGAGATGTTGCGACTCGAGGCCCCGGTCGGCGGACTCTTCCGCCAAGCCAAGGTGGATGTCGAGATCGGCGGCAGCACGGTGAAGGCCGGTGATCATCTGTGGCTCGTCTTCGCCTCGGCGAATCGCGACGAGTGCAAGTTCGCCGAGCCCGATCATGTGGACCTGGATCGAAGCAACGTGAAGGAACATCTGGCCTTCGGAAACGGCGAGCATTTCTGCCCGGGTGCCGGACTGGCCCGTACCGAGGCCCGGATCGCCATCGCCCGTCTGCTCGAGCGGTTCGACGACATCCGACTCGATTCGACCAATGATTTTCCCTTCGGTGACTCCTTCGTGCTCCGGGGCTTGACCCGACTCTCGATCACCGCCACGCCGCGTTTCTGACCAGGACACATGCCCGGTGACTCCGCCCTTCGGGCGCGGTCGCTCGCATAGCGACCGCTGTGAGCGATGGGTTATCTTTGGCCCACACGAGTCGTCCGGCGATCGTGGAATGGGGGAGAGATGGACAGTCGTTGGATCACCGACCGTGCGCCCAGCAAGCGGTGGCCGCATTACACGCGGGCCAATGCCGGCGAGGTTCTGCCCTCGGCGGCGAGTCCTCTTGGTCAGCAACTCTGTTGGGAGAACGGCATCCTGCTCGGTTGGCGCGACGGTTACGTCCGCGGCGGCAACTACACCGCCGATGAATTCACTGACGGCGACCCGGAAGTAGCCGGCTTCTTCGCCGGGTACTTCTACATCAATCTCTCCAACGTGCGAATGCAGGGAGTGCGGAGTCCGCTGCTCTCGGTCGAGCAATTGGACCTGGCATTCTTCGGAGACCATCCGGAGGTTCCGCCGTACGAACCGCATCCGCTCGACGAGCGCCCGGACCTGGTGGAGGGAATCTTGGCCCATCTGGGATGGGTCATGACCACGACCTCGGTCCCCGAGATCGATGCCGAGAAGCAGATGACCATCGATCTGCGGCGCAATCGACCCGATCTCGCCCGGGCCACCGATGCCGAATTGGTGGCCCGCATCCGCACTCTGCAGCCGATTCTGCGCAAGTTGTTCGACAGTCACACGCCGCCGAGTTCGGACTCGGCCATCGCACCCGGAATCCTCGGTGCGGTGTGCGCGGCACTCGGAGAGCCGGAGACGGCGATGAAGCTTCTCGCCGGGATCGGCGACGTCGACTCCGCCGAGCCCAGTTATCGCATGTGGGACATCTCCCGGTCGGTACGCAAGTCCCCGGAGTTGTCGAAAGCATTCGATGCCGGAGTCACAGGCTTGCTGGATCGCCTGCGCGCATCAGGGAGCGCCGATGCATCATCGTTCCTCGCCGACTTCGACGGGTTCCTTACCGACTTCGGGTCTCGCGGACCCAACGAGTGGGAGATCAGTGCCGACTCCTGGGAGACCCGTCCCGAGATCGCTCTGGCGGCCATCGATCGAATTCGTCTGCAATCCGACACCGAATCGCCGCGCATCCGTCAACAGAAGAAGGCCGAGGAACGCGAGCGACTCACGGCCGATATCCGGGCCAAGGTGGCACCTCTCGGAGCCGAACTGGCCGGGCAATTCGAGGGAGCCATCGTGGCTGCATCACAGATGGCCATCCGCGAGCGAACCAAGACCAACATCATCAGGGCGGTCAACGAAGTGCGCGTGGCCGTGCGAGAACTCGGTCGACGGCATGCGGCCAGCGGGAATCTGGCCGATCCACGTCACATCTTCATGTTGCTCGACGATGAGTTGGAAAAGTTCGTGGCCGCTCCATCCACGTTCACCTCGAAACTGGCCGAGCGGTACGGACAGTGGCTGGCCATCCAGGAATTGGAGCCGCCGTTCTTCATCAAGAACGGCATCGTTCCTCCACTCGACACCTATCCGAAGAAGGGAACCTCCTCGGCGGCCCGGGCCCTTGCCGGCGAGGTCGTGCAAGGGGACACCGGCGTTCTTCCATGCATGACGGGTTTGCCCGCCGCCATGTTGCAGCAGGACGAGCGGGCCGTCCGGATCGCCCCAGGCATCACCGGCCAGTGATACACCGCCGGCGCCCTCCCAACGGAACATTGGATCAGGGGTGCCGGGCAGACGCTCACCGGCGCTCATGCCGCATCTCCGGGGCTATGCACTGGAGTCATTGAATTTCCTCTGAGGATTCTTGTGCGGCCAGTCGCCGGGGGCGCCAGCGTGGTCGACATGGATGATGCCGCATGATGCCACAGCCTGAGCTGCTGGCTGCGGCCTCTCGCGCCGAAGGTCACTGACTGCGCGTGCGCGCGTGAACCACCCGCCGCAGATATTCTTCCAGCGGCAATGGTCGACAGATCCCGTAGCCCTGCAGGTAATCCACATCCAGCGTGACTACCTTCGCCGCCACTTCCGGCGTTTCCACAAATTCGGCGATGGTTCGGATACCCATGACATGACCGATGTCGTTGATGGAGCGCACCATCGCCATATCCACCGCATCCTTCACGCAGTCGCGCACGAAAACGCCGTCGATTTTCAGAAAATCGACCGGCAGGCTGCGCAGATAACCGAAGGACGACAGTCCGCTGCCGAAATCGTCAAGTGCAAAACGGCAGCCGCGGGCGCGCAGGGTCTGGAAGAAATGGAGTGCACGGGCCATGTTGCCAATGGCAGCTGTTTCGGTGACCTCGAAACAGAAGCGATCGAAAGGTAGTGAGAGATGGG
>JBJTYE010000019.1:0-2520 GCA_046082625.1 Actinomycetota bacterium | reverse complement strand
GCCGCCGGTGACGTCGAGATGGCCAGTGGCGACACCGCCACGATCGTGGTCGATGGATCGACCATCACCATCGCCGGCGCCCCGATTTCCTCGGTGGACGTGCAGGCCTCCAACGGTGTGATCCACGTGATCGACGCCGTGATGGTGCCGGCCGGCATCGACGTGACCGCCTTGCTCGCCGGCTGACCCGGTTACAACCAATCGTTCCCCTCGGTGGGGCGGAATCTTCGGATTCCGCCCCACTGCCGCGTGTTGGGATCGATGTTCATGCTGAGTGCGGCTCTCGTCCGCGGTCACCCGGATGGTCTATGCGCGATAACTCGCCCACTGGGCCTTCATCCGGTCCGTCTGGCCGGGACTGAAGGTGTTCATGCAACTGTCGTAGGTGTAATCCATGAAGTTCGTGATCGGGTCGACGCCAGCGATCGACGGGCAGCTGTCTCTGCCGACGGGGCACTGGTATGCCGGTGACGACTCGGCCGGAGTGTCGGCGACGTAGTCGCCAGCGCCGGTGCAGCCACCTTGGAAGGTGTGGTACAACCCCAGCCAATGCCCGACTTCGTGCGTAGCGGTGTCGCCCTCGTTGTAGTTGGTCGCCGCACCACCCGGAACCGACGTGTTGAGGATCACCACCCCGTCGTACTTCGGATTGGACGCGTAACTGGAGGGGAACGTTGCCCAACCCAGCAATCCGCCGCCGAGGTTGGCCGAGTAGATGTTCAGCGCGTTCCTGCCACCTTGCCTGAGCCTGGACTTCATGTCGCGCTCGGCCTTGGTCCCTGAGCGGAGGTTGTACCAGGACCGGTTGGCGGTGCGGTCGATGATCGGCTCGTCGAACTTGAATCCCGACCCGGAGAAGGCCCGGTCGAGGACGTCCATCTGCGCGTCGATCTGGGTGTTGGTGAGACCACCGGAGCCGTTGGCGTCGGTGATGACGTGGAAGTACACGGGGATGGTCACCGGGCCGACCGTTGCGGCCACGGTGGCGGTCAGTTGGTCCGTGGTCGAGGAGGAATCGGCCCCACTGCCCGAGCGAGCGGCGAGCTTGCTGCGGAAGTCCGCTTCGAAGGCCTTTGCCTGGTCAGGGGTCAGTTCACTGGGCTCGCGCTCACTACCCGGGCGTCCGCGGTGTGTGGCACCGACCTCGACACAATCCTCGGCGCCGATGCCCCAGGTCATGGAAGACGCCACCGGTGATGTTCCGAGAATGAGCAGCGGTCCGACGAGCAGTGCTGAGGGCATCCGACTTCTCACAGTTTCCCCAATCTTTGAAGTTCCATCGAGAGCGTAGTACTCGACATGGCGGCCGTCGGCCTTCTGGGCCTGACTAGGTTGACTCCGTGGCTCGTCTGCTGTCCATTGCCGCCGGTGTGCATCCGGATATCGGGCCGGCACGCATGGTGGAAGTCGCTTCATCTGCGAAGTGGCCAGCCTGTGGTGTCTGGTTCGATTCCGATTCGTGGACCGAAGCCACGACGCGCGATGTGAAGCGCAGACTCGACGACACGGGCGTGGTGGCACTCGACCTGGAGCCGATCATTCCGGCGGCTGATCATGACGATCATGGCGAACGAGCGATCGAAACAGCTGTGGCGATCGGCGCACGCCATGTTCTCTTCACCAGCCGCCTGGCAGACCTGTCAGCAACCATTGATCGGTTTGCGATTTTGTGCGATGTCGCATCGGGTAGTGGCGTG
The DNA here is from genome assembly GCA_046082625.1 of Actinomycetota bacterium. GTDB lineage: Bacteria > Actinomycetota > Acidimicrobiia > Acidimicrobiales > Ilumatobacteraceae > Casp-actino8. Next base: position 823 of record JBJTYE010000019.1, on the reverse strand, counting down.
ACTCTGGTTTGCGAGTTCCTGCCGATCTTTCCTCTGCGATCATTGTCGATGGCGAACGACGTCGTGTCTCGTCATCCTGTCGATATCGCCGGAATCCTGATCGACAACCTCCACTTGTCTCGCTCGGGCGGGACGATCGATGAAGTCCAGGAGATCGATGCCCACCGCTTTCCGTATCTGCAGATCGCCGACGCAGCGGCCAAGGCCCCCACCGAGTTCGGGACTCTCCTCGACGAAGCTCTCAATGGGCGCCTGCTACCTGGTGATGGAGCCCTTCCCATCACAGAGTTACTGGCTGCCGTACCTCAGGTTCCGCTTTCGTTCGAAGTGCGTTCGCGGGCTTTGCGAGACGGATTTCCGGATCCGGTCGAGAGGGCCCGACATCTCCTGAGAAGTGCCGAACGAGTGAAAGCGCTCTGACCGTCGTCGGCGCTCGTTGCGGGCGGATACCCTCTCCACCGGAACGTTCGGTCTTTCGATCCCTTGCGGAAGTCCGAACGGAACTCTCCCCGCCTCCGTAGCTCAGTGGATAGAGCAACGGTTTCCTAAACCGCAGGTCGCAGGTTCGATCCCTGCCGGGGGCGCCGAGTCTGGAAACGGGGCTCAGTAGCGTCGTGGGCATGACCACTGTCGGCCTCGTCCTCTACCCACGCTTCACTGCCCTCGACATCGTCGGGCCGTATCAGACCTTGGTCGATGTACCCGGTCTCGATGTCTCGTTCGTCGCCGCCGAAATCGGGCCGGTGACCGATCACACCGGCCAGTTGACCATGCACGCTGCAGAGCGATTCGCCGACGTCGAGCATCTCGATGTCGTGGTCGT
>JBJTYE010000018.1:0-6348 GCA_046082625.1 Actinomycetota bacterium | reverse complement strand
ACGAGTCGCGAGGGCCGATCTGATCTCTCTCGATCCGGGCCGTCGCTTGTGGAAGAGGCGCAGTGTCGTATCCGACACCTGCGCGAGGGTCACCAATTGGCGATCGAGGGCGTGTTCGAGGGCCGACAGCACCCGATGTCGACCGATGATGGCCCCGACGTCGAAGAGGGTACGTGCCACACTGGTCACTCGTCGACCGTCCCCCAGATCGACGACGTCGTCGGTCGCGATCTGCCGGCACCGATGCACCGTGATACCGGGTAGATCTGGACTCCGGCCGTGAGACAACAACAGATGCACCCGGTCGTCCCGCATCTTGCGCAACCCGTGAAGTTGACCGGCGGTCGTGAAGGCCAGAGCCGCCTCGGGGTTTCGCAGGCACCCGGCCATCATCAGCTGATCGCGACCCATGGGCCAGGTGGCCGATCGGAAGACTCCGGGGAACACGGGTACGAGGATCCCATCTGCAGCGAGTCGTCGAACTGACCGTTGCGACATCGACTCGTTCATCAACTGCTCGAGCGTGACGATCCCCGATTGGCGGGCGATGATCAGGTCGATGTCCCGAGAGCCGGTACCGAGAGAGGTCCGCATGGTTCAGACAATGAGTGCACGACGCAGCGATCGTCGGCATTGGGGGCAAAAGTGACGCGTTTTGACACGGTTTCGCGCCCAATGGGTTAAAGGAGAGCGGTGAGGGCGTGGACCAAGGGGGTGGGGTCTTCGCCGACGCCCTCTCCGTACACCTTCACCTTCGGCTCCGTCCCACTCGGTCGCACCTGCAAGCGCACGTTCTCCCCCGAACCCTCGACCCACAGTCGCAACAACATGGCCTCCGGGAAATCCTCCACCGCCACCACCCGTCGTCCGCCGATCTCCTCCGGTGGGTTCACCCGCCACCGCTCCACCACCGCCACGGCCGCCGCCGGGTCCATGCGCACACTCGCCTCGGCCGTCATGTGCCGTCCGAAACGCCCGGCTATCTCGTCGAGGCGGTCCTCGATGCTCCGTCCCGTGTTCTTCAACTCGGCGGCCAGGTCCGCCATCACGAGAGCCGCAGTGATTCCGTCCTTGTCCAAGGGTCGGCCGGTCACCAGATACCCCAGCGCCTGCTCGTACGCGAACACCAGTCGCGCCTCCGGTCGGCGCACGACCGCATCGGCGATCCACTTGAAACCGGTGAAGGTCTCGGCGAAGTGCACACCGGCGGCCCGCGCCATCTTGCCGAGCAGCGACGACGACACCACCGTGGTCACCACCAGCCGATCCTCTCCGCTGGTGTTCCGCAGAATGTGGTCGGCCAACAGCCAGCCGATCTCGTCCCCCGACAGCAGCCGCCAACCCGACGCCGCCCCGACCGCGCTCGGCACCGCCACACCCAGTCGATCGGCATCGGGATCGTGCGCCACGGCGATGTCGGCTCCGATGCGCTGCGCAAGGTCCAGAACCAGGTCCATGGCCCCCGGTTCCTCGGGATTCGGGAAGGCCACCGTCGGAAAGTCCGGATCGGGATCCTGTTGCGCCGGCACCACCGTCACGTCGGTGAATCCGGAGACGGCGAAGGCCCGCTCGGCCACTGCGCCACCGACGCCGTGCAAGGCCGTGTAGGCGATGCGCAGATCGTGTGAACCGAACCGCACCGCCGACACTGAGTCCAGGTACTGGTCCACCAGTTCGGCGTCGACGATCTGGATCATCGACGATGCGGCATCGGCGAGGGGGACGGCCAGCGGATCCACGGCGGCGATGGCCTCGGCCATCCGTCGATCCCACGGAGGGACGATCTGCGCCCCCGTTTCCAGGTACACCTTGTACCCGTTGTCCTGGGCCGGATTGTGACTGGCGGTGACCATGACACCGGCCGCCACCCCGAGTCGCGTGATGTTCCAGGCCAGCACCGGCGTGGGAATCGGCTCGGCGGCGATCACCACGCGCATCCCACGCGCCGCTGCCACGCCCGCCGTGTCGAAGGCGAAATCCCGGCTCTTGTGGCGGGCGTCGAAGCCGATCAGCAGACCCCGGTCGGCGTTGACCGGATCGTCCTGCAGCAACGCATCCACCACTCCGGCCGCCGCCTGGCGCACCACCAGTCGATTCATCCGCAGCGGACCGGCTCCGATGGCCGCCCGCAGTCCGGCCGTGCCGAAGCTCAGACGACCGGTGAAGCGCGCCGCGAGCTCGGCTGGATCTCCGTCCAGCAGCCCGTGCAGTTCGGCCCGCACGTCGGCATCGGGTTCGGCCCGCAACCAGGCGCGTGCGATCTCGTGTACCGCCTCGTCTTCCTGCACGTCCGCCTACCCCTTCGGTCGTGGCACCAGATCGCTCAATTCCACCAAGGGCCGCGGCCCCACATGGGAAATGACCTCACTGGCTGCCAGAGCCCCCAGTTTTCCACTCGTCACCAAGTCGAACCCATTCGTGTAGCCGAAGAGGAAGCCGGCGGCGAAGAGATCCCCGGCCCCGGTGGTGTCGATCACGTGTCGCACCGGTTCGGCCGCCACGTCCACGATCTCGTCACGCGTGATGATGATCGCCCCCGATTCACCGCGGGTGATGACGGCCAGTGAACTGTCGCGCCGGACGGCGGCGATGGCCGCTTCGAAGGTGTCCAGTTCGTAGAGAGACATGAGTTCGTGTTCGTTGCCGAACAGGATGTCCACTTCGTCCGCCACGAGCGCCCGGAAATCGTCGCGGTGACGATCCACGCAGAAACTGTCCGACAAGGTGAGCGACACCTCGCGACCGGCTCGGTGGGCGATCTGGGCCGCATGTCGGAAGGCCGCCTTGGCATCGTCGCGGTCGAAGAGATAGCCCTCCATGTAGAGCACCCGCCCCGCGGCCACCACCTCTTCGTTCACATCGAGGGGCTCCATGTACGACGACACCCCGAGATAGGTGTTCATGGTGCGTTGGGCATCCGGAGTGACCACGATGATGCACCGGCCGGTCGGAATCCCCTCCAACGGCTTGCCGGGACTGAAGTGCACTCCGACGGCCAGCAGGTCGTGACCGAACACGTCACCCAGATCATCGCCGCTCACTTTGCCGATGTAGGCCGCCCGACCCCCGAAGCTGGCCACACCGCACACCGTGTTGGCCGCCGAACCACCGCTCATCTCCACTGCGCTACCCAGCGCGCGGTACAGATGCAACGCCCTCTCGGTGTCGATCAAGGTCATGGAGCCCTTCGCCAACGACTCCTGATGGATGAAGGCGTCATCGGCATGGGCGATCACGTCCACCAGGGCATTACCGATCCCCACGACGTCGAAGCGGGCCTCGGGCGAGCGATGATCCGGAGAGGCCACGAAAGAGCAACCTAGTCCGGAGCGCCGCTCCACCCGAGCCTTCCGGGCACTGCTGGTGTCCGCGCCGCCCCCACTACGATCGCCACGTGACGACTTCGCCGACTCTCGCCCCCGACGATCGCCGTGATCTGGATCCGTTCCGACTCCCGCGGCACGTGATTCCCCACCGTTACGAGCTGCATCTCGAGCCCCATCTCGACGCCGCCACCTTCGAGGGTCGCGTGGTCATCGCCGTCGACATCACGGCTCCCACCCGTCTCATCGTGCTCAACGCCATCGAACTCGAGATCCACGGAGCGTTCGTGGACGGCCATGCCGCAGCCTGGGAACTGGAGGCCGACACCGAACGTCTTCACTTGATGTTGGATCGCGAACAGCCCGCCGGCAGCGCCTTCATCGACATCGCCTTCCGGGGCACGCTGAACGACAAATTGCGCGGCTTCTACCGCAGCACCTATGTCGACGACGATGGTCGCCAGAAGGTGGTCGCCACCACGCAGATGCAGTCCACCGATTGCCGTCGGGCCTTCCCTTGCTTCGACGAACCGGACTTCAAAGCGGTCTTCGCCGTCACCTTGGTGGCCGATCCCTCCCACCTGGCCATCAGCAACGGTCCGGAGATCTCGCGGCAGTCCACTCGCGGCACCGACGGGGCGGACAACGAGGTGGACAAGGTCGCCGTGGCCTTCGCCGACACCATGCCCATGAGTACGTATCTGGTGGCTTTCGTGGTCGGACCGCTCGAGGCCACTGCACCGGTGGACGTCGACGGCGTTCCCTTGCGCATCGTCCACGTGCCGGGCAAAGGCCATCTCACCGATTTCGCTCTCGACGTGGGCGCCAAGAGCCTGCGTTGGTTCGTGAACTATTACGGCATCCCCTACCCCGACGCCAAGATCGACATGGTGGCCCTGCCCGATTTCGCCGCCGGCGCCATGGAGAACGTGGGGTGCATCACCTACCGCGAAAGCCTCCTGCTCGTCGATCCGGCCGCCAGCACCCAGATGGAACAGCAGAACGTGGCCGACGTGGTCAGTCACGAGCTGGCCCACATGTGGTTCGGCGATCTGGTCACCATGAAGTGGTGGAACGGCATCTGGCTGAACGAGGCCTTCGCCACCTTCATGGAAGTGGCCGCCGTCGATGCCTATCGCCCGGACTGGACCCGTTGGACCAACTACTCCGTGGAACGCACCGCCGCCTTCGAGACCGACTCCTTGGTCAACACCCGTTCCATCGAATTCGCGGTGCGCTCGCCGCAGGACTGCGAGGGCATGTTCGACGTTCTCACCTACATCAAGGGTGGCGCGCTCTTGCGCATGCTCGAGCAGTACCTCGGCGAGGATCGGTTCCGCGCCGGAATCCGCCACTACCTCGCACGTCATTCCTACGGCAACACCGAGACCTCGGATCTCTGGGACGCCATCGAAGACGCCGTGGCTCACGACGGCGGCGAGCCGGTGCGCTCCCTGATGGACTCCTGGATCTGGCAGCCCGGTTATCCCTTGGTCTCGGCCTCGACAGAAAAGGGTGATCTCGTGTTCCATCAGCAGCGCTTCGCCTTCCACGACCGATCCTCCGAGACCACGTCGCAGACCTGGATGATCCCGGTCCAGGTCCGCAACGGCGGTCGCGTCTCGAAGCATCTGCTGGAAGGTGAGACCCTGCGGATTCCCCTCGCCGATCCGCAGGCCCCAGTGGAAGTCAATGCCGGCGGCCACGGCTTCTATCGGGTCAGCTACTCCCCCGAACTGCTCGGTCGACTCGACCGGTCGGCACTGGCGGACCTTTCCACCGTCGAGCGCTACGCCCTGGTCGACGACAGTTGGAGTGCCGTCGTGGCCGGACGACTGGCGGCCGCCGACTTCGTGACCCTGCTGTCGTCCTTCGACGGCGAACGGGACTTCGCCGTCTGGCAGGTCATGGCCCAGAGTCTGCGGGCCTGCGCCCGACTCGTCGACGGAGCGGCTCACGACGCCCTGCGACTGCGCATTCGCTCGCTCGCTTCGCCGGTGCTGGCCGATCTCGGCTGGACGCCCGCCGCCGGAGAGAGCGACCTGCGCGGCAAGTTGCGCGGTCTGCTCGTCTCGTTGCTGGCCACCACCGGCGCAGATGACGACGCTCGCCGACGGTGCCGCGAACTCTTCGGCCAACTGCGCACCGATCCCCAGAGCGTGCATCCCGAAGTCGCCGCCGCGGCCGTGGCGGCTTTCGCCGCCTCCGGCGACGACGATGATCTCGACACGCTGGTGTCCTGCTACCGCTCGGCGAGCACCCCGCAGGACCGATTGCGCTACCTCTACGCCGTGGCCGAATTCGAGAACGCCGAGGTCTTGCGTCGGGCTTGCCAGTTCACCCTCGGCGACGAGGTCAAGACCCAGGATGCCCCCTTCGTCCTGGCCCGGGCGCTCATGTCCCGGGCGAATGGTCCGATGGTCTGGGAGATCGTGAAGGACGTCTGGGACCGCGCCGTCGCCACCTTCCCGTCCAACACCATCATTCGTTTGGCCGATCCGGTGAAGCTCCTCAACACGACAGCGCTGCGCAACGATGTGCGGGCCTTCTTCGCCGATCATCCCATTCCCCAGGCCGCCAAGATGTTGGATCAGGTCCTGGAGCGACTCGACGTCAACACCCGTCTGCGTGAACGCGAGGAGGCGCGCCTCGGGGCCTTTCTGCTCGGTCGCGGCTGATCACCAGGTTCAGCCGAACAGTCGGGCCAGTTCCGATCGAACCTCGCGTCGGAGCACCTTGCCGGTGTCGGTGGTCGGCAACGTCGTACGGAACTGGATCTGCTCCGGAGTGCGCGCCGACCGCAAGCTGACGCGCACATGGTCGCGCAATTCGTCCTCGGTCACCACGGCTCCCAGCGTCAGCACCACGGCCGCCACCACCTTCTCGCCCCAGTCCACGTCCGGTACTCCGACCACCACCGCCTCGTGCACCGCCGGATGCCGCAGCAAGACGTCCTCGAGCTCACCCGGCGACAGGTTCTCGCCGCCGCGCACGATGACATCGTCCTGACGGCCGAAGACGTAGA
>JBJTYE010000017.1:0-11788 GCA_046082625.1 Actinomycetota bacterium | reverse complement strand
CCCACGAACAGGTGGAGGCGGCCAGCAAACTGGTCCCCGACGAGATCGTCCAGATGCTGACCGCCAGCGGAACTCCGTACGAAGCCCGGGAGAAGGTGAAGCACTACATCGACCACGGCTGCACCTGTCCGATCCTCTATCCCCTGGGCGACGTCCAGGCGATGATCGACGCCTTCGCTCACTGGACCCCGTGACGTGCAAGACCCGGATCCGGTCGGTCATTCACGGTTTCGACGGCCCGACGGCCTTTGACAATTTGTAAACTTCCGACGTGCCAATTCTGCATCCGGCCAGCGTCGACGAGTTGCTCGCCGTTCTCACCGATCATCCCGACGCCAGCCTGTTGGCCGGGGGCACCGACCTCATGGTCGAGGTCAATCTCCACGGTCGACCCCTCTCGACGGTGGTGAGCCTCGCCCGGGTCCCCGAACTGAAGGAATGGCAGCATCGGCCGTCCGTGGCCCGAGTCACCATCGGGGCCGGCGTGCCCTATGCCGAAATGGAGCACGGGGAGATCGCCCGGCTGGTTCCGGCTCTCGCCCAGGCCGCTCGCACCGTCGGCTCGCCCCAGATCCGCGCCGCCGGCACACTCGGCGGGAACCTCGGTACCTGTTCACCGGCCGGGGACGGGCTGCCGGTACTGGCCGCACTCGACGCCGTGGTCCACGTCATCGGACCCGACGGAGTCCGCGATGTGGAATGGGCCGACTTCATGGTCGGCGTGAAGAAGAACTCGTTGCGACCCGGAGAGTTCGTGCATTCCGTCAGTCTCCCCGTTGTTTCCGGGTGGCAGGGCTACGCCAAAGTTGGGACACGTAACGCCATGGTCATCGCCACCGCCTCGGCCTGCCTGGTTCGTGACAGCGACGAAGGTTTGGTCTCGATCGCTCTCGGCGCCGTCGGACCGACCGTCATTCGCTGCCACACCGCCGAGCGCTGGCTGAGCGGAACCATGGACCTGCGTGCCGGAGGAACTCTCGATCCGGCTGTGGCCGCCGAGTTCGGCCAACGGGTTCGCGCCGAAGCCCGTCCCATCGACGATCACCGATCCACCGCCGACTATCGCCGTCACGCCGTCGGCGTGCTGGCCGCCCGGCTCCTCACGAGGTCTTTTTCATGAACGCGTCCAGCAACCACACGACGACTGGCAACGAGTTCTACTCCTTGCGCGTCAACAATCGCGACCGCGAGGTGAGCGATTCGTGGATCGGGGAGAGTCTCCTCTACGTATTGCGCGAGCGCCTGGGATTGCCCGGCGCCAAGGGGGCGTGTGAACAAGGGGAATGCGGTAGCTGCACGGTGATCATGGACGGAGCGGCGGTGTGTTCGTGTCTGGTGCTCGCCGCCAGTGCCGTCGGACGCGACATTCGCACCGTCGAGGGATTGTCCCCGGACGGATCGCTCACCGATGTGCAGTCGGCGTTCCTCGAAGCCGGAGGCGTGCAGTGCGGCTTCTGCACACCCGGCTTCATCGTGGCTGTGCACCATCTGCTCGAAGAGAACGATGATCCCTCCGACGACCAGATCCGTGAAGCACTCTCCGGCAACATCTGCCGCTGCACCGGTTACGGTCGCATCCTGGACGCAGTACGCACCGTGGCCGACCGACGTCGGAGCGAACGATGACCCTCGTCGGACAGACGTTGCGAGCAGGCGTCCTGGGCACTAACGCCTCGCGCCCCGATGGCGTGGCCAAGGTCCAAGGTGGATTCGCCTTCTCCAATGACATGTGGGCTGAGAACATGCTGTGGGGAGCCACGCTGCGCAGCCCTCATCCTTTCGCCCGTCTGGTGTCCATCGATCTCTCGAAAGCCTGGAAGATCGACGGAGTCGAGGCCATCGTCACCGCCGAGGACGTTCCCGGAAAGGCCACCTACGGGCTGATCTCGTCCGATCAGCCGGTCTTCGCCGCCGTCGGAGATGTGGTGCGCTACGCCGGTGAGCCCATCGCCGCCGTGGCCGCCGATCATCCCGAAACCTGTCGACGGGCCCTGGCGGCCATCGAGGTCGTGTACGAGGTCCTGACTCCGGTCACCGATGCCGAAGACTGCATCACCGGCCGGGCGCCCACGATCCATCCGGACGGCAACATCTTTCGTCACCAGCGGATCGTCTCCGGCGACACCACGGTCACGGGCGATGTGCAAGTGGAAGGAACCTACGAAGTGGGTATGCAGGATCAGGCCTTCCTCGGATTGGAATCGGCCCTGGCCGTACCGGACTCCGGCGGCGGAGGTGTGGAGCTCTACGTGGCCACCCAGTGGCTGCACGAGGATCGTCGACAGATCGCCGCCTGTCTCGATATCCCCGAGGACAAGGTGCGGTTGGTGCTCGGTGGAGTGGGTGGCGCCTTCGGAGCACGCGAGGACATCAGCCTGCAAGTCCACACCTGCCTTTTGGCTCTGGCCACATCTCGGCCGGTGCGCATCTCCTATGGACGCGAGGAGAGCTTCTACGGTCACGTGCATCGACACCCCGCCACTATTTGGATGCGCCACCACGCCGACCGCGAAGGTCGCATCGTGAAGATCGAATCCCGCATGGTGTTCGACGGTGGGGCCTACTGCAGTACCTCGCCAGCGGTGCTCATCAACGGCATCACCCATGCCCAAGGCCCCTACAAGTGCGACAACGCCGAGGTGGACGGATGGGCCGTGCGCACCAACAACCCGCCCTGCGGAGCGATGCGCGGTTTCGGCGTCGTGCAGGCCTGTTTCGCCCACGAAAGCCAGATGGACAAACTGGCAGCCGCAGTTGGAAAATCTCCGGTGGAGATCCGCCTGCTGAACGCCATGGAATCCGGGGACCGCCTGATCACCGGACAGGTGGTGGACAGCGTGGCCCCCGTAGCCGAATGCATTCGGGCCACCGATGCACTTCCTCTGCCGGGCGCATCTCCCGACGACGTACTGGCGCGTCCCGGTGGAACCGGACTGACCGCCGATCGCAGCCACATCAAGCGCGGCATCGGCTGGGGCGTGAGCATCAAGAACCTCATGTACTCCGAAGGCTTCGACGACTTCTCCACCGCTCGCTGTCGCCTCGAGGACGGGGTCGCTTCACTCAAGTTCGCCACCTCCGAGGTGGGTCAAGGCTTCACCATGCTCGCCCAACAGATCGCTCGCAGTGTGCTCGGCGTCGACGACGTGGTGCTCGAGACCATCGACACCGGAGTGGGTTCGGCCGGCTCCACCTCGGCCAGTCGCCAAACCTGGATGAGCGGTGGCGCCGTGCACGCGGCCTGCACGGCCGTTCTCGGCGATCTCCTCGATCACGTGGCCACGACCACGGGGTGGCCACGCGAATTCCTCGAGTTGGAGGATGTCGACATCGTCGATCGTTCCACAGGTCAGCGGGTCTCGGTCCGCGAGGCCTCGCTCGGTCAGCGCTTCGAACGCACCGAGGAATATCACCATCCGGTCACCGAAGATCTCGACGAGAATGGCCAGGGCAACTGCCATGTGGCCTTCGCTTTCGTGGCCCACCGCGCCGTGGTCGACGTGGATCCGGAACTCGGCCTGGTCAAGGTGGTGCAGATCGCCACCGCTCAGGACGTGGGACGGGCCCTCAACCCCCTATCGGTCCAGGGTCAGATCGAAGGCGGGATCGCCCAGGGGCTGGGCCTCGCCGTGATGGAAGAGATCGTGGTCCAAGACGGCAAGGTCCGCAACCCGAGCTTCACCGACTATCTGTTGCCCACGTTCTTGGACATGCCCACGGTGGACATGGTGCTCGTGGAGGAATTCGAGCCCAAGTCACCTCTCGGCGCCAAAGGTGTGGGAGAGCCGCCGTGCATTTCGGTCACCCCGGCCATCGCCAACGCCATCCGGCATGCGGTGGGCCGAGAACTCCCCCGAGTCCCGGTGCGGCCCTACGACATCGCTCTCGGCTGACCGAACCGCTGCGACGGCTCGGATGCCCATACGATGAGGTCATGAGCCAGCACGCCGTCCACGAGGATCTGGGGTTCATCCCCTTCGACTGTGACAACCATTATTACGAAGCCCTCGACGCCTTCACCCGGCATCAGGATCCACGCCATGCCGTGCGGTGCGTCCAGTGGGCCACCATCGACGGACGTCAGTACCAAGTCGTCGGTGGCCGCGTCAGTCGGGTGGTCACCAATCCGACCTTCGACCCCATCGCCCCCGCCGGGGCCATGCACGACTACTTCCGCGGCAACCCCGACAAGAAGAGTCCGCTGGAGTTCTTGTCGGCCCGCGAACCCATCCGTCCAGAGTACCGCGACCGCAACGCCCGACTCGCCGCCATGGATTCCCAGGGTCTGGCCAAGATCTGGCTCTTCCCGACGCTCGGCATGTTGTACGAGGAATTGCTGAAACACGATCCCGAGGGTGTCGGCATCATGTTCACCGCGTTCAATCGCTGGCTCGACGAGGACTGGGGCTTCTCCTTCCAGGATCGCATCTTCGCCGGACCGTACATCTCCCTCGCCGACGTCGACTGGGCCTGCCGCGAAGTGGAGTGGGCCATCGCCCGCGACGCGCGCACTGTGGTCATGCGCCCGGCGGCTCCGGTGACTGCACACGGACCACGGTCGCCATTCGACGAGAGCTTCGATCCGTTCTGGGCCAGAGTGAACGAAGCCGGCCTCACGGTGGTCATCCACGCCGGGGACAGCGGCTACTCGAGCAATGGCTACGCCGACGATTCGTTCTCCGCCCAGTTCAGCGGCGGCAAGTGGAAGCCTTCCATCAAGAGTTTCGCCATCGAACGCGCTGCCCAGGACTTCATCCTCACTTCGGTCTTCGAGAAGATCTTCGACCGCTTCCCCAATCTGCGGATGGCCTCGGTGGAGAACGGTTCCGGATTCCTGGCCGATGCCATGGCGAAGCTGGATTCCACCGCCCACAAGATGCCGGGCTACTTCACCGAGGATCCGGTGGAGACGCTGCGTACCAATTGGTGGATCAATCCGTTCTGGGAGGACGACGTCAACACCGTGGCCGAACTCATGGGGTCCGACCGGGTGATCTTCGGATCGGACTGGCCCCATATCGAGGGCATGCCCTCACCTCTGGATTACGTACCGGTGCTGAAATCCTTCTCGGATCGGGACCGCCAGCGGATCCTGCTCGACAACGTCACGTTCTTGAACACGCGCCGACCAGCCTGAGAGCTCGTCGACGCGTCACCTGCCTCACCGAAGCATCGATTCACCAAGTGTCGACGAATGGTCGCTTCTTGCCGCGACGTTCGGGACGCGGGGATGATTCCAGAACGGCAGAAATCCAGCCACGCGTCTCGGCCGGATCGATGACGTCGTCGATTTCGAAATGGGTGGCCACCGACAGGGCCTTGCCGTGTTCGTAGAGCCGAGCCACCATCTCCTGGAAGAGGCGCTCGCGCTCATCGGAATCCGTGGCCGCTTCCAGTTCCTTGCGGTAGCCGAGACGTACGGCGCCCTCGAGTCCCATCCCTCCGAACTCGCCGGTCGGCCAGGCCACACAGGCCACGGGGGCTTTGGTGCTACCGGCCATCATGGCCTGCGCCCCGAGCCCGTAACTCTTGCGAAGCACCACCGACACCACCGGCACCGTGAGATTGGCGCCGGTCACGAACAGCCGGCTGCAGTGGCGGACGAGTGCCGTGGCCTCCACCTCCGGACCGACCATCATCCCCGGGGTGTCCACCAAGGTCACGATCGGCAGATCGAAGGCATCGCACAATTGCAGGAACCGGGCCGCTTTGTCGGCACCGTCACTGTCGATGGCGCCCGCCAGATGCGTCGGGTCGTTGGCCACCACCCCGACCGGCCGGCCCTCGATCCGGGCCAACGCCGTGATCATGCCGATTCCGAAGTCTCGACGTAATTCGAGAACCGAATCGACGTCGAACATGATGTCGACGGCGGCCCGGATGTCGTAGGCCTTCACCCGGTTCTGCGGGACCACGTGGCGCAGAACATCCTGATCTCGGACTGCGAAGTCGGGCAGCAACCCCTGGAAATAGGAGAGATACTTCTTGGCCAGTTCCACGGCGTGAGCGTCGTCGCGGGCCACCAGATCCACCACACCATTCGTGCGCTGAACGTCCAAGGGGCCGATGGCCGTTGGCGGGAAGACACCGAGGCCACCACCTTCGATCATCGCCGGTCCGCCCATTCCGATGTTCGATCCCTCACAGGCGATCACCACGTCGCAACAACCGAGGATGGCCGCGTTCCCGGCGAAGCAGTACCCACCGGTGATCCCGACGAGGGGAACCAGACCGGAGAGTTCGGCGAAATCGTGAAAGGCCCAACAATCGAGACCGGAGACGCCGAGACCATCGGTATCGCCCGGTCGCCCTCCACCGCCTTCGGCGAAGAAGACCACTGGCACATGCAATTGGCGGGCCACATCGAAGAGGCGATCCTTCTTGCGATGGTTCTGCTGGCCCTGGGTCCCGGCCAGAACCGCATAGTCGTACGACATGGCCACGACTCGCGATGCGCGGTCGGTGAAGAGATCGCCGTTGACGCGACCGAGACCTCCCACCAGGCCATCGGCCGGCGTACGGCGAATGAGATCCTCCACCGGTCGCCGGCGCCGCTGGGCGGCGATGACCAGTGGTCCGTATTCGACGAAAGTTCCGGGATCGACCAGGTCGGCGATGTTCTCGCGGGCCGTGCGCCGTCCGGCACCGTGACGACGGATGGTGTCCTCGGGACGGCCATCATCGAGGCCCTGGAGATGCCGCTCGCGGACGGCCATGAGATCGACCCGTTCGGCGACGGCCGCAGGAGCATCGGAGGCGGCAGCCATGACCTCGAGCACCACCGGATCGGCCCGGATCAGTTCGTCCCCGGACATGACCGTCTGACCGACGGTGACTGCGACGGACCGGATCACGACATCGCTCTCGGTGCAGACATCGTGTTCCATCTTCATGGACTCGATCACGACCACTGGAGCGCCGGCTCGAACGTGCTCACCCGGTGCGGCCACGCGAACGATGGTCCCCTGCAGGGGTGAACGGATCCGGAGCGTTCCCTCAGCCACGCGGGAACCGCACCGGAATGGTGCGCGGTCCGCGGACCTGACCGCCGGCCCAAGTGACGCCCTGGGGATCGGAGACTTCGAAGACCGGGATCCGCTCGAGCCAGGTCTCGATGGCGACACGCAGCTCCATCCGAGCCAGGTTCGATCCGGCGCAGCGATGGATTCCGGCACCGAAGGCCACGTGACGGTTCACGGCCCGGTCCAAGAGGACCTCGTCCGGATTCTCGAAGACGGAGGGATCGCGATTGGCCCCCGGAAAGTTCATCAAGACGCGCTCGCCGGCCTTCATCGGACAGCCCTTGTATTCGACGTCTTCGGTCAGGCGGCGGGCCATGGTCACCGGCGAGTAGGCCCGCAGCAATTCCTCGATGGCCGTCGGCATCAACTCCGGTTCGCGCACCAGCCGATCTCGGTGTTCGGGATGAGTCGCCAGATGCCAAAGGGACGACCCGATCGACGACCAGGTGGTGTCCACACCGGCGATCAGAAGGAGCGCACTCATCCCCATGATCACCGACTCCTCGATCTTGTCCCCATCGATCTCGGTGTGCAGAAGTTCCGAGATCAGGTCGTCACCGGGATTCTCGCGACGCTGGGCCAGGGCTTCGGCGAAGAAGTTGATCACGCCGGTCATGCCGCGGATGCGGCGTTCTTCGTCGTAGGCGAATTCCAGGACGTCCCGCACCCAACCGGTGAAGGTGTCACTCATGGACTCCGGGACACCCAGGATGTGGGCGATGACTCGCACCGGGATCTGCTGGGCGTAGTCGGCGGCGGCATCGGCTTCACCGGTAGCGACGAATCCGTCGATGAGGCGGTTGCACAGATCGCGGGTCATGGGCTCGTAGGAGAGGGTCCGTTGCGGGCTCATCCAGGGCAGGATCAACCGACGCGTCCAGGTATGCAAAGGCGGATCCGAGGAAATCGGGGGCACACCGTAGGGAAGCAACGCCGGCTGCGCTCCACCGGTGACGGCGGCCGGCGGTGGAACCACGGCGATGCCATTTCCGGACGGAAACGACTCGATGTCCCGGGCGATGGCGGTGACGTCTTCGTAGGTGGTGGGCAACCAGGATCCGCCCCAACGATCCGAATGGGCGATGGGACAGGTGCCGCGCAACCGAGCCCAAATCGAATACGGGTCGTTCACGTACTGCGGATCGAAGATGTCGTAGTCGGTGGCCCAATCGCTCACCGGTGGCTGATCCGTCGTTCCTGCCTCGGAGTTCTTGGTGTCGGTCATGGTGTCACGAGCCTAGGGCGTGGGCAGCGGTCTCGCCCACCAGCCGCGTCCAGAAGGACTCCGGATAGTCGTGGCCCATCCCATCGATGAGGACGAGTCGCGCCCCGGGCACCACCTCGGCGGTCCGTCGACCTCCGGAGGCGTCGATCAAAGTGTCAGCGGTGCCGTGGAGCACGAGCGTCGGCACCGCCAGTTGCGACAATCTCTCCGACCGACTTCCGTCGCGGCGGGCCGCATGGTATTGGCGCGCCACACCGGTCGGTCGGCAGGCCCGATCGAAGGCCTCACCGGCGAAGCGGGCTTGTAGGTACTCGTCCACATGACCTGGACTCCCCCAGACGCGTTGACCGGCCAGGTGGGCGGCGATGGCGGCGTCACGATCGGTCGCCCCCGGCGTCAACAACAGGGTCCTCGCCGCATCGGAGGGTCGACCCACGTCGGGGTCGCCGGTGGTGGACATCACCGAGATCAGAGTGGCCGCCCGCTCGGGATGTTCGATGGCCACCGTCTGGGCGATCATCCCCCCGAGGGACACCCCGAAGATGTGAGCCCGATCGACACCGAGATGATCCAGCACCGCCACGACGTCGTCGGCCATGTCGGTGAGTCCGTATCCGTCGGGACCGTCGCTCGACAGTCCGGCATCGCGATTGTCGAAGCGCACCACGTGGAATCCGGCCTCCACGAAACGCTCACAGAGTTCGGTGCGGTAATGGATGCACTGATTGCCGAGTCCGTTGATCAGAACCAAGGTCGGTCGATCCGGACCGCCGAAGGTCTCGAAGTAGATGTTTAGATCCCCTGATCGACAAGTGGGCATCTCAGGCTCCCGGATTGGCGGCGAGTTGATCGAAGCGACCTTGCGGACGGGTTCGGCGATACTCCTCGACGATGGGTGCCAGATCGCTCGGACTGGCACCGTGCAGAATGACCCCGTCGACGCCGAGGTCGAATTGGGCCCGCACCGCGCTCGCACACGCCGACGGTGATCCGGTCGCCGCCGGAGCCAACCACTCGTCGGGAATGAGCGTGGCGACGTGCTCCAATTGAGCCGTGGTGGCGGTGGCATCGAGAGCTCCGCGGAACGACTGCACGAACTCGTCGGCGCGGAACCGCCGCAGAACATCCGGATCCCATCCGTTGGTGGTCACCATCAGATCTCCGTAGGCCTGCAGATAGGTCGCCAAGCGGCCGACGGTCTTCTTGAGACGGATGGCCGGATCGATGTGATCTCCGATGGTGGCGAAGCACGACCAGACTCGTACCCGCGCCGGATCGCGACCGGCGCGCTCGGCGGCCGCTTTGACCGTGTCGACACAGCGTCTCGTGGTCTCGTCGGTGAAGAACGTGTGCAGGATCACGCAATCGAAGGCCCTGCCGGCCAGTTCGAGGGTGTTCGGACCGAAGGCCGTGATTCCGAGGGGAATCGACTCATCGAAGGTGGGGTCCAAGGCCAGCACCGGATACTTCCCCAACGGACCGTCATGGCCGATGATCACCTCACCGCGGAACAGACGGCGCATGACCTGGGCGAAGTCCTCCATCTGGGCGGTGGTGATCGCCGGGATTCCGTAGGCCGAGAACATGGGTGCGATGCCGCGGCCGATGCCCAGGCAGAAGCGTCCGCCGGTGAGGCGATGCATGGTGGTGGCGTACGAGGCCGTCACCAGAGGGTGACGGGTGTTGTGGTTGGTGGCGGCCGTGGCGATCCCGATGGATTGCGAGACTGCTCCCACTGCACCGGAGAGGGTCACGGCCTCCTTGATGTTGAAGCGTTCGGAAATGAAGCAGGCACCGATGCCGAGGGACTCGGCCGAGCGCACTTCGTCGATCAGATCTCGGGGCGAGCGCGGTGCGCCGGGCAGGGTGTAGAAGCCCAATTCGTTCATCTGCACGACATCGCTCATCGCGACGAACCTCCGAATCCGGTCATCATGCGCCGCACCGCCGAGGACTGGAACGCCGTCAGCGGGGTCGTCGGCGCATCCATGATCTCGCCGAGATGATCGGCGATTCCTTCAGGAGTGAGATGTCGATCGGCCCAGCCGTCGGACAGTGACATGTGGACGGCTCCCTGCCATCCCGCCCCCACGCACAACGTCTCACCGTTGAGTGGACAATTCCGATGTCCCAACCACACCACGAGCGGTGCCACCAGATGGGGACTCAACCAGGCCCCGAGTTCTTCCGACCATGGGATCGGACCGAATGCCGTGCCCGGGCGGGTCTTGGCATAGGGCACCACCACATTGGTGGCGATGCCCATGGCTGCACCCTCGCTGGCCATGCCCCGGGTCAAACCGATGACTCCCATCTTGGCCATGGCGTAGGCCGCGCCGTTCGGCACTCCGCCGAAGGCCGCCCCGGATGAGACGTTCACGAAACGCCCTCCACCGTGCGCCTTCATCCAGGACCAGGCGGGGCGACTCACGTTCAGCACACCGCGCAACTGCGTGTCGATCAGGGCGTCGATACTCGCCTCGGGAATTTCGTCGAACGGGGCCATGCGCACCTGGCCGGCGTTGTTGACCACCACGTCGAGACGTCCGTAGGAGTCGAGGGCGCATTCGACCATGGCGCGACCGCCCTCCGGAGTCGACACCGACGCGTAGTTCGCCACGGCTTCGCCCCCGGTGGACCTGATGAACTCCACGACTTCGTCGGCCGGATTGATCGTGGGAGCCTCTGCCCGGCCATCCGTGTCGGAGATTCCCACTCCGAGATCGTTGACGATGACCCTGGCTCCCCGCTCGGAGAAGGCCAATGCGTACTCGCGACCGAGATTGCGACCAGCCCCGGTGACCAGCACCACGGAACCATCGAAACGGCAGTCGTCAATGGGGGCGGTGTCGGTGGTCATGTCGTGTCGGCGGCCAGGAATTCGATCATGTCGGGTACGGCCTGCCGATCCTGGACGAAGAACTGGTGTCCCCCATCGTAGACCCGCAGCTCCGCTCGCCCCAGACGAGACACGATGGCCGATCCATTCTCCACGGGGGCGATTCCGTCGTGGAGACCGGACATCACCAGAGTCGAACACCCGATGGCCGGTAATCGGTCCCAGACATCGTGGTTCCGCCGAGCCTGCAATTGCCACCAGGCACCGCGGCGTTGTCGGGCATTGAGATCCGGCCCGGAACCGACTGCGAGTCCGGGCGCCGGCGCAGAGACGACTCGTCGATCGGCGATGGTCGCCATCCGAGCGAGGCGCGTCTCATCATCCAACTCGGCCAACTCGTGCAATGGATACGAGCTTCCTCCGGCTCCACCCGGACTTGTGCACGCCAGAACCAGACGCCTGACACGATGCGGCCAGGTGACGGCCAATTCCTGGGCGACCATGCCGCCGAAACTGATGCCGAGAACCCCACAGGAGTCCCATCCAAGGTGATCCAGAAAGGCGCGCGCGTCCTCGGCGTACTGAGCCATGGAATACGGACCGTCGGGAATGGACGTTCGACCCAGCCCGCGCTGATCGTGGATCGCCACCGTCAGGGTCCGAGCGAGAATCTCCACCAACGGTCGAACCAATTCGATCGTG
>JBJTYE010000016.1:0-2582 GCA_046082625.1 Actinomycetota bacterium | reverse complement strand
GTGACGGTGTCGGCGGCCGGGTGCGATCGGATCACGTCGACGGCTTCATCCTCGATCGCGGCTTCCAGATCCTTCTCACCGCCTACCCCGAACTCCACCGGCAGTTCGACGTTCCGGCACTCGATCTGCGGTCCTTCGATCCGGGAGCCCTGGTGTGGAAGAACGGTCGCGGCTACGAAGTCTCCGATCCCTTCCGCAAGCCCACGTCGCTGTGGGCCACGGCGACGGCTCCGGTCGGCTCGGTCGCCGACAAGGCGCGCATCGCCGCGCTCCGCTGGCGCGTCACCCGCGGTCGGGCCGCCGCCTTGTTGCAGGGTCCGGATCGCACCACCTCCGATGTCTTGCACCAAGCCGGATTCTCGGCGCGCATGATCCAGCAGTTCTTCACCCCCCTTGTCGGCGGCATCCAACTGGATCCGCAGCTCACGGCCTCGCGGCGCATGTTCGACATCGTCTTTCGCATGCTCTCCGAAGGAGACGCCGCCGTTCCTGCCCAGGGCATGGGCCGTATCTCCGACCAACTGGCCCGACACCTGCCCGCCGACCGCGTCCATCTCTCCACCCCCGTCGCCGCCGTGGCGCCGGGACGCATCACCACCGAATCCGGCACGACCGTGACCGCTCGTTCGGTGGTGGTGGCGGTCGAAGGACCTCGCGCCGCGGCGCTACTCGGCCTTCCCGAGGTGCGGTCCCGCAGCGTGGGCTGCGTGTACTTCGACGCCCCGGTCTCGCCGACCACACGCAAGCTGATCGTGTTGGACGGAACCGGCCAAGGTCCGGTCCTGAACGTGGCGGTCATGAGCAATGTCGCCCCCACCTACGCGCCCGCCGGACAGCATCTGGTGGCCGCTGCCATTCCGGGATCCAACGAGGGCAATCTGCGCACCGCCGACCTGGCCGAAGTCGCCCGCACCCAACTGACCGCCATGTTCGGTCCGGTGGTGCAGGATTGGCGCCATCTGCGCACCTATCGCATCGATCACGGCCAACCCGACCAGTCGCCGCCCTTCCACCCCAAGGACCGCGTGGCGCTCGGCGAGGGACTCTTCGTCTGCGGCGATCATCGCGACACCGCCTCCATCCATGGAGCGCTCTATTCGGGTCGCCGCTGTGCCGAAGCCGTTCTCACCACCTGACCATCACCACCAACAAGGAGCACCATGTCCACCGACAAGATCATCTCGATCACCAAATTCGTTCCGGCCCCGCCGCAGGCCATCTTCGATCTCTTGGCCGATCCCCGCAAGCACAATCTGATCGACGGCTCCGGATCCGTCCAAGCCGCCCGCATGGACGCACCGGACCGGCTGTCCCTCGGCGCCAAGTTCGGCATGGACATGAAGATCGGACTCAAGTACCGCATCACGAATGAAGTGGTCGAATTCGACGAGCCGCGCCAGATCGGATGGCGGCACATGGGCGGCCACATCTGGCGGTACATCATCGAACCGACCGAGGGCGGCTCGCAGGTGACCGAACAGTTCGACTGGATCCAGAACAAGGCCCCGCTCATGCTCAAGTTGATGAACGCCCAGTCGAAGAACAAGAAGTCCATCGAGGCCACCCTCGATCGTTTGGCCGCTCATTTCGCCAGCGGTTCGTGAACGGCGTGGATCCCTCCGTCGTCGACGCCGTCATCCGGTCCCGTCGCACCAGCATGCTGGCGGATGCGGACCGACCCGTCGATCCGCATCTGGTCGAGGAGCTGTGCACGTTGGCAGCTTGGGCGCCGTGCCACAAGCGGACCTGGCCCTGGCGATTCGCGGCAGTCACCGGTGACGGTCGCGCCCGCTTGGGAACGGTGGTGGCCGATGCCATGGAGGCCCACGGGGATCCGGCCGACAAGGTCGCCAAGGCCCGCACCAAGTACCTCCGCACTCCGACGGTGATGATCGTCGGCAGCGTCCCCGGTGATTCCCCGATGCGCACCGCCGAGAATCGCGACGCCACGGCCGCGGCCATTCAGAACTTCATGTTGGCCGCCACTGCTCGGGGTCTGGCCACCTACTGGGGCAGCTGTCCGCGCGGCGCCAACGACCCGGTCGTGGCGTTCTCGGGATTCGAGCCCGACACCACCATCCTGTCGCTCATGTATCTGGGGTGGGCCACGACCGCGCCCGAGGCACCATCACGTCCGGTGCCGCAGGTCATCCATCTCGATCGCTGAGCCGTTCGGCCCAGCGGAACATCACGGCTGATACACCCCGAAGACGCCGCGCAGAGCATCGCTGATCTCACCCAAGGTGGCGTCGGCGCGCAAGGCTTCCTTCATCGGATACATGAGATTGTCGGTACCGCGGGCCGCGGACACCACGGCCTCCAGCGCCGCTTGCACCTTGGCCACGTCACGGGCGGCCTTGTAGTCGGTGAGCCGGGCCTTCTGGCCTCGCTCCAGTTCGGGATCCACCGGGAACACCTCGGGTTCGGGATCGTCGTCGACCGCGAACTTGTTCAGTCCGACGATGACCCGCTCGTCGTCGTCGATGGACTTGGTGTACTCGTAGGCCGCCTGTTCGATCTCGTCCATCTGGTAGCCCTGTTCGATGGCCGCCACCGCGCCGCCCAATTCGTCGATCCGGGCG
>JBJTYE010000015.1:0-5023 GCA_046082625.1 Actinomycetota bacterium | reverse complement strand
CTCGTCGCAGTAGGCCGCGAACGACGGAACCTGCACCACGTTGAAGTAGTACAGAAGACCGATCCAGGTGATACCGGCCAAGACGTGCAGCCAGCGGGTGAGGAAGGCCACTCCCTCCTGAGTGAACAACTCCATCGAATTCCTCCAGTGTCGTCACGGCGATGCGGTCGCGACGCACTCACGGTAGCAAACCTCCGTCGACCCTGAGCGGACCGGGACCCGCCGCTGGCCCGAGCGCCATTAACCTGAGCGCTGGAGGTGTCCCGTCCCCATGGCACACGAGTTCATCTACACCTGCTACAAGTTGGCCCGGCACTATCCCCCGGATCGGACGGTTCTCGAGAACATCTCGCTGTCGTTCTACCCAGGCGCCAAGATCGGCGTGATCGGCCCCAACGGTTCAGGAAAATCCAGTCTGCTGCGGATCATGGCCGGCCTCGACGACGGGTATTCCGGTGAAGCGCGACTGACCCCCGGATTCACCGTCGGCTATCTGGCCCAGGAACCGCAACTGGATCCGGCCAAGGACGTCCTCGGTAACGTCATGGACGGAGTGGCGCCGGTGAAGGCCATCCTCGATCGCTACAACGAGGTCATGGCCATGTGGGGAGACCCGGACGCCGACTTCGACAAGGTCGGAACCCTGCAGGCCGAGCTGGAGGACAAGATCGCCGCCACCGACGCCTGGAGCCTCGAGCGCAACGTCGAGATCGCCATGGACGCCCTGCGCTGCCCGCCCAACGACTCCGATGTCACCACCTTGTCCGGCGGTGAACGGCGCCGCGTGGCGCTGTGTCGGTTGCTGCTCAGCCGACCCGATCTCCTCCTACTCGACGAACCCACCAACCACCTCGATGCCGAGAGCGTGGACTGGTTGGAGCGATTCCTGCAGGAGTATCCGGGGACGGTGGTGGCCATCACCCACGATCGCTACTTTCTCGACAACGTGGCCCGCTGGATCCTGGAATTGGACCGCGGACGGGGCATTCCCTTCGAGGGCAACTACTCCAGCTGGTTGGAACAGAAGCAGGAACGCCTGGCCCGGGAAGAGAAGGGCAACGAGAACCGACGCCGGACTCTGGAGCGTGAACTCGATTGGGTGCGCATGTCCCCCAAGGCCCGACAAGCCAAGGGCAAGGCCCGTTTGTCGGCCTACGAGAAGCTCCGTGCCGAGGCCGAGGCCGCCGATCGCGGCCCGAGCAAGTTGGAAATCATGATCCCGGCCGGCTCCCGACTCGGCGACACGGTCATCGAAGTCGAGCACCTGAAGAAGGGCTTCGGCGACCGGCTGCTCATCGAGGACCTTTCCTTTTCGCTGCCGCCTGCCGGAATCGTCGGCATCATCGGACCGAACGGCGCCGGAAAGACGACATTGTTCAAGATGTTGACCGGCCAGGAGTCGCCCGATGCCGGCTCCATCAAAGTGGGTGACACCGTGCAATTGGCCTACGTCGATCAGAGCCGGGATTCGCTCGACGACGATGCCACGGTGTACGAAGAGATCACCGGAAACGTCGAACACATGAAGATCGGCAACCGCGAGATCAACGGGCGCGCGTACGTGGCCTCGTTCAACTTCAAGGGAAGCGACCAGCAGAAGCGAGTCGGTGATCTGTCCGGTGGTGAGCGCAATCGGGTGCACTTGGCCAAGTTGCTGAAGACCGGGGGCAACGTACTGCTCCTCGACGAACCCACCAACGATCTCGACGTCGACACCTTGCGGGCCCTCGAGGACGCCCTCGAAGCATTTCCCGGATGCGCCGTGGTCATCAGCCACGACCGCTGGTTCCTGGACCGCATCGCCACCCATGTCTTGGCCTTCGAAGGTGACAGCCAAGTCCGCTGGTTCGAAGGCAACTTCTCGGAATACGAGGCGTGGCGCAAGAAGGAAATGGGTGCGGCGGCCGACGTGCCGCACCGCATCAAGTACAAGCCGTTGAGCCGATGATCGAACGACCATGAGCTCACCGAAGTCGATCACAGTCATCCGCTGGTCGTGTGCCGTGGTCTTCGTGGCCTGCATCGCGGGACTCATCATCTCCTCCATCGCCGGCAACGACGAAGGCTGGGTCCTCTCCATCGGCATGGTCGGCGTCGGCGCGGCCATCGTGTCGATCGTGGTCTCGCTCGTCACGAGCGAACGACGAATCCCGGTCTTTTCCGATGTCCGCGCCGAAGGGATCGAGCGCCGCATCGAGGAACTGGTCGCCGCCGGAGCCGACGAGGAGGCGATCAGGACCCTGGTACGCGAAGCGGTCGATCTGGGTCGCGGTCTGTGAGCGAGTCCGATCATGAACTCGCCGGTCGCGTCGCCGACGAGGCCGGACGCATGCTCGTGGAACTGCGCGACGATCTGATCGGTCAGGGAATCCATTACTGGGATCTCAAGGACGAAGGCGATGTCGCTGGCCATCGACACATCGCTCAGGCTCTCCGGGCGGCCCGTCCCAGGGACGTGATCCTGTCCGAAGAAGCGGCCGATGATCGGCAACGACTCGAGGCCGAACGGGTCTGGATCATCGATCCGATCGATGGCACCAACGAATTCGCCGAGCCGCCTCGTCACGACTGGGCGGTGCACATCGCTCTGTGGGAGGGCGGCGATCTCACCGCCGCTGCCGTCGCCCTTCCGGCCCTCGGTTTGACCTTCCGGACCTCACCGGCACCGGACCTTCCCGATCGCACCCGGGTGCGACCGCTACTCGTCACCTCGCGCTCGCGCAATCCGTACTGCGCGGTCGTGGTGGCCCATGCCCTCGGTTGCGATGTGGCGCGGTTGGGTTCGGCCGGAGCCAAGGCCATGGCGGTGGTCATGGGCGAAGCCGACATCTACGTCCACGACGGCGGCATGTACCAGTGGGACTCGGCCGCTCCGGTCGCCGTCGCTCGAGCCGCCGGACTGCACGTCAGCCGCATCGACGGATCACCCCTTCGGTACAACCAGGCCTCGTTGTGGCTGCCCGACGTGTTGATCTGCCGACCTGAACTCGCCGAGCCCGCCATTGCCGCACTGAACGACTGACCGGATCAGCCCTGGTTCGATTCGGACGGGTACGATCTCGTCCATGGGACCCTCTGTACGCCTGCCCGGCGTGATCATCGCTGCACTCGCCTCCATCGGAGCCGGCCTCATCCATGGCGGGGCCATCGGACTGCATGCCGAACATCCCCAGGCGGCCCGCATGTTCATCGTGGTGGCTCTCGCCCAGGTGGCGTGGGGTCTGACGGCCCTTCTGCGCCCTGGTCGTGCCATTCTCCCAGCCGGTGTGGTCGTCAACGGCATGGCCGTCGGGGGTTGGATCGTGACACGACTCTCGGGAATCTCCTGGATCGACGGCCTGGAACAGCGGGAAAGTCCGCAATGGGCCGATTCCTTGTGCGCTGGACTCGGCGTCGTGGCCGCGGCGGCCGCGGTCACTGCTTTCGTCCTCGGAACTCATCGGCTGCCACCGGTTCGACTGGCCTTCCCCTCGGCCGCCATCGGAGCCGTGGTGCTCGTCGGACTGTGGACCGGAGCCTCTCATGTCCACGATCACGCACCGATGTTCGACGCCGCTGGAAATCCGATCGACGAATCCCAACCTCACGGCCATGACGGCGACGATCACTCCGAGATGGCCAACTGGCCCCGCCCATGGGACCCGGCTCTCGGGATCGACATCAGCGGAGTCGCCGGCGTCACCATCGAACAGGAGATGCGGGCGCGCACGCTCATCGAAGATTCACTCGAACTTCTTCCCCAGTGGGCCGATCACCGCGATGCCGTCCAGCAGGGCTGGTTGTCGATCGGCGACAGCTCCACCGGCTTCGAACACTTCATCAATCGGGCCCTCATCGACGACGACAAGTTCCTCGACCCGTCGGCCCCCGAGTCGCTGGTCTACCGCGTCGACGGGGACGAACGCACGCTGGTCTCGGCCATGTTCATCGCCCGGGGCGGAATTCCCCTCGATGATCCCGAACTGACGTCGTTCGCCGGCCCGCTCATCCAGTGGCACGCCCACGACAATCTGTGTTGGAAGTTGAACGAACAGGGCAATGCCGTCATCGCCGGCATCACCGACGATTCGGGGGCGTGTCCCCCGGGATCCATCCGAGCCGGACAACAGAACGCCATGGTGCACGTGTGGATCACACCACACGCGTGTGGACCTTTCGCCGCTCTCGAGGGAGTCGGCGCCGGTCGAGCCGACGTCAGCGATGCCGAACGCGTGGACATGTGCCACAGCGACCACGGACACGCCAGCGAAGGTAATGGAAGCGACGGGAGTGCCCTGGCCTCCATCGATGATTCCGGAGCCTCGCGCATCGATCTGTCCGGATTTCCCGGAGTGAGTGCACAGGAACAAGCCCGCGCCGAGCGGCTGATCTACATCACCCGGGAAGTCCTGCCGAAGTTCTCCACTCCGGAGATCGCCATCGCCAACGGATTCACCAGCATCGGAGACGCAGCCACCGGAGTCGAGCACTTCATCAATTGGTCCTACATCAACGACGAGTACGAATTGGATCCGAACCATCCGGAGAGCCTGGTCTTCGCCGTGGAGCCGGACGGATCACGTCGGCTGGTGTCGGCCATGTACATGCTGGGCGACCAATACGACCTCGAGACGGTCCCCAACATCGGTGGAGCCCTCACCCAGTGGCACATCCACGACAATCTCTGTTTCGATCGCGACCCCATGGTGCACGGTTCGACACGCGTCGTCGGGGTCACGACTTCCGATGGGCCGTGTCGCTTCGGGATCAAACTGCGACCCAATCCCATGCTGCACGTGTGGCTGGAACCTCAGGTGTGCGGACCCTTCGCCGCGCTCGAGGGCATCGGCGCCGGTCAGGTGAAGCCGGGCGAAGAGCACCTCTGCGACACCCTGCACGCCCACACCTGATCATGCGGCGCTGATGGCGCCATCGGTCGATCAGGGCATCGACACCACGGTGACCGTCCCGGTCGCCCCGTCGACGGTGACCGTGGCACCGTCGGGGATTCGCAACGTGGCGTCGGTGACGCTGACCACGCACG
>JBJTYE010000014.1:0-12784 GCA_046082625.1 Actinomycetota bacterium | reverse complement strand
GACCACGTTGCCCTTGGACTTGGACATCTTCTTGCGATCGGGATCGAGGATCCATCCCGACAGGGCCGTGTTGCTCCAGGGCAGTGAGTCGTGTTCGAAATGGGATCGAACCACTGTGCTGAACAGCCAGGTGCGGATGATGTCGTGACCCTGGGGTCGCAGATCCATGGGGAAGACCCGTGCGAACAAGTCCTCGTCGTCTCGCCAGTGTCCGGCGATCTGCGGCGACAACGACGATGTGGCCCAGGTGTCCATGACATCGGGATCTCCGACGAAGCCGTTGGGCCGATTCCGTTGCCCGGAATCGAAACCAGGTGGTACGTCGGTCGAGGGATCGATGGGTAGTGCCGATTCCTCGGGAACGATCGGGGCGTCGTGGACGATCTCGCCGTTCGAGTCGATGGGGTACCACACCGGAACGGGCACACCGAAGAAGCGTTGACGGCTGATCAGCCAGTCGCCGTTCAGACCCTCGACCCAGTTCGCATAGCGGTGTCGCATGTGATCGGGATGCCACGCAAGAGAGCGACCGCGTTCCAACAGCTGGGTGCGCAGGGGGACGTCACGCCCGCCATTGCGGATGTACCACTGACGGCTGGTGACAATCTCCAGCGGTCGATCGCCCTTTTCGTAGAACTTGACCGGATGGGTGATGGGTCGCGGCTCACCGAGGAGGGCGCCGCTCTCGCGCAGAGCGTCGACGACTGCGTTCTGCGCCTGGTTGATCTTCAGTCCGGCGATCGCCGCGTAGGCCGCCATTCCGGCGGCCGACGTCAGACCCGAAGGGGGCGACGAGATGATGCGACCGTCGCGGCCGATGATGGCCCGAGTCTCGAGCGCCAGTTCCCGCCACCAGATCACATCGGTGACGTCACCGAAGGTGCAGATCATGGCGATACCGGTGCCTTTGTCCGGTTGGGCCAACGGATGGGCGACGATGGGAACTTCGACCCCGTACAACGGCGTGATCACCGTCGAACCGAACAGGGGCTGGTAGCGCGGATCGTCCGGATGGGCGACGAGGGCCACGCAGGCTGCGATGAGGACCGGACGGGTGGTGTCGATCACCACCGGTTCGCCACCGTCGGCGCGTGCGAAGGCGATGGCGTGATAGGCGCCCGGACGTTCCCGGTCCTCGAGTTCCGCTTGGGCCACCGCGGTCTGGAAGTCGACGTCCCAGAGTGTGGGCGCTTCCTGTGAATAGGCCTCACCGCGTTGCAGATTGCGCAGGAACGCTCGCTGGCTCACGCGCCGAGCCCGGTCCTCGATGGTGGTGTAGAGGTACGTCCAGTCCACCGACAGACCGAGTCGACGAAAGAGATCCTCGAAGACCTTTTCGTCCTCGTGGGTGAGTTCTTCGCACAACTCGATGAAGTTCGGCCGGGAGACCGGAACTGGCTGATGATCCTTGGGGGGATCACCGCGAAACGGCGGGACGAATCCGGACTCGTAGGGAACGGTCGGATCGCACCGCACGCCGAAGTAGTTCTGCACCCGCCTCTCGGTGGGCAGTCCGTTGTCGTCCCAACCCATGGGATAGAAGACCGACTTGCCGGTCATGCGCCGATAGCGGGCCACGGTGTCGGTGTGGGTGTAGGAGAACACGTGCCCCATGTGCAACGAACCGCTCACCGTGGGCGGGGGAGTGTCGATGGCGTAGACCGAGGAGCGATCGGCCGTGCGGTCGAAGGCGTAGGTCCTCTCCTGCTGCCAGATTCCGTCCCAGTGGGCTTCGATGCCGTCGAGGCTGGGTTTGTCCGGAATTTCGGCCACGAATCAAGGCTAGAGGATCGAACCTCGGGGTCGACGAAGTTCGCAAACGACCGAAGTGAGGGAGAGGCCGCAGACGAGGGGGCGTAGGCTCGTCGTTCATGTTCCGGCTCCACGACACCGCGACCTCGACCGTGCGCGAACTCGAATTGCGCACTCCCGGTGAAGTCGGTATCTATCTCTGCGGTCCGACCGTGTACGGTCCCCCACATCTCGGTCACGGCCGTGCGACCCTGGTCTACGACATCCTGCGCCGCTACCTGGAATGGTCCGGATTGCGTGTGCGACTGGTGTCGAACATCACCGACATCGACGACAAGATCATCGATCGAGCCAACCGGGAGTCCCGGCCGTGGCAGGAGATCACCGACAAGTGCGAGCGGGTCTGGTTCCAAGCCATGGAGCGGCTCAACGTGGCCCGTCCGACCGACGTCCCGCACGCCACCGAATTCGTGGACTCGATGGTGGACATGATCGGAAACCTGGTGACCGCCGACAAGGCCTACGTCACCGAAGACGGGGTCTACCTGAGCGTGGAACAGGTCCCCGATTACGGCTTGCTCGCCCATCAGAACATCGACGATCTGGTCAGTGGCGGTGGGGAACGCGACGTGTTCGGGGCCGGCAACAAACGCCATCCGGCGGACTTCGCCCTCTGGAAGTTCACCAAGCCCGGTGAGCCGTCCTGGCCGTCCCCCTGGGGTGATGGTCGTCCTGGATGGCACAGCGAGTGCGTGGTCATGAGCCTGGAGCTTCTCGGAGATGGTTTCGATCTCCACTGCGGCGGCATGGACCTGAAGTTCCCCCATCACGAGAACGAAAGGGCTCAGGCCGTGGCCTGGGGTCGCGACTTCGCCCGCCACTGGATGCACAACGGGTTCGTCGTCGACACAGAGGGCGAGAAGATGTCGAAAAGCCTCGGCAACGTGTCCAATCTGCTGGATCTCGTGGATCACTACGATCCTCGCGCTTATCGCTTGGTGTTGTTGCAGACTCACTACCGAAGTCCGGTGCGGGTGGGACAGGACAACATCGATGCCGCAGTGAACGCTCTGGCCGGTTTGGATGCCTTCGCCGCCCGTACCTCCTCGGTGGTCGCCGGTGCACCGAGCGATCCGGTGGTGCTGTCGAAGTTCCGCTCGCACATGGACGAGGATCTCGACACGCCCTCGGCGACGGCTCTGCTCTTCGAGACGGTGCGCCAGGCCAATGCGGCCCTCGATGCCGGACGTCCCGAGGCCGCTCCATTGGCCGCCGCCGCGCACGAGATCTGCGTCGCCTTCGGGCTCGCATTGAAGGTCGCCGGTGAGATTCCCGCCGACGTGGCCGAACGGGCGGCCGCTCTGGACGCAGCGCGGGCGGCCAAGGATTTCGCCGCCGCGGACTCTCTGCGAGCCGCCTTGCAGAACGAGGGCTGGATCGTGGAAACGACCAAGTCCGGTACCTCGGTTCGCCGCTGAGGGAATTCGAATTCTCGTGCCGCGCCCCAAGACATCGTTGCCCAAGGGCTTCGTGACCCTCTGGAGCACGGTCGCTCTCGATCTCGTGGGCTTCGGCATCGTGGTTCCCATCCTCGGTCGCTACGCCGAGCGATTCGGCGCCAGTGGATTCGAAGTGGGGCTTCTCTTCGCCTCGTTCTCCTTGGCTCAGTTGATCTGCGCGCCCTTGCTCGGCCGGCTCTCGGATCGGATCGGTCGTAAACCCGTCATCTTGATCTCGCTCGTCGGCACGGCGATCGGCTCGTTCATCACTGCCGCAGCCGGAGCATTGTGGGTCCTGTTCCTCGGACGCATTCTGGACGGAGCATCGGGGGCCAGTGTTGCCGTCGTGCAGGGCGCGGTCACCGACATCGCACCGGTGGAGGAACGGCCACGGTTGCTCGGACTGATCGGAGCGGCCTTCGGTGTCGGTTTCGTCATCGGACCGGCTCTCGGCGGCTTGGCCGCGCTCGGCGGCACCCATCTGCCCTTCTTGGTGGCCGGCACGCTGGCCACCATCAATGCCATCGTGGCCTGGTTCCGGGTTCCCGAAACTCGAACCGTGCGGTCGGTCCCTGGCCCGCGGGCGAGGACTCGCAGCGTTCGGCTGTGGGATCTGGCCGTCGTGGGCTTCGTGGCCGTCACGGCCTTCAGCGGTTTCGAAGCCACGTTCTCGTTGTTGATGGGTGAGAGATTCGATCTCACCGAATCCGGTGTCGCCGCCGTCTTCGTCTTCGTGGGTCTGACCTTGGTCGCGTCGCAGATCGTCCTGATCCGACCGGCGAACGGCGCGCTCGGCGTCGCTGGTTCCCTGCAGGCCGGATTGGTGCTGAACCTCGTCGGATTCTTCGCTTTGTCCGTGGCCGAGTCCTGGGTGGTGTTGGTTCCGGCTCTGGTGGCGCTCACCATCGGGCAAGGACTGGTCTCACCCAATCTGTCGACTCTGGTCGCCGGGAGCGTTCCCGATGAACGTCGCGGTGAGGCCTTGGGATTCCAACAAGGAGTGAACGCCGCCGGTCGGGTGGCCGGTCCGGCACTGGCCGGTGTGCTCTTCGATCACGTCGACATCGGGGTCGATCGGGGCGCGCCCTACATCGTGGGTGCACTGCTGTGCGGACTGGCACTGACGATCTCGGTGCCGCGCTACGGCCGCAGGGACGCGACGGGTTGCGTCAGCGGTACTGGGTGAAGGCGCGTACCGAACCGAAGATGGTGTCGAGGGCGGCGAAAACCGGGGTGCTGCTGGCGAGTTTCTGGGAATCTCCGGTGAGCCGGATGCGACCGGTGATGAATGCTTGTTGGGCGTTCAGCGAGTTGGTTGCCACGGCCACCGCAGTCTCCCAGTCCTGATCGAACCGAACGTCCTCCGGATCGGCCGGACCGGGACCGAAGGATGCTGCACCCTGTCCGATCTGCAGGTGATAGATGACGTCACCCTCCGGTCCACCCGTGACGACCTGGGTCACTCCGATGGTGTGTTCCGCAGCCAGTGCCGCCATCTCGGTGCTCGCCGACACCGCACGCGTCAGGGCGTCGATCCAATCGAGACTCAGATAGCGCACCGCTGGTTCGGACATGGGTCCAGTCTGCCAGGTGACCGACCGCGGCGGTCGAAAACGTAACCTGCCAGTCGATGACCCACGAGTACGACGCGGCCGACGAATCGATGCATCCGGAGGCCTCGTTCGAGGAATGGGTGTTCTCGTGGTGGACACCCGACGCTTCGATCGCCGGATGGACGATGTATCGGCTGGTCCCCCGACATCGCATCTGGTACTGCTTCGGGTTGGTGGGTCGGAATCGTCCCGTGCTGCACGTCGCCGAATTCGACATCACCCGTCGCGCCGATCCGATGATCGCCAAGGCCGAGAGCTTCTGGGCCGAATTCGTCTGCGATGCCCCGTTCGATCAGTGGACGCTCGGCAACGAGACCTATGCCGTGGAACTCGACGATCCGGCCGAGGGACTCGGACGCGCCTACGGGCGGGTCGTTCCGGTCGCCAGTGATCTGGAATGGTACGCCGATGGTCCAACTGTTGCGATGAGGAGCGGTTCGCACTCCGTGTCGGGATATGAGCAGTGCGGAGTTCTGCTCGGCACCATCGAGACCGAACAGGGTCCCATCGAGATCCCGGAGGTCGTCGCCCATCGTTCCCATCGTTGGTCCGCCGACGACATCGGTCCGAGCGAGCTCGCGAACCTCGATTCGCCGGCTCTGATCGACGACACCGGTCGACCGTTGCGTCTGGCGTTCCGTCTCCCCGACGATTCGGTCTGGGACGCCGTACTGACCGAGGACGGGTTTCGCGCTCGGTGACGTCGAGATGCAGCCGTCAGACGAAGGCGCTGGCGAACACCAGGGACACGATGGTCATGACCTTGATGAGGATGTTCATGGCCGGGCCGGAGGTGTCCTTGAAGGGGTCCCCGACCGTGTCGCCCACCACCGCGGCTTTGTGCGGGTCGGACCCCTTGCCACCGTGATGACCGGCTTCGATGTACTTCTTGGCGTTGTCCCAGGATCCGCCGGCGTTGGCCATGAAGATGGCCAAGGCGAATCCGGTCACCAGCGATCCGGCGAGGAGACCGCCGAGGGCATCGACACTGGCGAATCCCACCGCGAGGGGAACGACGATGGCCAATGATCCCGGCACCAGCATCTCCCGCAGGGAAGCTTCGGTCGAGATGGCCACGCACCGTGCCGAGTCGGGAACGGCCCCGTCGGTACCTTCGCGTAATCCGGGAATCTCACGGAATTGCCGGCGGACTTCCTCGATCATCTTGTTGGCGGCTCGTCCCACGGCGTCGATGGTCAAGGCGGCGAACAGGAACGGCAGTCCGGCCCCGATGAACAAGCCGATGAAGACCTCGACCTGACCGACATCGAGACGGAGTGTCGATCCGGCTTCGGTGACGGCGTATTCGAAGCTCTTGAAAAGAGCCAGAGCCGTCAGCGCTGCTGATCCCACGGCAAAACCCTTGGCGATCGCCGCGGTGGTGTTACCGAGTGAGTCGAGGGCATCGGTCACCTGTCGTACCGACGGATCGAGATGTGACATCTCGGCGATTCCTCCGGCGTTGTCGGCGATCGGACCGTACGCGTCCACCGACACCACCACGCCGGTGGTGGCCAACATGCCGATGGCGGCAACCGCGATGCCGTAGATGCCACCAGGTATCCCGCCCCCATCACCCGAACCCAGAGTCTGCTCACCTCCCCAATAGGCGATGGCCACACCGAGGAGGATCAAGAGGACCGAGGCGGCCACCGACACCATGCCCGTGGAAATGCCACTGAGAACGGTGGTGGCCGGACCGGTCTCCGATTGACGGGCGATCTTGCGCACCGGTCCGAACTGATCCGAGGTGTAGTACTCGGCGGTCTTGCCGAGTGCCCAGCCCACGAGCAGACCACCGATGACCGCCACCGCCAGCCCCCACGGCGCATCGGTGCCGTCGAAAATCCAGTACGACATACCGAGAGTCGCTACGACGGTCAGGGCCATGGCCACGTTGGTACCGCGATGAAGGGCGCGACTGAGAGCATGCGATTCGGTCGTGTTTCCGCCGCGCACGAAGAACGATCCGAGGATCGAAGCCACCATGCCCACGAAGGCGATGGCCATCGGAAACACCAGCAACTCCACGTTGCCGATGTCGCCGGCAGTCTCGGCACTGATGCCGACGGCGAAGGCCGCCAAGGAGATGGGAGCGATGATCGAGCCGGCATAGGACTCGAAGAGATCGGCTCCCATACCGGCCACGTCTCCGACGTTGTCCCCGACGTTGTCGGCGATGGTGGCCGGATTGCGGGGATCGTCTTCGGGGATTCCGGCTTCGACCTTGCCCACCAGATCCGCTCCGACGTCGGCGGCCTTGGTGTAGATGCCGCCTCCGACGCGCGAGAAGAGTGCGATCGAGGAGGCCCCGAGTCCGAAGGCCGTCACTACTTCGAAAGCGTCGTCGACTTCGAGCCAAGTGACGAACACGAGGTATGTCGCCATGAGACCCAACAAGGCCAGACCGGCCACCGAGAACCCCATGACCGCTCCGCCTCGGAAGGCCACACTCAAGGCCGGTGCCGGACCGCGTCGAGCCGCTTCGGTGGTGCGGGCGTTGGCGATGGTGGCCACCGACATCCCGACGTATCCGGCTCCCGCCGACAGCGAGGCTCCGACGACATAGGTGACGGCGGCCAGCGGGGTGATGACCACCGCCAGGATGCCGGCCATCACCACCACGAAGACCGCGACCCAGGAGTATTCCTTCTTCAAAAAGGCCCGAGCCCCCATCTGGATCTCGGTCATCAGGAAGACCATGCGGTCGTTGCCCGGAGATTGGGCTCGCACCGAAGAATAGAAGTAGCCGGCCAGAAGCAGGGCGGCGACGGCCGACACGGCGGCGAGATAGGGGATCAGATCCATGGTGCGGGTCCTTCGACGTCGGATCGGAGGGGAGGATCACATGGTAGGACGCACTTTCGAACGGAAGTGACACTTGGCTCGTGATCCGGGAGCGGTCGCTGCGAAATCCTGGCGGGAGGATTTCGGCTGGCTCCGGCTCCTGGGAGTAGCGTTTGGTCGGTCTCACCGGACCTCGTGGTCCGCATGTCCACGGACAGTGTTGTCGAAAGGCGTGAACGAAATGGCCCAGTCCGTCATGAAGCGCAGTCCGGTCACCGGAACTGCGGTCCAGCGTTCGTCCCGTCGCCGTCGACCCTTCCTGCTCGACATCTACCGCACGGCCACCGGCAAGAAGTACGCCATGGCCATCACCGGCATCGGGCTGCTCGGTTTCGTGTTCTTCCACATGGTGGGCAACCTGAAGATGTACTTCGGCCCGTCGGATCTCAACGAGTACGCCCACTTCCTCGAGAAGCTGCTCTACCCGTTGCTCCCGGAGAAGGGCACTCTGTGGTTGCTTCGGTTCGGACTGATCGCCATGGTGATCGTGCACATCCATGCGGCGTACTCACTCACCGTTCTGAACCGCAAGGCGCGTCCGGTGAAGTACCAGAGTGAACGGGACTATCAGATCGCCAGTTTCGCCAGTCGCACGATGCGCTGGACCGGCATCGTGGTCCTGCTCTTCGTCATCTGGCACCTGCTCGATCTCACCTTCGGCACGGTCAACGACTACGTCGGAACCAAGGACGACGAGGGTCTGAAGGACGTCTACGGTGCCGTGGTGGCCAGCTTCGAACGAGTTCCGGTGTCCATCTTCTACATCGCCGCCAACATCGCTCTCGGTATCCACCTCTTCCACGGGGTGTGGAGCCTGTTCCAGTCGATCGGCTGGAACAATCCCCGATTCAACAAGTGGCGCCGCTCGATCGCCACCGGATTCGCTGCCGTCATCGTGGTGGGCAACGTCTCGTTCCCCATCGCCGTCATGGCCGGAATCGTCGGCTGAACAGAGTCAAGGAGACATGATGACGATCACCCTCGATGCCAAGATCCCTGCCGGTGCGGTGGGAGACAAGTGGAGCAACTACAAAGCCGACGTCAAGTTGGTGGCCCCCGGCAACAAGCGCAAGTTCAAAGTCATCGTGGTCGGCACGGGTTTGGCCGGAGCCTCGGCGGCGGCGACGTTGGCCGAACTCGGCTACCAGGTGGATGCCTTCACGTTCCACGATTCGCCGCGGCGGGCCCACAGCATCGCCGCCCAGGGCGGCATCAATGCCGCCAAGAACTATCAGGGCGATGGGGACAGCGTGCATCGCCTGTTCTACGACACCATCAAGGGCGGTGACTTCCGCTCGCGCGAAGGCAACGTCTACCGCCTGGCCGAGGTGTCGGTGAACATCATCGACCAGATGGTGGCCCAGGGCGTGCCTTTCGCCCGCGAATACGGCGGCCTTCTCGACAACCGTTCCTTCGGCGGAGCTCAGGTGAGCCGGACGTTCTACGCCCGGGGTCAGACCGGACAGCAATTGCTGCTCGGTGCCTATCAGCAGCTGGCCCGACAGATCGGCCTCGGCAACGTCCGTCTCTTCAATCGCACCGAGTTGGTCGACGTCGTCACCATCGACGGACGTTGCGCCGGCATCGTCACGCGCGATCTCATCAACGGCGAGGTGGTGTCGCACGCCGCCCATGCCGTGGTGATGGCCACCGGCGGATACGGCAACGTCTTCTTCTTGTCGACCAATGCCATGGCCTGCAACGTCACGGCCGCCTGGCGGGCCCATCGCAAGGGAGCGCTGTTCGCCAACCCCTGCTACACGCAGATCCACCCGACGTGTATTCCACAAAGCGATCCCACCCAGTCCAAGCTCACGCTCATGTCGGAGTCGCTGCGCAACGACGGTCGGGTGTGGGTGCC
This sequence comes from Actinomycetota bacterium, assembly GCA_046082625.1. Classification (GTDB taxonomy): domain Bacteria; phylum Actinomycetota; class Acidimicrobiia; order Acidimicrobiales; family Ilumatobacteraceae; genus Casp-actino8. Next base: position 3,212 of record JBJTYE010000014.1, on the reverse strand, counting down.
GGTGAATCCCGACGACAATCGCCCGGCAGATCAGATTCCCGAGTCCGAGCGGGATTACATCCTGGAACGGCTCTATCCGAGCTACGGCAACCTAGCTCCCCGCGACATCTCGTCGCGAGCCGCCAAGCGGTCGGTGGACTCCGGTCGCGGCGTCGGACCTTTGAAGAACGGCGTCTATCTGGACTTCAGCGATGCCATCCAGCGACTCGGAAAGTCCGTGGTGGAGGAGAGGTACGGCAACCTCTTCGAGATGTACGAGCGCATCGCCGGTGAGAACCCCTACGACGTCCCGATGCGGATCTATCCGGCTTCGCACTACACCATGGGCGGCCTCTGGGTGGATTACGAGTTGATGACCACCATTCCCGGTCTCTATGCCGCCGGTGAAGCCAACTTCTCCGATCACGGAGCCAACCGACTCGGAGCCTCGGCTCTGATGCAGGGTCTCGCAGATGGGTATTTCGTCCTTCCCTACACCATCGGCAGCTACTTGGCCCCGATGCTCAACAAGCCCATCCCGGGTACCGATCACCCGGCCTTCAAGGAAGCCGAGAATCAGGCCCGTCAGCGCTTCGACGGATATCTGGACATCAAGGGCACCCGGTCGCCGGACTACTTCCATCGTGAACTCGGCCGGATCATCTGGGACTACTGCGGAATGGAGCGGACCCAACAGGGACTGGAGAAGGCCCTGTCGGAATTGCCGGCCCTCTACGAGGAGTTCCGCAAGGACCTGCGGGTCACCGGAGACTCCGAGAGTCTGAATCAGACTCTCGAGAAGGCCGGTCGGGTGGACGACTTCTTCCAACTCGGCATGTTGATGTGCAAAGACGCGTTGACTCGAGAAGAGAGTTGCGGTGGACACTTCCGTGTCGAGTACCAGACCGATGACGGTGAGGCCAAGCGCGATGACGAACACTTCTGCCACGTCTCTGCGTGGGAGTGGTCGGGCGATGCATCGAACTCGCGACTGCACCAAGAGGAGCTCGCATTCGAGACCATCAAGTTGGCAACGAGGAGCTACAAGTGAGCCGCACGCTAAAGAACCTCACGCTCAAGGTGTGGCGCCAGGCCGGACCAACCAGCAAAGGCCACTTCGAGACTCATGTAATCGAGTCGATCACCGACGAAGCGTCGTTCTTGGAGATGCTCGATGTGTTGAACGAACGACTCATTTCCAAGGGTGAAGAAGCAGTGGTGTTCGACCACGATTGCCGCGAGGGAATCTGCGGCACGTGTTCGCTCATGATCAACGGTCAGGCGCACGGGCCACAACGAGCCACCACAACGTGTCAGCTACATATGCGGTCGTTCAACAGCAACGACACGATCGTGATTGAACCGTGGCGTGCAGGCGCATTTCCGATCGTCAAGGACTTGATGGTCGATCGTTCGGCGTTCGATCGCATCGTTGAAGCCGGTGGATTCATCACCGCGCCAACTGGTGGTGCACCCGACGCGAACTTGATTCCCGTACCAAAGCCGGTTGCCGACGCAGCGATGGACTCCGCCGCATGCATCGGCTGTGGTGCATGCGTGGCTGCATGCCCGAACGGAGCCGCCAACCTGTTCGTTGGTGCAAAGATCTCACACCTCAACCTGTTGCCGCAGGGGCAAGCCGAGCGCTTCAAGCGGGCCGAGGCGATGGTCGACACGATGGACGAGCACTTCGGTTCGTGCACGAACCACGGTGAGTGTTCGGCTGCCTGCCCGAAAGAGATTTCACTCGATGTCATTGCATTGATGAACAAGGACTACCGCGCGGCGAAGTTCAAGAACCGCAAGGAATTGTCGCGCAGCTAGCGCCATCGTTGCTCCGTCAACGACTAGTGCCGCTCAACTACGGTGAGTCCTTGTGCTGAGCGACATTGCCGCGTGGGTGCAAGACGTCATTGAGCGCCTCGGCGCCGTGGGTGTCGCGTTGCTGGTGATACTTGAAAACGTCTTTCCTCCGATTCCGTCGGAGATCGTCCTGCCGTTTGCCGGCTTCGTCGCCCAACGTGGAGACGGCTCGGTGATTGTGATGATCTTTGCAGCCACGATCGGGGCGGTGGTTGGGGCGCTCATTCTCTACGGCATTGCGGCACTCATCGGACCGGAGCGTCTGAGCACGTTCATCGCACGCTTCGGCCGGTGGTTCGGCGTGAAACCGTCCGACCTGCAGCGTGCCGAGCAGTGGTTCGACCGTCATGCAGTTGCTGCGGTGTTGCTGGGTCGATGTGTGCCGCTGATTCGCTCGGTGGTGTCGGTGCCGGCGGGCTTCCGACGAATGCGAATTGCTCCATTTCTTCTGTACACCGCAATCGGCAGCATCGTGTGGAACACTGCCCTTATCGGGGCCGGTGCGATTCTCGGCGACCAATGGGAGCGTGTCGAGCCGTACGTCGCAACGCTGCAGTGGGTTGTGATTGGCCTGATTGCAGTGTTTGTCGTGCGGTTTGCTGTTTCCAAACTGCGCCGTCGCGCGTAGCGACTTGTCGTCAATCGTGCTGTCGCGCCTAGTGTCGGCAGCGGAGGCTAAGCAATGAGCGAACTCAGTGGCAAGGTAGCAATCGTCACCGGATCTTCGAGTGGTATCGGCGAGTCGACGGCGCACCGGCTGGCAGAACTTGGTGCCCATGTGGTGGTGAATTCAACGACATCGGTTGAAGCAGGCAAGAAGGTTGCATCATCGCTGGCCACCAAAGGCACGTACATTCAGGCGGACATCAGCGACAAAGCTCAGGGTCAACACCTCATTGACGAAACACTGAAGACATTCGGCAAGCTCGACATCCTCGTCAACAATGCGGGTTGGACCACACTCGTGCAACATGGCGACCTCGACGGTCTCACCGATGAGATCTTCGACAAGACATTCAAGGTCAACGTGTACGGCACATGGTGGTTGACAAAAGCTGCGATACCGCATCTTCGTAAGAGCGACGACGGCAACGTCGTGAACATCACCTCCATCGCCGGCGTGCGACCCGTCGGCAGTTCGATGGCATACGCGATGACCAAGGCGGCGCTCAATCACATGACGGTGCTGCTGGCCAAGTCGTACGGACCGATTCGTTTCAATGCAGTCGCGCCGGGCTTGGTGCAAACTCCTTGGACCAAGGACTGGTGAGTCATGCACGACTTCGTTTCTAAGGCATCGCCCCTCAAGCGTTCGGCGTATGCGAGCGACTGCTCCGAGGCGGTGCTCGGCATTCTTCGTAATCCGCATA
>JBJTYE010000013.1:0-31400 GCA_046082625.1 Actinomycetota bacterium | reverse complement strand
GTGCAGTACCACCCGGAGGCCGGGCCCGGACCGCACGACAGTCGTTACCTGTTCGACCAATTCGACCGGCTCATGTCGGGTGAGGAGATCTGACGTGCCCCGTCGCGACGACCTTTCGTCGATCCTGATCATCGGCTCCGGTCCGATCGTCATCGGTCAAGCCTGCGAATTCGACTACTCGGGCACGCAGGCCTGCCGGGTGCTGAAGGACGAGGGGTATCGGGTCATCCTCGCCAATTCGAATCCGGCCACGATCATGACCGATCCGGATTTCGCCCATCGCACCTACGTCGAACCGATCACGTGGGAGGTCGTGGCGCGCATCATCGAACGCGAGAAGCCCGATGCGGTGCTGCCGACCCTCGGCGGCCAGACCGGACTCAACACCGCGATGGCCCTCTTCGAGCGCGGTCTGGTCGGTGTGCCGGGAACCCCCGAATTGATCGGTGCCAATGCCGAGGCCATCGCCACCGCCGAGGATCGGGAGAAGTTCAAGGAGGCCATGATCGAGATCGGTCTCTCGGTTCCGGCGAGCGGCATCGCCCACGACGTCGAGGAGTCCGTGCGGGTCGTGGAGCGCCTCGGGTTGCCGGTGATCATTCGACCCGCCTACATCCTCGGCGGCCGCGGTACGGGAATCGCGTCGACGATGGACGAATTCCGCCGTCTGGCCGCGGCCGGTCTCGACGCCAGCCCGATTCGCGAGATCCTGATCGAAAAGAGCATCGCCGGATGGAAGGAGTACGAACTCGAGGTGATGCGCGACCGCGCCGACAACTGCGTGATCATCTGCTCGATCGAGAACTTCGATCCAATGGGCGTGCACACCGGCGACTCGATCACCGTTGCTCCGGCCCAGACCCTGTCCGACGTCGAGTACCAGCGCATGCGCGACGCGGCGTTCGCCTGCATTCGACGGGTCGGAGTGGAGACCGGAGGATCGAACGTGCAATTCGCCGTGAATCCGGCCACCGGTGATCAGGTGGTGATCGAGATGAATCCCAGGGTGTCGCGTTCGAGTGCCCTGGCATCGAAGGCGACCGGATTTCCCATCGCCAAGATCGCCGCCAAGTTGGCCGTCGGCTACACGCTCGACGAGATTCCCAACGACATCACCAAGATGACCCCGGCGAGTTTCGAGCCGACCATCGACTACGTGGTCACCAAGGTCCCGCGCTGGGCCTTCGAGAAGTTGCCGGGAACGAGCGGGGTCCTCGGAACGCAGATGCAGAGCGTGGGCGAAGTGATGGCCATCGGAAGAACCTTCCCGGAAAGTCTGCAAAAGGCGCTGAGGTCGTTGGAACAGGGCCGGTTCGGTCTCAATTGCGATCCGGCCGAAGTCCACCTCGAGTCCCCGTCGACCGAGGAACTCTTGGGCGCCGTCGGCATCCCGACCCCGGATCGAATCTTCGTGATCGGTGAATTGCTGCGGCGGGGCGAGTCCGTGGACACGGTGCACGAAGCCTGCCGCGTGGATCCCTGGTTCCTCGACCAGATGTCGATGATCATCGACGAGCGGCACCATCTGGCACAAGGGGATTGGCGGTCCCTGACAGTGCGGGAATGGCGGCGAGCCAAGCAACTGGGTTTCAGTGACGCCCAGTTGGCCCACCTGTGGGGAGAAGCGGAAGAGACGGTACGCGCCGGGCGCATCGCCCGGGGCGTTCTGCCCACTTACAAGACCGTGGACACCTGCGGGGCCGAATTCGCCGCTCAGACCCCGTACTACTACTCCACGTACGAGGACGAGAACGAAGTGGTGCCGTCGGACCGTCCCCGGGTGGTCATTCTCGGCTCGGGCCCCAACCGCATCGGACAAGGCATCGAATTCGACTACTGCTGTGTCCATGCCTCCTTCGCTCTGCGAGATGCCGGTTTCGAGACCGTGATGGTGAACTGCAATCCCGAGACGGTGTCCACCGACTACGACACCTCGGACCGTCTGTACTTCGAGCCATTGACACGTGAAGACGTTCTGAACGTCATCGCCGTCGAAACCGCGGCATCCGGGGGTGCGGCGCCGCGGGTGGTGGTCTCGCTCGGTGGTCAGACACCCCTCAAGCTCTCCGGCCTCATTCCGCCGGAACTGATCGCGGGTACCGCTCCGGCCTCGATCGACGCCGCCGAGGATCGCGAGAAATGGAACGAACTCTGCCACCGCCTCGACATCCCTCAGCCTCCGGGTGGGACGGCGACATCTCTGGACGAGGCACTGGCGGTGGTGGATCAGGTCGGATATCCGGTTCTTGTTCGACCGAGTTACGTCCTCGGCGGTCGGGCCATGCAGATCGTGCACGACCGGGCTCATCTGGAACGGGCCATGGCCGAATTGATCGGCAACGGATCATTGGGGCGCGAAGGTGGGCTGTCGGCCGAGCGTCCGGTGCTCATCGATCGATTCCTGGAGGACGCGAAGGAAGTGGACGTCGACGCCATCCGGGATCACACCGGCGAGGTGCTGATCGGCGGGGTGATGGAACACGTCGAAGAGGCCGGCATTCACTCCGGCGATTCGGCCTGCGCCATCCCTCCCCAAACCCTTGCGTCGTGGGTGGTGGAGATCATCGAGGCCTACACCACCTCGATCGCCAATGCCCTCGATGTGCGGGGCTTGATCAACGTGCAGTACGCGGTCGCCGGCACCACGGTGTACGTGATCGAAGCCAATCCGCGAGCCAGTCGCACGGTGCCCTTCGTGGCCAAGGCCACGGGCGTCCCGTTGGCCAAGGTGGCGACCCGGGTGATGCTGGGAGCCAGTCTGTCCGCATTGCGTCGGGAGGGACTGTTGACCGAATCGGTGTTGAACGGCGATACCACCCGGACCATGGTGGCGGTGAAAGAAGCGGTCCTCCCGTTCAACCGCTTTCCCGAAGTCGATCCCGCTCTCGGACCCGAAATGCGCTCGACCGGTGAAGTGATGGGAATCGACACCAGTTTCGGACGGGCCTTCTACAAGGCCGAATTGGCCTCGGGAACGGTTCTGCCCAGTACCGGGACGGTCTTTCTGTCCCTCGCCGACGACGACAAACCGGCCGGCATCGTTCTGGCCAAGCGGTTGGGGCAGTTGGGCTTCGGCATCGCCGCCACCACCGGGACCGCGGCCTTCCTCGAGAAGTTCGGGATCTCAGTGGATCACGTGGTGGGCAAGGTCAGCGAGAAGGCTGCAGTGACGGCGGTGGACCTGATCGCATCGGGCAAGTTGGCCTTCGTCATCAACACGCCGCAGGGGCGCGGGGGTCGCACCGACGGAGAGGCGATTCGCAAAGCCGCCACCGTCCATCGGGTGAGTTCGGTGACCACGGTCGAAGCGGCACTGGCCGCGGTGCAGGGGATGGCCGAACAGGACGTCCGCCCTCTCGAGGTGCGCAGCCTCCAGGAACACCACGGTCGTTGATCCATGGGGATCGACACCGCAGTGAGCATCGGTTCGGTCCGCCTCGATCACGCCGTGATGACAGCGGCCGGGACCTCCGGTCACGGGGCCGAACTGGCCCCCTACGGAAACTTGGCGTCACTCGGAGCCGTGGTGGTGAAGTCCCTGTCGGCGGATCCCTGGGCCGGAAATCCGTCGCCCCGACTGCACCCGGCGGGAACGGGCATGATCAATGCCGTCGGCCTGCAGGGCCCGGGAGTCGATCACTGGTTGGCCGAGGATCTTCCCGAACTCGGGCGCCATCGAGCACGGGTGGTGGTCAGCCTCTGGGGTCGCTCACTCGACGAGTACGCCCGGGCCGCACGACGGTTGGCCTCCGGCCTGCAGGAGTCACCGCAGGGCTCCTGTGTGGTGGCCGTCGAAGTCAACCTCTCGTGCCCCAATGTGCAGGGTCACGGCATCATCGCCCATGATCCGCAGTTGTCGGCAGCCGTCGTGGCGGCCTGCACCGAGGCCGGACGACCTCTCTGGGCCAAGTTGAGTCCCAACACCGATCGACTGGTGGCCATCGCCGGTGAAGTGCGACGGGCCGGAGCCGAGGCGGTGACCCTGGTGAACACGGTGACCGGTCTGGTCCTCGATCCCGCCACCGGACGATCGGTTCTCGGGACCGGTGGAGGGGGTGGATTGTCGGGACCGCCGATCCATCCGGTGGCGGTCAAGGCCGTTCACGACGTCCGCCAGGCCTGGCCGGATCTGCCCATCGTGGGGGTGGGGGGAATCGGGTCCGGATGGGATGCCGCCGAGCTGATGCTGGCCGGGGCCCAGGCCGTCCAGGTGGGGACGGCCACCTTCGCCGACCCCCGGGCGCCCTTCCGGATCGCCCGTGACCTGGAACGATGGGCCCGTCGTCGGGGATTCCGGGCTCTGGAGTCTCTCAGCGGGCTGGCCCATCACGGCGGTATCCACCCTTCCCCGTAGGACCGTGGGTAAGTTGCGCGCATGGCAACACCTCCGCAACTCACACCCGAACAGCGGGCTGCGGCCCTGGCCAAAGCCGCTGAAGCCCGAGCCGCTCGGGCCGAGATCAAGCGTCAGCTCAAGCAGGGGTCGATGACCGTTGCCGATGCGCTGGCCTCGTCCGACAACAACGTCGGGAAACTGAAAGTCATCGCGATGCTCGAGAGCCTTCCCGGTCTGGGCAAGGTCAAGGCCCGCAAGATCATGGAAGAGGTCGGCATCGCCGACAATCGCAAGATCCAGGGATTGGGCGCGCAGCAGAAGAAGGCGTTGCTGGAGCATCTCGCCAAGTGAGCGGTCGGGTGCCTGCGCCCGACTCGGAACCTGCTACCACGCCGTTGATCATCATCGTGTCGGGCCCCGGTGGGGTGGGGAAGGGCACGATCGTGGACGCTCTGTTGGAGCGTGATCCGACTCTGGTTCTCAGTCGTTCCTGGACCACCAGGCATCGTCGTCCCGGTGAGAGCGAAGAGGCCTACGTCTTCACCACCCGTGAGCACTTCGAATCCCATCGGGACCGAGGTGGATTCCTGGAGTGGACCGAGTTCCTCGGCAACTATTACGGCACCCCGGTGCCCGATCTGCTCTCTCCGCAGGACATCGTGCTCGAGATAGAGGTGGACGGGGCCCAGCAGGTCAAGGTGCGCCATCCGGAATCGGTGCTGATCTTCATCCTTCCTCCCTCACGGGAAGAGCAGCGTCGTCGGCTGGTCGGCCGGGGGGATCCGGACCACCACGTGTTCGAACGACTGCGCAAGGCTGAAGAAGAGGAACCGATCGGACTGGCCCTGGCCGACCATTCCGTGGTCAACGACGATCTGGACCGCACCGTGGACGAACTGGTGGCGATCATCGGCGAATTGCGTCGAGGTCGGGGGGCCGATCCATCGGGCAATCGTCCCGAGCACCGCTAGCCTGACGGGGTCAATGGAACGGACCCCGGGTTCGTCGGTGGAGAGAGGCAGTGGGATCCATGGCCGCAGTTCATGAATCGATGATGTCGCCCGAATTGGAAGAGTTGCTGGACAAGGTGGACTCGAAGTTCAGTCTGGTGACCCTGGCCGCCCGGCGAGCCCGCGACCTCCAGCAGTACTACGCCAAGATGGGTTCGCTGTCGACCAAGGTCGTTCCTCCCCAAGTGGCGTCGCTGCGCAAGCCCTTGAGCATGAGCTTCGAGGAGATCGCCGTGGACAAGATCGTGCGGGTCCCGGCCGAGGTGATGCAGGAGCGTGCCGAGGCCGAGGCTGCGGCCATGGCCGATGCCGCCGAGTTCGACGTGATCGGAGACGGTCTCCCCACGGCCGATCGGTCCTCGGACGAAGGTTTGATCGGACTGCCGGAGAACGATTCCTGAATCGCGACGGGCGTCATCGCCTGTTGGGAGAAGTCATGACGGTCTTCGTCGGCAAGCGGATCGTGGTCGGTGTCACCGGAGGCATCGCCGCCTACAAGGCGGTCGAGCTCTGCCGGCGTCTGGTGGATGCCGGAGCCCATGTGGTGCCGGTGATGACCGCCGGCGCCGAGCACTTCATCGGACGGACCACGTTGTCGGCACTGGCCAGCGAACCGGTTCGTACGTCGTTGTGGGACGACGAGTCGCCCATTCCCCACACCATGCTCGGCCAAGGCGCCGATCTGATCATCGTGGCCCCGGCCACGGCGCGGTCGATCTCGGCCTACGCACATGGTTATTCCTTCGACCTGTTGTCCAACGTGTTGATCGCCACGCGGGCTCCGGTGCTGGTGTGCCCCGCCATGCACACCGAGATGTGGGAGCACCCTGCGGTTCGGGACAACATCGCCGTACTGAAGTCGCGCGGCGTGAACATCGTGGAACCCGAATCCGGGCGTCTGGCCGGTGGCGACGTGGGAGCGGGGCGACTGGCGCAGATCGATGCGATCCTGGCCATGGCCGAGACCGTGCTCGGGCCCAAGGATCTGGAAGGAACGCGCCTGGTGGTGACCGCCGGCGGCACCCGGGAGCCGATCGATGCGGTGCGGGTCATCGCCAACCGCTCGAGCGGCAAGCAGGGGTACGCGGTGGCTGCCGAAGCCCGGGCGCGCGGGGCATCGGTCGTCCTCGTGACCACCGTGGACCGACCGGCGCCCCACGGTGTGGAGGTCGTGAACGTGGAAACGGCCGCCGACATGTTGGACGCCGTCCAGTCCCGCTGGGGGAGTACCGACGTTCTGATCATGGCGGCGGCCGTCGCCGACTTCCGTCCGGTGCAGTGCGTCGCCGGGAAGCACAAGAAGGACCAGGGTCCTCCACAGATCGTGTTGGAGGCGACTCCGGACATCTTGCGAACGATGGGGACGCAGAAGAAGGCGGGGCAGATCCTGGTGGGTTTCGCCGCCGAGACCGAGAACCTGGCGGAGAACGCGCTCAAGAAGCTGACCTCCAAGAATCTCGACCTGGTGGTGGCCAACGACGTGGCCCAACCGGGTGTCGGATTCCACCACGACACCAATGCGGTCACCTTCGTGCGCTCCGGGAACCAATTAGAGTCGATCCCGTTGAGTGACAAGCGGGTCATCGCCCGGGAATTGCTCGACCGGGTCGTCGAGTTGCGACGCTCGCGGCCCTAGGCCGTCGAGCGCCAAAGGGAATTCCTCGGCTCCGTCAACAACGGCAGAGTTACGAGAACTTTGGAGCATTCATGAGCCGTCACTGGACATTCACCTCGGAGAGCGTCACCGAAGGCCACCCGGACAAGGTCGCCGATCAAGTCTCCGACGCCGTGCTGGATGCCATGCTGCGCGAGGACCCGCATGCCCGGGTGGCTTGCGAAACCCTGGTGACCACCGGTCTGTGCCTGGTGTCGGGCGAGATCACCACCGAGGCCTACGTGGACATCGCCGAGACGGCTCGTCAGGTCATCAAGGACATCGGGTACAACAACGCCGATTTCGGATTCGACGGCAAGACGTGCGGAGTCCTGGTGGCTCTGGACGCCCAGAGTCCCGATATCGCGCAGGGTGTCGATGTCAGCGAGGAAGTACGAGGTCAGGGTCGCGGCGACGATCTGGACCTCCAAGGAGCCGGCGACCAGGGAATGATGTTCGGCTACGCCTGCAACGAAACCGACACCCTGATGCCCCTTCCCATCTATCTCGCGCATCGGATGGCCGAGCGACTGGCGGAGGTGCGCAAGTCAAGTCAGATTCCGTATCTCCGCCCCGATGGCAAGACCCAGGTCACCTTCGAATACGAAGACGGCCGTCCGGTCCGTCTGAAGACCGTCTTGGTCTCCACGCAGCACGACGACGGCATCGACCGGGACACGGTCATTCGACCCGATCTCATCGAACAAGTCATCCGTCCGGTGATCCCCGAGCAATTCATCGAGGACGACTTCGCGGTGTACGTGAACCCCACCGGCAAGTTCGTCCTGGGCGGCCCGCATGCCGACACCGGACTGACGGGTCGCAAGATCATCGTCGACAGCTATGGCGGCATGGGACGGCATGGCGGCGGCGCGTTCAGCGGCAAGGACCCGAGCAAGGTCGACCGGTCGGCCGCCTATGCGGCCCGTTGGGTGGCCAAGCACGTGGTGGCCTCCGGCGCCGCGCAGCGCTGCGAGATCCAGGTGGCCTACGCCATCGGCATGGCTCATCCGGTCAGCATCCTGGTGGAGACGTTCGGGACCGAGACCGTTCCCACTTCCACCATCGAAGCGGCGGTCAGGGCCACGTTCGATCTGCGTCCGGCGGCCATCGTGCGCGACTTGCAACTGAAGCGACCGATCTACCGCCAGACCGCGGCGTACGGCCACTTCGGACGGGAACTCCCGGACTTCGAGTGGGAGAAAGTGTCGCGCCTGTCCGAATTCACGTCGGCTCTGGGGCGCTGACACCCGGAGGTGGACACCTCGGCAGTGGTGGGTGTCGTCCCGGACGTCACCGGAATCGATCGGGTCTTCGACTACGAAGTCCCCGATGCCTTGGCTCCCCTGGTCGGCATCGGCACCCGAGTGCGAGTGGTGTTGAACGGTCGTCGAGTCGCTGGATGGGTGGTGCGCTCGGGTGCCCACGAGGACGGTCGGCTCGCCGCTCTCAAGCCGCTGGACAAGGTGAGCGGAATCGGTCCCGACGCCGACATGGTGGACCTGTGCACATGGGCGTCGTATCGGTGGTGCGCCGGTCGACTGCGTCCCTTCCTGGTGGCGGCGTCGCCACCCACCATGCTCGGTCGGGCCGCGCCCCGACATCGCACCCGAGTGCTGGCCGAGCCGAGTTCACCGGCGGCCACTGGTCTGCTCGAGCGCGGCGGTGGGGTTCTGCGTCTCCCGCCGAGCGACGATCAACTGCCGGCGGTGCTCTCGGCGGCCCGCCTCGGACCGACTCTGGTGGTGGTGGCCAGCGCGGACGCCGCTCGGGTCATGGCGGCGCGTCTCCGTCGGACCGGACTCACGGTGGCATCGATGCCCGACGACTGGGCGGCCGCCGCCGGTGGTGTCGATGTGGTCATCGGGGCGCGGGGCGCAGCTTTCGCTCCCTGTCCCGATCTGGCCGCTGCGGTGGTGATCGACGAACACGACGAGAGCCTGCAAGAAGAGCGAACTCCGACCTGGCACGCCCGGGAGGTGGTGGCCGAACGGGCTCGGCGCAAGCAGGCTCCTTTGGTGCTGGTGTCACCCTGTCCCACTTTGGAGGCGGTCGAAGGCCGCATCGTCGTCGCTCCTCCCCGTGAACGCGAGAAGAACGGTTGGCCCGAGGTGGTCGTGGCCGATCCCGGTGACGAACCTCCGTGGAAGCGTTCTCTGCTCTCGTCGCATCTCATTGCGGCATTGCGCGATCCGGCGACTCGCGTCGTCTGCGTACTCAACACCAAGGGCCGGGCGCGCCTGTCGGCATGCCGTCGGTGCCAGGCTCTCGCTCGTTGCCGCGAGTGCGGCGGTTCATTGATCGAGAACGATGCCGGTGGGTTCGACTGCCCCGTGTGCGCCACGAAGAGTGAGCGACTGTGTCCGGAGTGCGGTGCGGCCACTCTGTCCCGGCTGCGGCCGGGTGTGGCTCGTCTCGAAGAAGAGCTGCGGGCCGCGGCGCGCCGGCCGGTGTTGGCCGTCACCGCGGCGACCGACGAGGTGGACGACACCGGTTGCGACATCTTCGTCGGCACCGAAGCGGTCCTGCACCGTGTGCGCCGTATCGACGTGGTGGCCTTCCTCGATTTCGACGGCGAAGTCCTGGCCCCCCGATTCCGAGCCGCCGAACAATCCTTCGCATTGGTGGCCCGGGCGGCGCGACTCGTCGGGCCGCGCCGCCAGGGGGGACGGATCCTCTTGCAGACGACATTGCTCGACCATGCGGTGGTCCGGGCCGCCCTCGACGGCGATCCATCGCTTCTCGAAACGAGCGAACGGGAACGTCGACGGCTGCTGAGTCTCCCGCCCTACTCCGCGCTGGCGGTTCTGGAAGGAGACGGGGCCGAGAGTTTCGCCGCCGAGATCGCCGTGGCGTCGAGCCAGGTGGCCGTGAGCCGGTATCAGGAGCACTGGCTGGTGCGGGCGCCTGATCACGAGACACTGAGCGCAGCGTGCGCCGCAGTGGAGCGGGGCACCAAGGTGCGGGTGGTGGTCGATCCGCCGCGGCTGTGAGTCAGCCGTCACGTTCGACTCGTAGCACGCGATACCCCTGGCGGGAAGCGAGCCGCGTCACTCTCCAGCCCCGGTCGCTCAGCCACGCAGCCAGTGAGTCGCTTCCGAGATTCTTGTGCACCACGAGGGCTGCCCAACCGTGGGCCGACAAATGGGCGAGCCATGTCGAGAGCAGATCGTGAAGTGCGGCCTTACCGATCTTGATCGGAGGGTTGCTCCAGATCACGTCGAAGGTCACTCCGTTCGTGTCGAGGCGTTCGAGCAGAACCTCGGGGTCGCACACATGAATGGAGTCCACGCCGAGTCGACGGGCGTTGTCGAGTGTCAGGTCTCGCGCTCTCTCGTTGACGTCCACGGCCCAGATCAGAGCATTCGGCCGCCGCAGAGCCATGGTCATGGCGATCGGTCCCGTCCCGCAACCGAGATCCAAGAACGTCCCCTCGGTGGGAAGATCGGGGGCCTCGCTCAAGAGGATCTTGGTACCGGCGTCGAGACGACCATGGGAGAACACGCCGGCATCGGTCTCGAGGTCGAAGGAGAGGTCGGGCAGTGAGACGTGGATGGCGCGGCGACGTGAAGGTACGGAAGGCTGCGAGGAGAAGTAGTGATCGCGCTCGGGTCCGTTGGAGGGCGCGTCGGGGCGACTCATGACCTAGGTAGCCTGTCATGTATGAGTTACGAGATCCGCACTTTCGGTGATCCGGTGCTGGCCACCCGTGCCGGCGAGGTCACCGATATCTCCGGAAAAGTGGTGCGTATCGTCGACGAAATGTTCGAAACGCTCTACCGGAGCGACTCCGGAATCGGGCTGGCGGCGCCGCAGGTCGGTATTCAGCGGCAGATCTTCGTCTGGGACATGGACGACGACCCTCGCGTGATCATCAATCCGAAGATCGTGGAGTCCGACGGCGAATGGGTGTACGACGAGGGCTGTCTGAGCATCCCGGGCCTGTACGTGGAGATGACCCGGCCCAAGCGGGTGCTCATGACCGGAGTCGACCTCGACGGCAACGACGTCTCGATCGAAGCCGACGAATTGGAGGCCCGGCTCTTCCAACACGAGTTGGATCACTTGAACGGCGTGCTGATGTTCGATCGCATGCAACCCGACCAGCGCAAGCGAGCTCTCGAGGAATACAAGCGGCTCGTGGCGCAGGGTGTCTCGCTCAGCGAACCGGTGCATCTGGCCGCCGAGTGAGTCGACTTTGAGCGAACTGGCTCCGCTACCGCATCGACCGGTCCGGCGTGTGGCCTTCTTCGGAACGCCGTCCATGGCCGTCCCGACGCTGACGGCCCTGTGCGAGGCCGGCTTCGACGTGGCTCTCGTGGTCACCAGAGCCGATAAGCGCCGTGGCCGGGGATCGGCCTTCGTCCCCAGTCCGGTGAAGGCGGCCGCCGTCGAGCGAGGCCTCACCGTCTCTCACCGCGTGGACGACGTCTTGGACGAACATCATCGCTCGCCGATCGAACTCGGCGTGGTGGTGGCCTTCGGAGCCTTGGTGAAACCGCACGTCCTGGCGGAGATCCCGATGGTGAATCTTCACGTGTCGCTACTGCCGCGCTGGCGGGGAGCGGCACCCATCGAACGAGCCATCCTGGCCGGGGACGAGCGCACCGGCGTGTGCTTGATGCAACTGGAAGAAGGCCTCGATACCGGGGGCATCATCGACCAGCGAGAGATGCCGATCTCCGATCGAACCACCGCTGCCGACATTCGGACCCACCTCGTGCGCGAAGGGACGGAGATGCTGCTGGATCACCTGCGAACCGGTCGATTCGCAACCCGCCCACAAGTCGGCGAGGTACTCCATGCCGCCAAGGTCGAACCGTCGGAACGTCGGATCGACTGGACGCGACCGGCCGTTGAGATTTCCCGACAGGTGCGCATCGGAGACGCCTGGACGACGTTGAGGGGCCGTCGTCTGAAGATCCACGAAGCGCTGATCGCATCGGAGGTCACCGAGGCCGGCGTGCCGGGTGAATTGATCGATGAGGGAGTGCTGGTGCAATGCGGTCGGGGAGTGCTCGCATTGGTGGAGGTGCAGGCCGAGGGACGGCCGCGCCTCGGGGCCGCGGAGTGGCGACGCGGAGTACGGCTCGAACCGGGTGAGGTTTTCGACCGTGCCTGAACCGGTCGCCACACATTCGATGGAGTCCGGCACGAATCAATCGGCCCGGGCAGTGGCCTGGACGGCACTGGTGCGCATCGGACGCGATGGCGCCTTCGCCAATCTGGTGGTTCCCTCGCTCCTGGCTTCGTCCCGATTGTCACGCGAGGATCGCGCCTTCGTCACCGATCTGGTGTACGGAACGACCCGGATGCGCAGAAAGTGCGATGCGGCCATCGACCGGTTCATCACGTCCGAGCCCGATCCGCCGATCCGGGATCTCTTGCGACTGGGCGCGTATCAATTGCTGGTCGCCGGTGTTCCATCTCATGCGGCGGTGAGCGCCACGGTGGAATTGGCTCCGCGCCGCGTGCGCGGTTTCGTGAATGCGGTGCTCCGACGCATCGCCGCGGCTCCGTCGGTCTCCGACGACATCGCAGTCGAGTTGAGTTACCCCGACTGGATCGTGGAGCGCTTCGAGCGGGAGATGGAGACCGCCGATGCTCGAGCGGCTCTTGTCGCCATGAACCAACCGGCACTGATGCAACGTCGCGACGACGGATACGTCCAAGACCTCTCCAGTCGCTGGGTGGTGGAGTCGACCGGAGCCCGACCGGGGGATCTGGTCCTCGACGTCTGCGCCGGACCAGGCGGCAAAGCCACCGGTCTCGCCCGAAGCGGTGCCTCGGTGGTGGCGAGCGATTTGCAGGTCCACCGGGCGGGACTCGTGGCCCGTAACGCGTCGGCGCTCGGCGTCGATGTGGCGGTGGTGGCCGCCGATGGATGTCGTCCGCCGTTCCGAGCCGAAAGTTTCGACGTGGTCCTGCTGGACGCCCCGTGCTCGGGACTGGGTGCTCTGCGGCGGAGAGCCGATGCCCGATGGAGGATCGGACCTGGGGACATCGAGACCTTGGTCGACCTGCAACGGCGTCTGATCGAGGCCTCGGCGGAGTTGGTGCGTCCTGGCGGGGTCCTCGTCTACAGCGTGTGCACCGTCACCAGGGCCGAGTCCATCGATCACGAGGTGCCCGATGGTTTTCGAACGATCGGTCGCGAAGGCGATGATCGACTTCCTCCGCTCGATCCGATCTGGCGAACGTTCGGAGCCGGATGCCGTGTTCTGCCACAGGATCATCGGGGATCGGGTGACGTCTGGGGACGGGACTGGGGCAGTGATGGCATGACGCTCCTGCGGTACCGTCGTCGGTCATGAACGAGTCCTCGATCGGCGCCGAACCGCATCGGACCCCGGCCAAGGTGCTCACCGTGAGCGACGGTGTGATGGCCGGAACTCGTACGGACACCTCCGGATCCGGATTGGTGGAGTTGCTGTCCGCCCGAGGATTCGAGGTGGTGGAGCACACCCATTGCTCCGACGGTCGGGAGTCGGTGGCCCGAACCTTGCAGGCCATGTGCGAGGGATTCGCCGGCGTGGTGGTGACCACCGGAGGCACGGGTTTCGCTCCCCGGGACGAGACGCCCGAAGGAACTCGCGCCGTGATCGATCGGGAAGCACCCGGTTTGGCCGAGGCGATGCGCAACGTGAACCCGCTCGGACGCCTGTCGCGCGGAATCTGTGGGACCAGAGGTCGAACGATCATCTGCAACACACCCGGCTCTCCGAAGGGTTGCCTCGAGCAGTTGGGGGCCATCATCGACGTTCTGCCCCACGCGGTGTCGTTGTTGGCGGATCGTCCGTCTCCCCACGGCTGAAATTCGGTCAGCGGTAATCGGGGTAGGCGATAGCGTCACCGGCGTGCTGCGCATCGTCGTTCCGAAGGGCTCATTGGAGAGGGCCACCTTCGAGTTGTTCGAGGCCGCCGACCTGACGATCTCGCGTTCCTCGGCGGTCGACTACAAGGCCACGATCGAGGACCCCCGCATCAGCGAGGTCCGAATTCTTCGTCCCCAGGAGATTCCCCAGTACGTGCACGAGGGACTCTTCGACATCGGTATCACCGGTCGCGATTGGGTGGAAGAAACCCGATCGGATGTGGTGAGTCTCGGCGAGTTGAGGTATTCCAAGGCCACCAGCGATCCGGTGAAGGTGGTGGTGGCGGTGGCCGCCGACAGCACGGCGACCTCGGTCGCCGATCTGGCCCATGGAGTCCGGGTCAGCACCGAGTATCCCGAGTTGACGCGTCGCTTCTTCGCCGAGCGGGGGATCGATGCCGACATCCGGCTGTCCTACGGGGCCTCGGAAGCCAAGATCCCCGACATCGCCGACTGCATCGTGGACATCACCGAGACCGGGCGGGCATTGCGGGCCGCCGGACTGCGAGTCATCGACACGATGCTGGTCAGCTACACCGAAGTGATCGCCAATCGATCCTCCTACGACGACCCAGCGAAACGCCATGCGATGGGACAGATCATGACTCTGCTGCTCGGGACTCTCGAGGCTCGCACCAAGGTGCTGGTGAAACTGAACGTGTCGTCCGACGACCTGCAAGCGGTGCTCGGAGTGTTGCCCTCGGCGAAGTCGCCGACGATCAGCGAATTGGCCGGAGGTGGGTTCGCCGTGGAATCGGTGGTGGAGAAGAGGACCATCAACACCCTGATCCCGGCTCTGAAGGACGCGGGGGCCAGCGACCTGCTGGAGCTGCCCATTTCCAAGATCGTGGCCTGACATGGAGTCGGGTTCGACGACACCGGAGACCAGCGGCCGGGTGACGGCTTTCGATGCGCACGTCGGTCTCGGACAGGTCACGACCGAAGACGAAGTGCAGATCATGTTCCACTGTGCCGAGATCGCCGACGGGAGCCGGTCCATCGAGATCGGACAACAGGTGGGATTCCTCGTCCGCTCGAAATTCGGTCGGAACGAGGCCTTCGCCATCGTCAAGACGTGAGTGTCGGTCAGCTGCGACCGGAGACCTCCACGAACGCCAAGCGGATATTGGCGAGCGCATCGACGAGGGCTCCGGCGTCGTCTCCGAGCCGTTCGCGCAGACCTTCGACCAGACAGGCCAGGGCGTCGATGGCCAAAGAGGAGTCGGCCAGATTGGGTGGCTCACTGGACAGATGGATGGCTGCCAGTTCGAAGAGGCCCATGGCGTGGTTGGCCACCACCACCTGGGCGGGCACCTGGGCCAGACGTCGGCGGGCCTCGGCCAGGGCGGCCATCGAGTCCTCGACCAAATCATCGTCGAGGTTCTGCTCCGGTTCGTGGTTCATGTCGCTCCTGGACTGCGTCGAGACAGTTGGAAGGTAGCGGTTCGTCGGTCGACCGAGGTACGCTTTAGGGACAACCGAGGCGAAGTGGGGTTCGGACCCCCACCTGGCCACGTCGGGTCTGAGGTCTTGCGAGCGTCAGCGAGTTCGTCCGCAGTCACCCGGTAGTGCGTCCAGGTCCAGCGATTTGCCGTGCGAGCGGCTGGCCGTGACGACTTCGCGTCACCATGTATCCGATGAAACGGGAGGTCAGCCCTTTGCACAGGAGTGAGCAGCCATAGCACCGCCGACGAACGAGCCTCGCTACAACGATCGCATCCGCGCCCGGGAAGTGAGGGTGATCGGCCCCGACGGAAGTCAACTCGGCATCAAGGCTGTGCCCGATGCCTTGGCCTTGGCGCGGGAACTGGACCTCGACCTGGTCGAGGTCGCCCCGCTCGCCAATCCGCCGGTCTGCCGCATCATGGACTACGGCAAGTTCCGATACGAGGAGTCCCAGCGGGCCCGTGAAGCCCGCAAGAAGACTGCTCATATCACGGTGAAGGAAGTGAAGTTCCGGCCGAAGATCGGCAAGGGCGACTTCGACACCAAGGTGCGTCATGTGCAGGAGTTCCTCTCCGATGGTCACAAGGTCAAGGTGTCGCTGCAGTTCCGGGGTCGCGAAATGGCGCATCCGGAACTGGGCAGCAAGATCCTGGACGACGTGATCGAACAGATCTCCCACGTCGGCAAGGTGGAAACCCAAGCCCGGCTCGAGGGTCGCAGCATGACCATGGTGCTGGTACCCGAGAAGAAGAGTGCAAAGAAGAAGGAATCGACCAACAGCGTGGAACCCGACGCTGAACAGATCGACGAATGAAGTGAGGACATCATGCCCAAGATGAAGACCAGCAAGACCGCCGCCAAGCGGTTCAAGAAGACCGGAACCGGCAAACTTCGCCGTCTCCAGCAGAACCGCCAGCACCTGTTCGAGAAGAAGCCGTCGACCCGGACCCGGCGTCTGGACGGCATGGTGGACGTGCACTCCGGTGACGTGAAGAAGATCAAGCGCCTCCTCGGCGAGCGCTGATTCGTCGGTATCGAGAACGTAGAGAAAGGAGAACCTGATGGCCAGAGTGAAACGAGCAGTGGGTTCGAAGAAGCGTCGTCGCCAGACACTGGAACGCGCCAAGGGCTATTACGGCAACAAGAGCCGGTCGGTGCGAGCCGCCAACGAGCAGGTGATGAAGTCCGGGCAGTATGCATTCCGCGACCGCCGGGCCAAGAAGGGCGAGTTCCGTCGCCTGTGGATCCAGCGGATCAATGCCGCCTGTCGGATCCACGACATGAGCTACAGCCGGTTCATCGCCGGCCTGAACGCCGCCGGCATCGAAGTGGATCGCAAGATCCTCGCCGACTTGGCGGTCACGGACCTGGCCGCCTTCGGCCGGCTGTGCGAGGCATCCAAGGCCGCCCTGGACTGAGGACGGCGATCTGAACCACGAACTGGTTCTCGGCAACCCGAAGATTCAACGACTGCGGCGCCTCCTGGGGCGCCGCAGTGCGCGTGCCGAGGAGGGAGTCGTCGCGGTCGAGGGTGAAACCTTGATCAGGGAAGCACTGGCAGCGGGGTGGACGCTCGAGGCCCAGTTCGTGGCCTCCGGTGCGCATCCGATTCCGGCTGCCGAGCCCGTGCACGTTCTGGCTCCGGGAGTGTTGGAGCGGGTGGTCACCACCGAGACACCCCAGCCCCATGTCGCCATCTTCGAGTGTCCCGCGTCGCGTAGGGAGAGGTTGGAGACCGCGTCGTTCGTGGTGGTGGCCGTGGACATCGCCGACCCGGGGAATCTCGGAACCATGCTGAGGTCGGCCGAGGCCGCCGGGGCGGACCTCATGGTCGTGTCGCCGACGACCGTGGATGTCTTCAATCCCAAGGTCATCCGATCCTCTGCTGGGAGTGTCTTTCGACTGCCCGTGGTCGAGGTGGAGAACCTCGAGCAGGTTCGTCGCGCCGGGAGATCCATCGTGGCCAGCAGCTCGCATCGCGGTACCGACTACGACCACGTCGATTTTCGCCGTTCTGTGGCCATCGTGCTCGGCAACGAAGCCTCCGGATTGGACGAGTCGGTGCCGGTCGACGAGTGGGTCAGCATCCCGCGGGTGGGTCGCGCCGAAAGCCTGAACGTGGCCATGGCCTGTACGGTCCTGTGCTTCGAAATTGCCCGTCAGCGACGGGCGGCCTCCGGTACCGTGGATCCACGATGATTCGGGAGATTCGCGACCTGCAAAGCGACGCAGCCGTCCGCATCGAGGCAGCAGAGTCGGTCGAGTCGCTTCGTTTCGTGGATGCCGAATACCTGGGGAAGAAAGGCGCCCTCACCGTGCTCAAGAGTCGTTTGTCGGCTCTGTCCTCGGCGGAGGAGAAGAAGGCCGCGGGACAGGCCTTGAACGAGGCGGTGCAGGCGGTGATGGCAGCCATGGAGGCCCGCCGTGCGCTGTTGGCCAGGTCGGAACTGGACCGAACCCTGGCCCTGGAAGCCATGGACCTCACCGAATACGCCGCTGAACGGCGACGGGGTCGTGCCCACATCGTGACCCAGGCCTGGCAGCGCCTCGAGGACGTCTTCGTTGGCATGGGCTTCCGAGTCGCCGAGGGCCCGGAGGTGGAAACGGACTGGTACAACTTCGAAGCGTTGAACATGCCGCCGTCCCATCCGGCGCGCAGCATGCACGACACCTTCTATGTCGACCACGGAGCCCCCGGCAGCACCGTGTTGCGCACCCACACTTCCCCGGTGCAGATCAGGGTCATGCAATCGGTCGCACCTCCGATCTACCAAGTGATGCCGGGCCGGGTCTTCCGCAACGAAACCACCGATGCCACGCACCTGGCGGTCTTCCACCAGATCGAAGGGCTGGTCATCGATCGGAACATCACCTTGGCCGATCTCGCCGGGACCATCGACGTCTTCACCAAGGCATTCTTCGGTGAGGATTTCGAGAGCCGTCTCCGCCCCAGTTACTTCCCTTTCACCGAGCCGTCGGCCGAATTCGACATCCGCACTCCGGATGGGTCGTGGCTCGAATTGGGAGGTTCCGGCATGGTGCATCCCAATGTGCTGCGAGCCGGGGGGATCGATCCCGAGGAATGGAGCGGCTTCGCCTTCGGTTTCGGCATCGACCGCATGGCCAAGGAACGTCACGGCGTGGGAGACGTCCGGGAGATGTACACCAACGACATCCGGTTCATCGAGCAGTTCTAGATGGAAACCGAGCCATGAAGATCGTCCACTCCTGGCTGTTGGATCTGGCGTCGCTTCCCGATGATCGGGAGTCGATCGCCTTCGCTCTGTCCGATCTGGGTCTGGCCGTGGAATCGGTGGACGATGTGGGTCGCACGGTCGCCGGAGTGGTCACCGCACGGGTGATCAGGACCGAACGCCATCCGGATGCCGCCAAGGTCCACCGGGTCTTCGTCGACACCGGAGACGGAACGGAACGTCACGTCTGGTGCGGAGCCTTCAACATGACCGCCGGAGACGTGATTCCCTTGGCTCTGCCCGGTACGGAGATGCCCGACGGACGAGTGATCGAACCCAAACCGATCCTCGGCATCCGCAGTGACGGCATGCTCTGCTCGGCGGCCGAACTGGGGCTGAGCCACGACCACAGCGGCATCCTGATCCTGCCCGCCGGAACGCCGCTCGGCGTGCCCTACGGTGAGGTTCTCGGCTTGCGAACCGAAGTGGTCTACGACCTGGACGTGTTGCGGAATCGACCCGACGCCTTCAGCCACGTGGGAGTGGCGCGGGATCTGGCCGCCCGCTTCGGAGTTGACTTCGCCCGCAAGGTGGCGCCACTCGTCGCCAGCGCACCCGCCGAGCAGGTGTCGGTGCGGATCGACGAACCAAGTCGATGTCCCCGCTTCACCGCTGCGGTGGTGAGTGGCGTGACGGTTCGCGAGTCTCCGGACTGGATGAAGAGCCGCTTGGCTGCTGCCGGCATGCGCCCCATCAACAACGTCGTCGATGTCAGCAATTACGTGTTGCTCGAGACCGGCCAACCCAATCACGCCTACGACTTCGGACGTCTCCGGGGCCGGGGATTCGTCGTACGTTGCGCCCGAGCGTCGGAACGTCTGATCACTCTGGACGGCGTGGAGCGCACGCTCGATGCCGAAGATCTGCTGATCTGCGATGCCGAGGATCGGCCGATCGGACTGGCCGGGGTGATGGGCGGGGAGAATACCGAGATCGGAAACGAGACGACCACGGTGATCCTCGAGACCGCCTGGTTCGAACCGCTGGGCATCATGAAGACGGTTCAGCGTCACAATCTGCGATCCGAAGCCTCGGCGCGTTTCGAGCGTGGTGCCGATCCTCTGGGGATCGAGGCCGCGATCGCCAGGTTCGTCGAGCTTCTGTCGATCACCTGTCCCGATGTCCGAGTCCACGAAGGCCTGGCCGATGAGCGCACCGAGCACTTCCCGACTGAGGTCACCATTCCGGTGCGACCTGAACGTGTGAGCCGACTGTTGGGTCGTCGTTTCGAGATCGGCGATATCACCCGATTGATCGAGCCGATCGGATTCGCCGTCCGGGACACGGGTAGTTCCGACTCGGTGGACGTCATCGTTCCGTCGTGGCGACCCGATTGCACGCTGGAGATCGACATCGTCGAAGAGGTGGCGCGTCACGTCGGCTACGGCTCGCTGGGACGAACCATCCCGAAGTCGACGTCCCCCGGAGGACTGTCGGCGCGGCAACAACGCCGACGTCGCCTGCGCGAGATGCTCCTCGGCCTGGGTATCGACGAAGCCATGCCCCATCCGTTCCTCACCGACGGGGATCTGGCGCGGGCCGGGTTGCCCAACGAGGCGGTGCGATTGGTCAATCCACTGGTGGTGGGCGACGATGTCCTGCGCACTTCGATCCGTCCCGGGCTCTTGAAGGTGCTGGCCTTCAACGCGTCTCATCGGCGCAGCGGGTTGTCCTTCTTCGAAATCGGCCACGTCTATCCGCCCGGACCGGGGGAGTTGCCGGCCGAATTCGAGCAGTTGGGTCTGGTGTTGGCCGGACGCGACGCCGCTCAGGCCGTGGCCGTCTGGCGCGAACTCTCGGGCAATCTGGGATGGGGAGCGCGTCTCGACCAGGGGACCGTTCCGGCCGGTCTGCATCCGACTCGTTCGGCCACGTTGTCGATCGGCACATCGGTCATCGGAGCCGTGGGTGAGGTGCATCCGGCGGTCCTCGAAGCCTTCGACATCGCCGAACGGGTGGCGATCCTGGAACTGGACCTGTCGCAGCTTCTCGACAGGGAGCCGAAGATTCCGCAATGGAAACCGGTCAGCCGCTATCCGTCGAGCGACTTCGACCTGGCCTTTCGAGTGCCGGGTTCGCTCAGTGCCGAACGGTTGGAGAAGGCCCTGCGACAGGGGGCCGGTGCGCTGTTGGTGGACATCCGCTTGTTCGACGTCTACCGGTCCTCGGAGATGGTGGACGAACGGGGTCTGGCCTATCGGATCCGCATTCAGGCCGCGGACCGGACCTTGGCCGAAGAGGACGTCGCCCGGGTCCGGGAGGCCTGCATCGCCGCGGCGTCGAAGTTGGGCGTCACGCTGCGGACCTGATTCGTTGTATTCTCATACGGAATTCCGTATGATCATGCGACATGAGTGGGATCCAGCGGACTGTCCGGGCGGCGGTGATCGGGGCTTCGGGGTACACCGGCGCCGAGTTGCTGCGTCTGTTGGCCGGACACCCGTCCATGCAGGTGGTTCTGGCCACCGGTGACAGCCACGCAGGCGCGGCCGTCGGCGAGGTCCATCCCGGTCTGCGCGCCGCGTACCCGGACATGGTGCTGCGTAGTTCGAATACGGAGTCCTGGGACGAGGATCTCGGCGACCTCGACGTGGTGTTCCTGGGATTGCCCCATGAGGTGAGCCACGAGTTGGTGCCGCGTCTCGTGGATCGCGTGCAATGCGTGGTCGACCTCTCGGCGGCGTACCGCATCAAGGATCGGTCCGTCTATCCGCGTTGGTACGGATTCGAGCATCGGCATCCCGAGGTGCTGGATCGGGCGGTGTACGGATTGCCCGAACGTCATCGAGAGGAATTGGCCGGGGCTCGTCTGATCGCCACCCCCGGTTGCTACGTGACCGCCGCGACTCTGGCCCTGGCGCCACTGGTGGATGCGAACCTGATCGAGAACTCCGGCGTCATCGTGGACGCCGCCAGCGGAGTCTCCGGGGCCGGCCGGGCTCCCAAACAAGCGAACCATTTCAATTCCGTCGACGAGGACTTCTCGGCCTATGGACTGATCGATCACCGGCACACTCCGGAGATGGAGGATCGGATCGGCGCTCGCATCCTGTTCACTCCGCATCTCGCGCCCATGAACCGCGGCATCCTGGCGACCTGCTACGCCCGCCCGGCAACGGGAGTCGAGGTGTCCACCGTCGATCTCCTCGAGCATCTGCGGCAGACCTACTCCGGTGAACCCTTCGTCTCGGTGGGTACCGAGTTGCCGTCCACGAAGGCCACCTTGGGATCGAACGCGGTGCAACTCACGGCTCGCTTCGACGAGAGGACCGGATACGTCCTGGTGATCGCGGCGCTCGACAATCTTTGCAAAGGAGCTTCGGGCGGGGCGTTGCAGGCTGCCAACGTGGCTCTCGGTCTCCCGGAGACCTCCGGACTGACGTCCATCGGGGTGTATCCATGAACGAGACGGACGACATCATGTCCCCGGAACGCCGGGCGTCGATCTTGATCGAGGCCTTGCCGTACATCCGCGAGTTCGCCGACAAGATCGTGGTGGTGAAATACGGAGGCAACGCTCTCGCCGGCTCGACCGACGACGCGGCGCTGGCACATCTGGCCCAGGACCTGGTTCTCATGCGTCTCGTCGGTCTCCGCCCAGTGGTGGTCCACGGGGGCGGTCCGCAGATCAACGACCTGTTGACCAAGATCGGCAAGACCTCGGAGTTCCGCAACGGATTGAGAGTCACCGATGCCGAGACCATGGACGTCGTTCGCATGGTGCTCGTCGGGCAGGTCAATCCGCAGATCGTGGCGGCCATCAACGTGCACGGAAACTACGCCGTGGGTATCAGCGGAGAAGACGGAGGCCTGATCCAGGCCCGGACCCTCGATCCGGATCTCGGTTACGTCGGTGACGTCGAGCGTGTCGAGCCGTCGTTGCTGCATCGGCTCCTCGACGACCAATTCATTCCGGTTGTGGCCACCGTGGGAGCCGACGACTCGGGTCAGGCGTACAACATCAACGCCGACACCGTGGCCGCGGCGATCGCCGAGTCCTTGCGGGCCGAGAAGTTGATCTACCTCACCGATATCGAGGGACTGCGCCGCGTGGTGGACGATCCGAGAAGTCTGATCCGACAGACCACACCCGAAGAACTGGACGACCTCGTCCGGCGGGGCATCATCGCCGGCGGCATGATCCCCAAGGTCGAGGGCTGTATGCGTGCCGTTCGCAATGGCGTTCGGCGTACTCACATTCTCGACGGCCGTATCCCGCACGTGCTGTTGCTGGAACTCTTCACCGACGCCGGGGTAGGAACGATGGTGGAAGCATGAGTACCCCTGCGCACCACTTCGAGACGGCACCGTTCACCCAGTGTCCCTTCATGCCGGTGTTCGCCCCGCCGGCGGTCATGTTCGAACGCGGTCGCGGGACGGAGCTCTGGGACAGCGAAGGGCGTCGTTATCTGGACTTCCTGGCCGGCATCGCCGTGGTGTCCCTCGGCCATTCTCATCCGGTGGTGACCGAGGCCCTTCGAATGCAGAGCGAGACATTGCTCCACGTCAGCAACTTCTTCGCCAATCCTCCGGCGACGCGCGCCGCGTCGGCCATCAACGAGCTCCTGCGGGACGCGACCGGCCGGGACGGTCAGACCTTCTTGTGCAACAGCGGTGCTGAAGCCAACGAAGCGGCCATCAAGTTGGCTCGCAAGTTCGGTGGGCGGGGACGCCATCGAGTGGTGAGTGCCTTCGGGAGCTTCCACGGTCGCACCTTGGCCACCTTGGCCGCCACCGGACAACCCACCAAACACGAACCGTTCGCTCCCATGCCCGAGGGATTCCGACACGTGCCGTTCGGCGACGTGTCGGCTCTGGCCGCGGCCATCGACGACACGGTGGCCGCCGTTCTCCTGGAGACGGTGCAGGGTGAGGGTGGTGTGGTACCGGCGACCGCTGAATATCTGCAGGCCGTTCGTGCCGTGTGCGACGAGCGGGGCGTGCTGATGATGATCGACGAGGTTCAGACCGGGCTCGGACGAACCGGAAAGTGGTTCGGTTTCCAGCACGCTGAGGTCGTCCCCGATGTGGTCACCCTGGCCAAGGCTTTGGGAAACGGATTCCCGGTCGGAGCCTGCTGGGCCAGGAGCAACGTGTCGGCGGTGTTCCGTCCCGGAGATCATGGCTCGACCTACAGTGGCACCGCTCTCGCCGGCGCCGTGGTCGACGCAGTCATCGGCGAGCTGCGGCGGATCGATGCACCTGATGTGGCCCAACGACGGGGCGACCACCTGCGACGGCGTCTGGCCACCATGCCGGGGGTGGAGGACGTACGGGGCCAAGGCCTGTTGTTGGCGGCCGAATTGGGATCCCGTCGGGATGCCAAAGCGGTGAATGCCGAGTTGCTCCGGCGGGGCGTGGTGGCCAATGCGGTCACGGCCACGTCGTTGCGGTTCGCACCCCCTGTGACCGTGACGGAGGACGAGATCGACGAGGTGGCCGACATCCTGACGGCGATCCTGGCCGAGGACGTGGGTCGGACGTGAACCGGGACCTGCGGAGAGAAACGGGGGATCTGCGGCACCTCGGTCACGTGACGGATCTGACCGCGACGGAGGTGCGTCGGATCTTGGATCTGGCCGTCATGGACTATCGAGACCTCGGTCGTCCCCTCGCCGACCGCGGAGTGGCCATGATCTTCGAGAAACCCTCCAATCGCACCCGTCACAGCACGGAAGTGGCCGTCGTCCAACTGGGCGGGCATCCGGTGTACACCCGTGGTGAAGAGATCGGTTTCGACATCAGAGAACCCGTTGAGGACGTGGCGCAAATTCTCTCGGGGTATCACGCCGTGCTGGCTGCACGGGTGTTCTCCCATCGCACCGTGGACCGCTTGGCCGCCGCCAGCACCGTACCGGTGGTGAATCTGCTCTCCGATGTCTCCCATCCGTTGCAAGCGCTCGCCGATGTCTTGACCATGGCCCAGGAGTTCGGCGACATCGCCGGCATGGACATCGCCTACGTGGGCGATTACAACAACGTGGCGCGCTCGTTGGCCGAGGCTTGCATCCTGCTCGGTGCCCACGTCCGCTTGGCCTGCCCGGATCGATTCGGGGCGTCGATGGAGGAGTTGCATCGGTTGTCGGGTCTCGGCCCGGGCACCATCGTGCAGACGACTTCGCCGCAAGAGGCCGTGCGCGGTGCGATGGCCGTCCACACCGACACCTGGGTGTCCATGGGACAGGAAGCCGAGAAGGCCCAACGTCTGCAGATCTTCGGCTCATACACCGTGACCACCGAACTCATGGCCCTGGCGGACCAGCGAGCCGTCTTCATGCATTGTCTGCCGGCCTATCGAGGTCTCGAGGTCGATGAGGCCGTTATCAACGGCCCGGCCAGCCGTGTCTTCCGCCAGGGACACAACCGACTGCACTCGGCGCGAGCGGCTCTGGCCTTTCTTCTCGCAGAGTCGAAGGGAGAGCAATGAGTACCAAGGCTCAGCGCCAGCAATTTATCGTGACTTTGATCGAACAGTTCGCCGTCACCAATCAGCCCCAACTGGTGGAGTTGCTGGCGGACAATGGCATCACCGCCACCCAGGCCACCGTGTCACGGGATCTGGAAGATCTCGGCGCAGTGAAGGTGCGTGTCCCCGGAGGTGAGTCCGTTTACGCCATCGCCGAATTCGCCCCGGCTCGCGTCGCACCCGAGGACCAACTCCGTCGTGTCATGGGAGAGTGGGTGGCCGACGTGCGACACAGCGGGCCGATGGTGGTGGTGCGGACACCTCCCGGTTGCGCCCATGTCGTGGCCTCGGCCCTCGACCGCAGCCAATTGGGTGGATTGATCGGCACGGTGGCCGGTGACGACACCATCTTTTGCGTGGCCGATGCGCCCACCGGTGGAGCTGCGTTGGCCGACGTGCTGAGGGACCTGGCCGGAATCGCCAAGGTGACCAAGTGACGTCCGCGAACTCCGAAGGACGAACCCTCTGGCACGGTCGCTTCGAGGGCGGACCGGCCTCGGAATTGCTGGCCTACACCGTGAGCCTGCCCTTCGATCGGACCCTGTGGCGCGAAGACATGACGTGTTCGCGGGCTCATGTCGAAGGACTGGTACATCAGGGAATCATCACCGCCGACGAGGGCCGGGCCATCCTGCAAGCTCTCGACGTCGTGTCCGCCGAGATGGAGTCCGGAACGTTCGCGTACGTGGATTCCGACGAGGACGTCCACACTGCGGTGGAGCGGCGAGTGACCGAGATCGCCGGATCGGCCGGGGCCAAGTTGCACACCGGACGCAGCCGCAACGATCAATCGGTCACCGGCCTGCGCCTGTGGTGCAAGAGAGTGATCCCCGATGTCATGGGCCGGATCATCGAACTTCAAACGACTCTTCTGGAGAGAGCCTCCGAGGTTGGGGATGCATACCTACCCGGATACACCCACGTGCAACGCGCCCAGCCGGTTCTCCTGGCCCACCATCTCCTGGCCCACGGGTGGGCATTCGAGCGCGACCTCGGACGACTGCACGACGCCTTCGTGCGACTCGACGTGTCGCCGCTCGGCGCCGGGGCCTTGGCCGGATCCTCGCTGCCTCTCGATCCGTCCGACACTGCCCGGCGCATGGGTTTCGCTCGGGTCTTCGACAACTCACTCGATGCGGTGAGCGACCGAGACTTCGTGGCCGAGATCCTCTTCGCGCTCTCGCTGGTGGCCGTTCACCTCTCCCGCCTCGGGGAGGAGTGGGTGCTGTGGACGAGCGATGAGTTCGGATTCGCCGTCCTCGACGATGCCTATGCCACTGGATCATCGATGCTGCCTCAGAAGAAGAACGCCGACATCGCCGAATTGGCACGGGGCAAGGCTGGACGAGTCATCGGATCCCTGGCCGGATTGTTGGCCACCCTGAAGGGTCTACCTCTGGCCTACAACCGTGATCTCCAAGAAGACAAAGAACCTCTCTTCGACGCCGTCGAACAGGTGTCCCTCGGACTGCGGGCCGTGTCCGGGATGATCGCCACCGCCCGCTTCGACCTGTTGCGGATGCAGTCCGTCGCCGACGCTCCGGCGCTCGGGGCGACCGACCTGGCCGAGTATCTGGTGCGCCAAGGGATCGGATTCCGGGACGCTCACGCGGTCGTCGGGTCGCTGGTGCGGCGTTCGCTGGCCGGAGAAGGTTCGCTGGCGGAGCTGGTGCGAGCCGAGCCGCGGCTCGGCGCTGCGGCCGCCGAACTCCTGGCTCCGGGTGTGGCGGTCAGAATGCGCACCACTCCAGGCGGTGCGGGACCGGCGCCGTTCGGTGAGCAGTTGGCGGCGTATCGACGGTTCGTGCAACGTTGGAGCGTTACGGTGCAAGAGCTCGAATCCCGGAAGGCGCCATGAGTCTGCAGTTGTTCGGCGAGGTGGTGGTGACCATGTTGGTCATTCTCGATCCCCCCGGAAACGTGCCCATCTTCTTGTCGGTGACCCGTCTCTTGAGCCCGAAGGAGAGACACCGCGCCGCCTACATCGCCGTGGCGACGGCATTCCTGGTCATCGCCATGTTCGCCATCGGCGGACAGAGCGTGCTCGACTATCTCAAGGTGTCGGTTCCTGCTCTGCAGAGCGCTGGGGGCCTCTTGTTGCTCCTGGTGGCTTTGCAGCTGCTGTACGGAAAGGGCGGCGAGGACGGCTACGGCGAGGCGACGCCGGAACAGCGAACGTCCATCGCCATGGTTCCGCTCGGAACTCCTTTGCTCGCCGGACCCGGAGCCATCGTGGCCACCATTCTCTTCTTCGGAGAGGCCGAAGGCTGGGGCGAATGGTCGACGGTTCTCGTCGGAATCGGAGTGGCATTGTTCATTTCATTGCTGGCTCTGCGCTTCAGTGGCATCGTGCAACGCGTGGTGCGCCCCACGGGCGTTCTGTTGCTGGCCCGGGTGGCGGGCATGATTCTGGCGGCCATCGCCGTTCAGGGCATCGCCGACGGGGTGACCGGATTGATCGAGCGGGCGCAAGCGGGTTGAGGACGTGACGTACACCCACCGCATCCGGGTCCGCTACGGCGAATGCGATATGCAGCGAGTGGTCTTCAATGCCAACTATTTCGCCTACTGCGACGACGCCGTCGACTCCTGGATGCGTCACGCCCTGTCGACGGAGATGAAGACGGAGGATCCGGTCACCGATCTCCACACACTCGGATTCGACTTCATGCTGAAATCGGCCACAATGACCTGGCACGCTCCGGTCCGTTTCGCTGAGTTCTTGGATCTCGGCGCGCAGGTGTCCCGCTGGGGAACAAGCAGTTTCGATGTGAGGATCGACGGTCGGGTCGGCGACGAGGTCCGCTTCGAGGCGACGATCACCTATGTGAGCATCGATCCGACCACTCAGCGTCCAGCTCCGGTCCCGGCATTCGTCAAGTCGGCTCTCGAACGTCCCAGTTGATCCAGTCGCCGTGTGGATGCACGGTCGCCAGGCGTCGCACAGCCCGGCGGCCCTCGCGCCAGGTGACGAGTGAGAGAACGGTGATGTCCTCCTCGCCGGTCGTCGGCACCGGCAACTCCGGGGTTTCGCGAGGACTTTCGGCAATCACCCAACTGAGATCGAACATCGAACCGAGGCGATCGAGTTCGGCGACGAAGGCCTCCCGAGCGTTCGGGGACAGGTAATTGAGAACCCAGGACGTGGTGACGACCGGGTGAGCGTGTTCCCGTGCTCGTGCCACGGCGACTTCGATGTCGCTCAGGGCTTCGCCCTTCTCGACGACGATGTTGCGCGAACGGGCGAGGGAGACGGCACGGCGGAATCGGAGCAGGCGATCGGTGTTCTCGGGCCAGATGCAGGCCTCCAACCACCGCACCGCATCATCGTCGTGAAGATCCACCGGTCGTGGATCGAGACCGAGCGTCCACACCAGGCGCGGCGAAGTGGTCGGCGTCGGGGGACCGTTGCGCACCTCGCAGTGCAAGACCAGATCGCGAGAGCTTCCGAGTGATCCCCCGGGACCGAGATCGAAAGTCATGTCCGGGAAGAGCAAGGTGAGCCCGGCACTGCTACCGATGTCCACCCGTGCCAACGGTCCGACTTCTTCGTCCAAGAGCGCGAACGGAAAGAGGAACCATGAACAACGGCCCACTTCATTCGTTTGCACCGTGCGCACGCGCAGCAAATGAGAAATCGTGTCGAACCTTGCTGCGACGAAGCGGACGAATTCATCGGCCGCATCGTCCGTCGGATCGGATTCCCCTGAGTCGGGAGCGGTGTTCAGATTCGGGTAATACCGTGCCAAGGGGTGCTCTGGTTCCTGGAGGAGCACGTGGTGCACGGCGGCGAAGAGGAGCACCGGAAGACGTTGAGCCGCAGGGGCCGCCGACATCAGCGCAAGGATCCGCGGCTCGGTGCTGACCCGCTCGGCGAAGCGGGCGTACAACGGAGCGCCATTGCGAAAGGCTCGGGCGAACAGGGCGAATCTCTCGACCAGAGCCTGGTCGACCTCAGCAGCCTCCATCGGGCCGACTGTACGAGGATCGGCGCAAATGACCACCGTTTCTCGGATCATCCTTGCGAGAATGGGTGCAGTGTCCGCTTCGTCCTTTCTCGCCGACCTCGAGGCCCGGGGCCTGATCCACGACTCGACGGATCGTCGCTCCCTGGCCGATCGACTGGCCGAGGGGCCGATCGGGGTGTACGTGGGCTTCGATCCGACGGCCGATTCTCTTCACGTGGGCAATCTGCTGGGGCAGATCATGTTGCGTCGTTTCCAGTTGGCCGGCCATCGTCCGGTGGTCCTGGCTGGCGGGGCCACCGGCATGGTGGGCGATCCGGGGGGTCGTAGCGAGGAACGCAACCTTCTCGACCGGGAGACTCTGGCCCACAACGTGGCCGGGGTGAAGCGACAACTCGAGAAGATCCTGGATTTCGGTGGTGCCCACGCGGCGCGACTGGTCGACAACGCCGACTGGACCGCTCCCATGGGGGTGCTGGAATTCCTCCGTGACGTGGGCAAACACTTCACGGTCAACCAGATGGTGGCCAAGGAGTCGGTCCGGGCTCGGATGGAGAGCGAGAACGGGATCTCCTACACGGAATTCAGCTACATGCTGCTCCAGGCCCATGATTTCTGCCATCTCTGCCAGGCCGAAGGCGTGGAGATGCAGATGGGCGGGTCCGACCAGTGGGGCAACATCACCGCCGGTATCGATCTGATCCGTCGTCGCCTCAATCGCCCGGCATTCGGTTTGACCTGGCCCCTTTTGACCAGGTCGGACGGCAAGAAGATGGGAAAATCGGTCCAGGGGGCGCTCTGGTTGGATCCCGACAAGACCAGTCCCTACCAATTCCGCCAGTACTGGATGCAGGTACCGGACGAAGACGTGGAGCGGTTCCTCTTGCAGTTGACCCTGCTCGCGGTGCCCGAGATCTCCGAGATCATGGCCGATCATCGAGGTCGACCCGAACAGCGGATCGCCCAACAGCGGCTGGCCCGGGAGGTCACGACCCTGGTGCACGGTCCGGCGGCCGAGAAAGCCGCCGCCGAGGCCACGACGGTGCTCTTCGGAGGCGACCCGCTCCAGGCCTCGGCCGCAGCGCTGGCAGCTGTCGCCCGGGAGGTTCCCACCAGCGAAGTCGCCGTCGCAGATCTGTCCGATGCCGTATCGCTCCTGCGTACGGTGGGTTTCGCCGCGTCCAACGGCGAAGCACGGAGATTGCTCGAACAAAAGGGCTGTCGGGCGAACGGCCGCGTCCTGTCACTCGAGTCCGCCGATCTTGCCGATGGAGATCGGCTCCAGGGTCGTTTCATTCTCCTTCGCAAGGGAAAGACCACCTTCCATCTGGTGGTCGTGGTCGGAGGCTGACCGAACGTTCGAGGATTCCGGTTGCCGACGAATCCAGAAAATTCGCTCTGAGCAGGTTGTTGGCCTGGTCGGGACCGGCTACATTTGGCTCTCGCCTCAAACGGACCATTCGTGGATTCGCTGAGTCGGCACCGACATCCGGCCCTCTAGCAGGGGCGGAATGTGTGCCAGAGCGCAAGCTCCTTGAAAACGGAAGAGAAGACTGAACGCCAGTGCGGGCAGTACGTGGGTTCGCCTTTGGCGTTCTCATGGAACTGTCTGTCAATTCACGGTCAGGTGCGAACCTGGCCGACAAGTAATGAAGGTCGGGCACAGCCCGACCTGCCGGATCGCAGTGCCAGCGACCCCGAGTATTCCCTCGGGTGGTACTGCGCTCCTGTCGAACGAAGTCGGTCCTGACGAGGTCCTCGTGGCCGAAGCAGGGTCGACGGGTTCTTGACGGAGAGTTTGATCCTGGCTCAGGACGAACGCTGGCGGCGTGCTTAACACATGCAAGTCGAACGGGGTCCACCGAGTAGCAATACGAGGGAAGACCTAGTGGCGAACGGGTGCGTAACACGTGAGAAACCAACCCCGGTCTTTGGGATAACAGGCGGAAACGCCTGCTAATACCGAATAACGTCGTTTCCTCGCATGGGGAGATGACGAAAGGGCTACCGGATCGGGACGGTCTCGCGGCCTATCAGCTTGTTGGGGAGGTAACGGCTCACCAAGGCATCGACGGGTAGCTGGTCTGAGAGGATGATCAGCCACACTGGGACTGAGACACGGCCCAGACTCCTACGGGAGGCAGCAGTGGGGAATCTTGCGCAATGGGCGAAAGCCTGACGCAGCAACGCCGCGTGCGGGAAGAAGGCTTTAGGGTTGTAAACCGCTTTCAGCAGGGAAGAAAATGACGGTACCTGCAGAAGAAGGTGCGGCCAACTACGTGCCAGCAGCCGCGGTGACACGTAGGCACCAAGCGTTGTCCGGATTTATTGGGCGTAAAGAGCTCGTAGGCGGTTCAGTAAGTCGGGTGTGAAAACTCTGGGCTTAACCCAGAGC
>JBJTYE010000012.1:0-11761 GCA_046082625.1 Actinomycetota bacterium | reverse complement strand
TGTCGAAGACGGCGGTCAACGGGTTGGTGCGGGCGCTCGCCGTGGGACTCGCCCGCCACGGCATCCGCGTCAACTCGCTGATTCCGGGATGGACCGTCACCGAACTGGCCGGTCCGGCGTACGCCAACGAGACGTTCCGCGAGGTCACCACCCGGCGCACTCCGGTACGTCGTTGGGCCGATCCGGCGGAGTTCCGGGCCGTCGGAGCTTTCCTCGCCGATCCCACCCTCACCTTCCACACCGGACAGGAACTGGTGGTGGACGGCGGCTACACGGTGTTCTGAACGAGTGCGGGCGACGCGATCAGAGCCCGGTGGCCCCGGACCGCTCCACGCACCACGACCACAGAGCGGCGCGATTGGCCGCCGTATCGGATCGCCGGGTCATGGGCAGTCGGTGAATGGGCCGGCGCGCCCGATCGCCGACGAAGGATCCCGACGGCAGATCGAGTTGTGGTGCGGCGGCCAACCAGACGATGGAATCCGCTCCCTCGTCGGCGGTGCGCAAGAGCGGTTTGGTCACGACACGGAACAGCGGCAGGGACTGCTGCACACCGGGAGTGTCGGCCCATCCGGGATGCATGGCATAGAAGGCCGGGGTGTCGTACTTCTCGGCCCACATCTCGTTGAGGGTCACCTGGGCCCGCTTGGCGATGGCGTACTGGCGGGTGCCGTCGTAGGACGCTTCCGGCATCTCGAGAGAACGACCGGCGACCAGATCGGGAAGGGCCGCTGCGTACATCCCGCCGCTCGACACGGTAACGACGCGTCCGGTCACCATGTCGCGCAGCAACGCCGTGAGCAGGAACGGTCCGAGGACGTGCGAGGCGATGGTCATCTCGATGCCCTGTGGTGACACCTGCCGATCCTTGGTGAGAGCGCCGGCGTTGTGCACCAACACGTCGAGCGGTCCGAGCGCCCGGATCGATTCCGCGGCGCGCCGCACGGCCTCCAGATCTCCCATGTCGGCGATGACCTGGTGGATGTCTCCCGGTGCCTCGATGGTGCGCAAAGCGTCAGCGGTCATGGCGGTCTTGTCGGCATTGCGGGCGATCAGCACCAGGTGGGCGCCGAGTCGACGCAGGGTCCGAGCGGTGGCCGTCCCCAGTCCCGACGTCGGCCCGGTGATGGCCACCGTGCGACCGCGCAGATCGAGCGAGCCGAGATCGGTCCAGTCGCCGGTGCGCGACCGCGCCGCGTGACCGAGGCGCGAGAAACTTCCCACCACCGAACCTTCGAGCAGGCGATCGAGAAGGTGATCGGCTTTCATGACATGCCCTCCAGGACTTGAATCATCATCACCGCGCCGACCACGCCCCGCAAGGTCCAGGCCACGGTGCGCGGCCAATTGGTACGCACCAGACTGCGACCGACTTCGTCATCGGGATCGGTCGCCATCCGGGCGTGGCGAGGCACCGACAACAGCACCGTGCACCCCAGGGCCACAGCCAGGAACACCGCCCCCGCCCACGGCCAGACCACCGAGACGGCATCGGGTCGCTCCACCAGGAGGACCAGCGTGCTCACCCCTTCGACGGCCATCGGCAGGGCCACCACCTGTCCGGTCCGACGTTGATGTTCGACGGCCACCCCGGCGGCCTGATCGGTTCCGACGAGAGCCAGCAAGGGGTAGTGCACGCGCTGGACGAACCAGATGATGCCGACCATGACCGCAGTGGCCAGGACGTTGGCCACGAGCGCGATCTCGGCGATGTCCACTCCGACAGTGTTTCAGACCGACGCGGTGCGAGCCCTCATCCGCCGGAAGACCAGGGCGGTCCACCCAGCGTGGCCAGACCCACGACGACCACGATGAGACCCTGGAGGACGTCGTTGTCGACGTTGCGGAACACGAACATGGCCACCGAGACCACGATCAGGATTCCCGCCGGGATGAAGACCTCGATCCACATACGCGCGGCACCGAGTGCGAACACCGCCGCGCTCACCAGTACTCCGGGCAGGAGGCCGTCGAGACCTTCGTGCATGGCCATCCAGGTGATGGTGGTGAAGAGGACGGTGACCGATCCGACACCTCGCGGCACGAATCGCAACGGAATCGTCAGCATGCCGACGGCGATCAGAACCAGACCGGCGACGAAGATCGGGATGGCACCCTCTTCTTCGACCAGATCGAGCAGCGACGACAGTGCGAACGACATGGTCATGACGCCGACCGTGGCCATCAAGGTGCCGGCGAACTGCGAGGACCGCAGGCGCAGCGCGCTCCATCCGGTGACGATCGATCCGGCGATGAGGGCCGAGACCTCGGAGCTCAGTCCGGCATCGAAGGTGGTGAGAGCCACGGCCACCACCAGAGCGGCCAGAGATGCCGTCTCCAACACCTCACCGAATCGTCCCCAGGCTCCCGGTCGACGGACGAATCGCCAGGCCACCCCGCCGAGGATCACCGCCGCCACGTAGAGCACGCCGGCGATGGCCAGTTTCGACGCGTCCTCCAAGACCGCGGCGATCAAGCGGACGACACCCACCACCACGATGAGTCCCCCGAGGTAGGACAGGAGCTCACGGGTCTGCACAACCACC
This sequence comes from Actinomycetota bacterium, assembly GCA_046082625.1. Classification (GTDB taxonomy): domain Bacteria; phylum Actinomycetota; class Acidimicrobiia; order Acidimicrobiales; family Ilumatobacteraceae; genus Casp-actino8. The sequence goes on along the minus strand of JBJTYE010000012.1, from coordinate 9,215 downwards.
CGAGGCGCATGGCGAATCCGATCAGCATCGGCGGCGGTGAGGCGGCCTTCGGCCACCAGACCCTCGAGGACGTGTTGCTGGGAGGTCTTGGTCATGGAGACATTGTGCCGGAGGCTGGCCACGGCCTCCATGGACCAAAGTCCCGAGTGTCCCGTTGAGTCCTGTCAGTGTGACGATTCGGGGCCGATTCCTCGAAAACACCCGTCTGAACAGGACAAACGTCATGGCCATGTTGCAATCCTCTAATTCGGTTGACTTCGCAGGGGCCACGTGGTTTCCTGTCGGACGGTATGAATCGCTCGACAACCATCACGACAGCCGCTTGGTCGGCTCTCGACCGCGGTACGGCCGCGCCTGCTGGCGCGCATCCCTATCGCCCGGGTATGTGGCTCTCGGCTGATTCGTCCTTTACCGCCATGACGAGCGCCGTAGCCGGTACCACCTGTGCAGCAGGGAATCCGAACGGCACCAAGCGTTCGCCCCAGCGGCTCGGAGAGTCACTCACGTAGGTCCACCACCACGTCGAGAACCCTCACCGAGGCCGCTGGGATCACCAGCGGCCTTTTTCTTCGTCCCCGAATCCGAACAGGAGCATCATGACCATCACCACCGACATCTCGATCGACACGACCGCCCCGCAGGCCGTCGAGCCCGCGGCCACCAAGCAGGTGGCGCGTTGCTCCGACGGCGCCGGCACGCTGACCCCGCTGTTCTTCAGCGAGGACAACGTGGACATCGCCCGGGCCAAGGCCATCTGCGCTCGCTGCACGTTGCGCGCTCGCTGTCTCACCGATGCCCTGCAACGCCTCGAACCCTGGGGCGTCTGGGGAGGTGAGCTGCTGGAGAACGGACGCATCGTGGTCGACCGTCGACCACGTGGGCGACCTTCGACCAGGCCCCGGCCGATCTGGGTCCTCGACGAGGACCGTTCGATCCGCACCATCTCCGATTCCTCGGAACGGCTCGGTCACGAGGTGGCCATTCGAGTGGCCTGAGCCGTCGTCATGACCTCGGTCACGGGCAACGCATCGTCGACCCCGTGACTGCAACGGGCACTCCCGGCCGCAGTACCCCCCGCTGCGGCCGGGAACTCCGCTCGACGGCCTCTGTCGAAGGACGACAACTAGCCTGATCTCGTGCGTCTCCGACCGTCTCCTGTGGTTCTCGGGGCGCTGGCCGGAATCGCAGCCGCCCTGGCCACGGCGGCGGTGATCATCACTGCGGTCGATGGATCGGACGACCTCGACGTGGTGCTCGACGTCCCGGGTGAGTATCAGCAGCCCGGTATCGCCACCAATGCCCCGGTCGAGGGCCTGTCACTGTCCCATGGCGAGATCCTGGATCTCGCCGGCGACGCCGTGGACTCCCGTTCGCTGATCGACGGCCGACCGCTGCTCATCAACTTCTGGTTCAGCAATTGCCAGCCCTGCAAACGCGAGATGCCGGCCCTTCAGGCGGCGTTCCGGACCTATGGGGATCGGGTGCGCTTCGTGGGGATCAACGCCCAGGATTCCCCCGAGATCACCCGCTCCTTCGCCGAGGATCTGGGGATCGACTACGAGCTCCTGCGCGATCCGAACGGCGAGTTCGTGGTGGCCAACGGTGTGGCGACCTTTCCCACCACCTTGTTCGTGAATGCCGACGGCCGTGTCGTGGTGCAGGCCGCCGGAGAGTTGAGCGCCGACGACATCGAGTCGGCCCTGCAAGAACTGTTGAATGGGACCTGAGATGTTGCTCGCCATCGCCACCGATCGCCTCTGGCTGAGCTTCGGCAGCGGCCTCCTGGCCGCCGTCAATCCCTGTGGGTTCGTGCTGTTGCCGACCTATCTCATGTACTTCCTGGGGGTCACCGGACGTCCAGGAACCCAGGAGGCCAGTGTCCGACGGGCGCTGCTGGTGAGCGGTGCGCTGTCGGCCGGTTTCATGAGCGTCTTCGTGGTGGTCGGCGGAATCACGCGGCTCTTCACCGACTGGATCAATCAGAACGCCAAGTACGTGGCCCTCATCATCGGCTTCGCGCTCATCGTGCTCGGGATCGCCATGCTCTTCGGCTACCGACTGCCCTTCACCACCCCGAAACTGGACGCCGGCCAACGGGACCGCACGGTGGTCTCGATGTTCGTCTTCGGCATCGCCTATGCCGTGGCCTCCATCGGATGCACCCTCGGACCGTTCTCGGCCACGGTGCTCGGCACCATCGACACCGAGGGATTCGGCCAAGGTCTCATCGCCATCGCTCTCTACGGAGTGGCGATGTCACTGCTCGTCACCACGTTGACGGTGAGTCTGGCCCTCGCTCAGGGCTGGCTGCTGCGGGTCCTGCGCAGCGGGATGAAGTACGTCGAAATCGGCTCGGCGGTGGTCATGATCCTGTCCGGTCTGTATCTGATGTGGTACTGGTACAACGACATTCGCGAGAACTACAGCGACAGCGTCACCGGCCGGGTGCTGACCTGGCAGGAACGTACCCAGCAGTGGATCGACGACTACCGAGGACTGCTGGCCGTGATGTTCAGCATCGTGGTGGTGGTGGCCATCGCCTACACCGTCACGGCTCACCGTCGGCAGAACCGCGCGCTCTCGGATCCGTCCTGACATGTTTCGCGAACTGCTCGACCATCCCGATGTCGACGAGGTCGTGGTGCTGCGGGGCCACGACCACGAACGTCACCAACGGGTGGGCTTCATGGCCTACCACGGCGGCGGATTGGAGGAGATGACCGAGGTCATCGCCCAGCGGGCCGCCGACCTCTGCGGCGCCAGCTACTACGGGGTGCACCAGCCCCGCGGGATGGAGCGACACATCCCGTCCATCGAGGTCTCACCCGATGTCTCGGACAATCTGCGCACCTTCATCGATCACGTCCACACCGTCATCACCGTGCACGGGTACGGACGGCCCGGGATGTACACCTCGTTGCTCCTCGGAGGACGACACCGACCACTGGCCGAACACGTGGGCCGTCACCTGCAGGACCACCTCCCGGCCTACCGGGTGATCACCGATCTCGAGGCCATCCCCAAGGAATTACGCGGTCTGCATCCCCGCAATCCGGTGAACATTCCCCCGGGAACCGGCGTGCAGATCGAACTACCGCCGCGGGTGCGCGGCACCACTCCGCTGTTCTGGGATTGGGAAGGTCCCGATCTTCCTCCGCACACCCGGGCTCTGATCACCGGTTTGGCCACCGCCGTGCGGACCTGGTCCCTCACGGGGCCAGACGGTCGATGATCCAGTCGTCGCCGCGCCGCGTGTAGCGGAAGCGATCGTGTAGGCGGTTCGGACGACCCTGCCAGAATTCGAAGGTCTCGGGTCGCAGCACCCATCCGCCCCAGTGGGGTGGCCGGGGCACGTCACCGTCGGCGAAACGACGCTCGAGGGCCTCCACCCGCTCGTCGAGTTCCCGGCGGTCGGCGATGACCTGGCTCTGGGGCGAGGCCCAGGCCCCGATCTGGCTGTCCCGGGGCCGAGAGGCGAAGTAGGCGTCGCTCTCGGCCGGCGACTGCAGGGCGACTCGTCCCCGCACCCGGGCCTGACGGTGCAGACCCAACCAGGCAAAGACGGCGCTCGCCACCGGATGATCGGCGAGTTGTCGTCCCTTTGCACTGTCGTAGTTGCCGTAGAAGACGATGCCCCTCTCGTCGACGGCTCGGGCCAGGACCAAACGGGCATCGGGCAGGTCGTCGGTCGAGGTGCCGATCACCATCGCATGGGGTTCGGGAAGTTCGGCGTCCACGGCATCGTCGTACCAGCGATGCCACTGCACGAACGGTGACGGGTCCAGGTCGCCGCGATCCAGGCCGGCCGTCTCGTACTGGATTCGCCGGTCGCGCAGACTCATGCCGTCACGAACCGCGGGGGACGATACGTTCGGCGCCGCGCATGTACGGACGCAGAACCTCGGGCACCACCACCGACCCATCGGGCTGGTGATGATTCTCGATGATGGCCGCCCAGACCCGCGGTACGGCGAGAGCCGAACCGTTCAGGGTGTGGGCGATCTCGGTGCCCTTCTGACCGGCCCGACGGAAGCGGATGTCGGCTCGGCGGGCTTGATAGTCGGCGAACCAGGACACCGAGGAGACTTCCAACCAGGCGTCGCAACCGGGGGCGTAGACCTCGATGTCGAAACTGCGATGGTGGCTCTGGCCCATGTCGCCGGTGCAGATCTCGATGACGCGATAGGGCAGGCCGAGCGAGGCGATCACGTTCTCGGCCCGTTGCACCAGATCCTGCAGAAGAGCTGGCGCCTGATCGGGGGCGGCCACCGAGAGGATCTCGACCTTGTCGAACTCGTGGGCTCGCAACATGCCGCGGGTGTCGCGACCAGCCGATCCGGCCTCGCGGCGATAACACGGCGAGTACGCCATGACCCGCACCGGCAGATCGGACTCGTCCAACACTTCATCGGCGTACAGCGAAGTGAGAGGTACTTCGGCGGTGGGAATCATCCACAATCCGTCCCGTTCGATGGCGTAGGCGTCGTCGGCGAACTTGGGCAGATGTCCGGTCGCCGTCAGCGTGGCTGTGCTCACCATGGTGGGCGGACGCACCTCTTCGAAAGCGTCGGCATTGCGATCCAGCGCCAACTGGCACAGCGCCCGGGCCATGGTGGCACCGAGGCCGCGCTGCATGGTGAACATGGAGGCCGCGATCTTGGTGGCCCGCTCGTTGTCCAGGATGCCGAGGGCCGTGGCGATCTCCCAGTGGGGAACGCGCTGGTGATCGGCGAACGACGACGGCATGTTCACCGGACCCTTCACCACCGGATTGTCGGCATCGTTCGCGCCATCCGGGGCATCGGCATGGGGCAGATTCGGCAGACGTAGCATGACCTCGCGCAACTCGCCCTGAACGACGCCGTAGGACCGATCGAGGAGTTCTTCGTCGGTGCCCAGCTGGCGACTCTCGGCCTGCAGGGTTTCGGCGGTGGCGGTGTCCCCATCCCGTCGGGCCTGGCCCACCAATTTGGAGAGCTCGTTGACCCGGGCTCGCAGCGCATCCCGTTTGGTGGTCATCTCGCGCAGGCGCTCGTCGAGGGCCAGTGCCGACTGCAATTGGGTCAGCAGGTCGGGATTGCGACGTCGCGCCAGTGCGGCCGTCACCCGGTCCGGGTCGGTGCGGAGCAGGCGCAGGTCGATCACAGAACCGTCAGGCTACCGGCCGGCTCGAGCGGGCTGCCGAGTGTTTTCACCACTCCGGAACGGGTTGGTTCACCAGCGGTAATCTGCAACGAATGTCCGACGCATCGTCTCCATCGTCCACGCGCCTCGATCGCTCCCGGGCGGCGCTGGTGGTGGACGACCTCACGGTGCGCTACGGGGATGTCACGGCCGTGGACGGACTCTCCTTCACCGCCGATGCCGGAGCAGTGACGGCCATCCTCGGACCGAACGGTGCGGGCAAGACCACCACCATCGAGGTCTGCGAAGGACTCCGACGTCCGACCTCGGGATCGGTGCGGGTCCTGGACTTGGATCCGCAGCGCCAGCACCGGGATCTGGTGCGCCAGATGGGGGTCATGCTCCAAGAGGGTGGCATCTACCCCAGTGCTCGACCCCTCGACGCCCTGCGTCAGTACTGCGGTCTGTACGCCATCCCCGGAACTGCGCCGGCCGATCCGGAGGAACTTCTGACCCTGGTCGGTCTCGGCGAGCGTCGCTCCACCCCGTGGCGGCGATTGTCGGGTGGCGAGAAGCAACGGCTGTCTCTCGGTCTGGCTCTGGCGGCCCGGCCGCGGATCATCTTCCTCGACGAACCCACCAGTGGCGTGGATGTCAACGGCCGCGCCGTCATCCGCCAGATCGTGCGGCGACTGGCCGACGACGGAGTGGCCGTCATCATGGCCACCCACGAACTGGACGAAGCCGAACGCGTGGCCGATGCGGTGGTCATCATCGATCGCGGCCGGGTGCTGGCCGAGGGATCCCTCGACAGCGTCCGGCGAGCCCGGCGAGCGGTGCGGTTGCGCACGGTCAAACCGTTGGTACGTAACGAGATCCCGGCCGACATCGTGTCGTGGTTGGTGGAAGAAGCACCTGGCCACTACACGATCGAGGACGCGCCCTCCGGTTTGGTGGCGGCCCTTGCCGTGTGGTTGAACGAGCATGGCGTGGAGGTCATCGAGATGCGCACCGGGATGGCCAGTCTGGAAGACGTCTTCACCCGACTCACCGGAGGTGCCTCGTGACCCCGCTCGGTGCCCAACTCCGGGCCGAGATGCAGATCCTCCGACGCAACGGCGAGCAGTTGCTGCTGACTCTCATCATCCCGGTCGGCCTCTTGATCTTCTTCGGTCTGGTGGACGTGTTGCCGTCGGGAGATCCGTCGGTCTTTGCCGAACCGGTGGACTTCCTCACACCGGGCATCCTGGCCCTCGCCGTCATGAGCAGCGCCATGGTGAGTCTCGGGATCTCGACGGGCTTCGAACGCAGCTATCACGTGTTGAAGCGACTCGGCGTCACACCACTCGGTCGACCGCGGTGGCTGGCGGCCAAGATCCTCACCGTGCTCACGGTGCAGATCGTCCAATTGGTGGTCCTGCTCGGCGTGGCCCTGCTGCTCGGCTGGCGGCCGGAATCGGCTCGCTGGCTCCTCGCTCTCGGAGCGGTCGTGGCCGGCACCACGGCCTTCGTCGGACTCGGACTGACCTTGGCCGGACGGCTGCGAGCCGAGATCAATCTGGCTCTGCAGAACGCCCTGTTCCTGGTGCTCCTGCTACTCGGCGGGATGGTCATCCCCTTCGAGGAGTTGCCCGGTCCGCTGGCCGATGCCGCCCGTCTCCTGCCCTCGGGGGCGCTCGCCGATGTGCTGCGCGACGCCCTGGTGGGTGGGGCCGATCGCCCGGGAACCTCCTGGATCGTGCTCGGCTGCTGGGCCGTGGCCGCCCCGGTGGTGGCGGCACTCGCGTTCCGCTGGGACTAGACCCGATCCCGCGGCGGAGCCGTCTCACTGAAGGCCCGCTCCACATCGGCCGTCGTGAGCGGTTCGTCGATGCGCACGTAGTCGGTGGTGTTCTCGTCGCGGAAGGTGCGCACGAACGTGCGGACGAACATGACGATGATGATCGTCCACAAGAAGATGGACCCGCCCAATTTCATGATGGCTCCGGCCATCTGCTGATCGTTGGCCACCGACACGCCCCACACCCGCACCGGCGTCAGGTACTGCTTGTAGACGGTGCCCTCGGCGAAGGTGAGCCAGCCGGCGGGGACGGTGGCCACCACGCTGTTCAGGAACAGGTAGATCATCTTCGACATCGGGCTGATGTGCAGCTCGGGCAAGGGACCGCACACCGGCATCCACATCAAAAGAGCGGTGGTCACCAGGAAAACGTGCACCGAATAGTGGAGCGGCCCGTTCGACACCGAGGCGTTCACCACCCCGGGCACATGGCTGATCATCACCCCCACGTTGAAGAGGAAGGCCGCCCGCACCGGATGTCCGAGGAAACGCACCGCTCGGTAGACGCGGCCGTCGCCGATGAGGATGCGCAGGAACCATTCCGGTGTGGCCAGGACCACCAGCGGCGGCATGAAATAGGTGAGGGCCATGTGCTGGATCATGTGCACCGAGTACAGATACTCCTCGGCGATGTCGTGCATCGGCCAGTCCGAGGCCAACCAGAGAATGCCGATACCACCCACGAAGCACCACAGCTGGCGGCGGGTCACCACCGGCTGACCGGCGGGAACGGCCCGGGGGCCGAGGACGCGCACCACGTACACGTAGGAGGCGACGAGGAACGCCACCAACAACCACACCTCGAGGTGCAACTGGAAGCGCCAGGGATCGGTCATGTCACGGTCCCGGGACCGGGTTCACCCCTTCTGGAGGAAGAACTTGAAGGTCGAGAGCGCGCCCACGTACACGGCCACGGCCAGAATCAGACCGGCGTAGAACATGTAGCTGAAGAGCTTGTTGTCGAACTTCAGGTGCATGAAGTACGAGACCACCACCACGAACTTGACGATCATCAGGACGAACAGAGTCGGCATGAACAGGGGTCCGAAGTCGATGTAGTACGTGGAGACCTCGATGGCCGTCAGAGCCGCCAGCAAGAGGGCGACCATGATGTATTGCTTGTCGGTGGCCCCGTGATGTTCGGTGGTCTCGGACGAGTGCTGATCGGTGGCGGTGCTCATCGGAACTCCTCAGGCGGGGATCAGGTAGACGAGGGTGAAGATGACGATCCAGACGATGTCGACGAAGTGCCAGTAGAGGCCGACCAGTTCGACCACCTCGGCCTTGTCGCCGGGGATCCGGCTCCTGCGGATCATGCCCACCAGAGCGGCGAGCATGATGATGCCGACGGTGACGTGGACTCCGTGAAAACCGGTGAGCGTGTAGAAACTGGATCCGAAGAGGCTGGTGGTGAAGCCCAGGCCTTCACGGTAGAAGGCCGTGAATTCGTACACCTGACCGCCCACGAAGGTGGCGCCCAGGATGGCGGTCACCGACAGCCACAGGTTGGTGTTGCGGTCGTCCTTGCGCTGGGCCGAGGACACCGCCAGCACCATGGTGAGCGAACTCATCAAGAGAATGAACGAGCTGACCGAGGTGAAGGGGATGACGTAGATCTGATCCGGTTGCGGACCTTCGGCCACCCGGCCCTTGTAGAGCATGTAGGTGGAGATGAGCCCGCCGAAGAGCAGACATTCCGAGCCGAGGAACAGCCACATGGCCAACTTGTTGTTGGACAAGCCGGTGGTGGTGTGGTGACCGCCGTGAGCGGCACCGTGAGCGAGTGCGGTGTCAGCCAAGGGGTGCCAACTCCTTCGTGTGCCCGCCACCGTCGCCGGAGGCCGGAGGGTCGAAATCGTCATCCGGAGCGGTCGCCGGCTCCATGGCCCACCCGAACATGGTGAGAATCACCATGGCGGCACCGACCACCAGGAACATGGTGTTGTAGATCAAGCCGTAGCCCATGAGCGGCAAGGCGAGAGCCAGGAGGATGGGCCAGTACGACCGGGACGGCATGTGGATGTGCTCGTCGGGACGGGCGTTGAGATCGGCCATGACTTCCTCGGCCGAGGCCACCTGACGGATCTGGTGCGTGGACGAATCCTCGGCGTACTTGCGGTGGAAGAACTCGTCGAGATGGCTCACCGTCGGGATGGAGTCGAAGTTGTGCTCCTTGGGCGGATTCTCGGTCATCCACTCGAGAGTGCGGGCGTCCCACGGGTCGAGCGGGGCGATGGCCACGGTCTTCGAC
>JBJTYE010000011.1:0-7923 GCA_046082625.1 Actinomycetota bacterium | reverse complement strand
CTCTCGGGTTCGGTCGCGGCCTGGACGATGTCTCGTTGATATCGGCGGTCGTGGGGAGGGTCGCGGCGCGTTCGCGGGTGGCGAAGGAGGATCTGGAGATCACTGGTCGCTCGCTTGCGGCACTGACCACGGAGCGACTCTTGGTCGGATCCCTGGGAGTGGTGTGTCCGATCGCGGTACTGGTCCTCGCGAGCATCGTCGGGGTACCACTTTCCCCGTCCCCTCTCCTGATCCTGGCGGTCCTCTGTGCCATCCTCGGCTACCAGGTGCCCCTGTGGCAGTGGCGGAGTCGAGCGACATCGGCTCGCCGCCGATTCAAGACGTCGCTTTCGGCCTATCTCGATCTGGTGGCCATCATGCTGGCCGGAGGCGCTGGGATCGAGACCGCACTCTTCGCCGCCGGGCGTATTGGAGACGGTCCGGCCTTCATCGACATCAGTGAAGCATTGGAAATGTCTCGGACATCCCTACGATCGCCGTGGGATTCGCTGGCCGATCTTGGTCGACGACTGGGAATTCCCGAGTTGCCGGAGTTGGCGGCCACGGTTCGTCTCGGAGGCGAACAGGGTGCGCGGATGACGGCGTCTCTCGTGGCCAAGGCCTCGGGGCTGCGGGCGAAGCAGATGGCCGAAGTGGAGGCCGAGGCCAATGCAGCCACCGAGAAGATGGGACTACCGATGGTGATGCTGTTTCTCGGATTCCTGATCCTGCTCGGTTATCCCGCCATGTATCTGATCGAAGTCGGATTCGAGGGTTGATTCTCGATGATCGCACCGATGTCCGAACCAAAGATCCCCACCACGACATGAATGGAGAAGACAATGCGCTACATCGTCGACGACCACCTGATCAGCATCGGAGAGTATTGCTACCATCGGCTCTTGTCCTGGCGCTCGGCCCACGACGATTCGGGAGAAGTGAGTGCCACGACGGTGGTTCTGGCCGCCGCTCTCATCGCGCTGGCTCTATCGGTCGGTGTGATCGTGTCGGGCAAGGTACGGGACAAGGCCAACAGTCTCGATCTCGGTTGACTCACGTTGTGACGACCGCACATCGCGGTGAGGTCACGGCCCAAGTGGTGATCATCATTCCGACCGTGGTTCTCGTCCTCCTCTTGGCGATTCAGGGAGCGCTCTACTTCCACGTCTCCCACGTTGCCGGTGCGGCGGCCGCGCAGGGGGCGTCCTCGGCTTCGGCCAAGGACCTGACCTTGAGCGAAGCGGTGAGACGAGGTCGGGAGAGGGCGGATTCACTCGCTGCCGATGCCGGCACCGAGCTGGTGGCCCCAACGGCGGTCATCGTTTCGGGGGATGTCGTCCAGGTGACAGTGCGTGCTCTGGTTCCGCGGATCGTTCCGTTCTTTCCGACGACGGCGATTCGGACCGTGATCGAGCCGCGCGAGAGATTCATCGAGGAGTATCGAAGATGAGAATTGCGCCGGACGCACGCTTCGGCGCGATCGATCGCGGGTCGGCAGCCATCGAGTTGGTGCTTCTGACTCCAGCACTGGTCGTGCTGTTGCTCTTCGTGATTCATGTCGGTCGGACCAGCGAGGGTGTCAGCGAACTTCGACACGCAGCCGATCAAGGAGCACGAGCCGCATCTCTGGTCGCCCGTTCGAGGATGAACGCGGCTGCCGTGTTGGCCGTCCGCCGGGATCTGGTGGCATCCGGATCCAGTTGCGAGAAGCCGACGGTGGCGGTGACCCTGCAGACATCGGGGTTCAGCAGTTCGGTTCGGGTGGACGTGCGGTGTCAGGTGTCCAACCTGGGACTGGCCATGATCGGTTCCCGACCGGTTCGGCTCTCGGCCACGTCGACCGAAGTCGTCGACCGATTCCGAGGAGGCTGACGAAGGTGTCTCGATGCAGGTCCGCTCATGGACATGACCGAGGGTCGGTCACGGTCTTCGTGGTCGGCCTGGTGCTGTCGTTCACCGTGGCTGCTGGATTGGCATTCGACAGTGGCCGATTGGTGGCGGCGCGTATCACCGTTGCCGATCATGCCGAGAACGCGGCGCGCATCGGCGCCCAACACGTCGGAGGCCTCCGTGACGGCGACAGAGTTCTCCGCCCGGTTGCGGCTCGGAGAGCGGCATTGTCCTACCTGTCCCTGAACGGACTACGCGGTGATGTGGATGTCGGATCTCGCACTGTGACCGTCACCACCAGAATGTCACAGGCCACCACGTTCCTGCGGTTGGTGGGAATCGGTCGGCGTGTCGTGAGCGCCACTCGGTCCGCCGAGATCAGGTCCTCGTGATCTCGGCGATGATGCACGGTGCGCGGGTCGCACTCCGATCGATGATCATGGTGTCCATCCTGGTTGGTCCACCGTGGGTCTTGTTGGTCCTTTCCGATCTGCCTGCGCCGAGGCGAATCCTGACCGTCTCGATGGAGTTGCTCAGAGGTGACGAGGACTTCGATTCGGACAGCGGAGTGCTGTCACTGGTGTCGCTACTCCTCTGGATCAGTTGGATACGGATCGCTGTGGGACTTTCCGTGGATCTTGCGCGTGTCTGGACCGGTCGCCCGCTGGGAGTGAAGGTCCGATGGTCGATGCGGCTGGCGCTCTGGGTTCTGGTCGCGGGCCAGGCCGCGACGGTCTCGTCGGCTCCAGCGCAGGCAGCGGTCGTCGCTTTGGAGACCACCGAGGGAGACCTCAGAGCGCGTTCCGTTCCATCGGTTCCGGTCCTGGTCTCTTCCTTGGTTGTGGCAGGACTGCTGATTCGCCTACGAACTCGACGGCGAATGGCGCTCCGCCAGGGACGCGCCGAGGCGGTTTCGGTGGCGTTGGCCGGGGAGTCGCAACTGGCGCACGACGAACTCGCCCTGGTCCGACTGGATATGGCCGTACGCTCACTGGTCGGTCGCGGAGTTTCGAACTTTCGCTTGTTGCTCGAACGAGCGGACGGTTCGATCCTGGTCGATCACCCGCACGAGCGCACGGCCATCCGACCATGGGCTCATCACGCCCCGAGGATTTGGCGACTGGACGGATCGGTGGATCTTTCCGATCTCGTCGTAGCCGACGAATCAGCGATCGTTCCGGTCGTCGTCCCGGTGGGTCGGACTTCCGGTGGTGCCGTGTGGATCAATCTTCAGTCCGTCGGGGTCTTCGGGGTGCACGGGCCGGGTTCGGAGGCGGACGAGGTATGGCAGGCCCTCTGTCAAGGGCTGGCCCTTTCGCCCTTCGCCGAAGGCGTTTCCCTCATCAGTGTGGACGGCATCGATCTGCGGGGTCGTCGAGACATCGTGATCGGCGATCCGGCGCGAGCGTGTCTGGTGGCCGAGCGTCTCCAGACCGGAGAGACTCCTTCGGTCCTCCTGGCGCGCGAGAGAGTTCGACGACCCACAGTGGTCGCAGTCGTACATCGCGAGTCGCCGGCAGACGGTGAGTTCGGACTCGCATGGAGTGACGGCCAGTGGATGTTGTTTCCCATGAGATCGGCGATCGATCCCTGGAAATGTACCCAGCGAGATCTCGACGTGATCGACGAAATCGTGGGAACGGTGGACGAGGAAATTGTGAATTTCGAGCAGCCCACCGGTCGAATCCCCGAATGCCTCCCACCCCATCGGTTCGTGGCCTGCGTTCTCGGAGTTCCCCACGTTCGCCATGTGGGTGGACGTCGAGTGCATTTCGAGCGCAACCGCAGCGAAGAGCTGGTCATCTGGTTGTCGCTCCATGGCGATCGTCGGCGTCGGAGCATCGCTCGCAACGAGATGTGGAGTGTCGCCGTCAAGGATGCCACATTCTCGAACGTGGTCTCCGATGCCCGACGAAGTCTGACGATCGTCGAACACCCACCCGATGACGACGACTGGATCGGCATCACCCTCACCGACGATCTTCCCCTTCATTCCTTGGTGGTGAGTGATGTGGAACTTCTGGCGCGCTGCTACGAACATGCTCGCTCGTACCCTGAGCGGGACGGGCGCAAGGTCCTGGAATACGGTCTGTCATTGGTGACGTCGGTGCCCTTCAGCGGATCTCTCTACATGTGGCGAGACACCTCGGGTCTCGGCTCGCAATACGCCCTTCTGGTGGTACGTGCGGCATCCTTGTTGGCCGACCTGATCTCCCTCTCGGTCGACGATCGTTCGGAAGCGAGTGACGAAACCGGGCACATGGACGACTGGATCGGAGATGTCTATTGGGCGACGGCGAAAGGCCTTCTGGCGGTGCCTGGCCATGAGGAACTCGTTCTCCGACGGATGGAATTGCACGCCCGGCTACGCGATCAGGCGGCCTTGCTCGCTGAATGGCAGGCCTACTGCCGCGCGCTGGCTGCCGACGATTGGGGCGACGTCGAACCGAGTTCCAAGATGGTCGAGGCCTGGAGGGGTCTCACCAGATCCGTCGGGATGGTCGATTCAGTCGTCGAAAATAGCGTCCGCTGACTCGCCGACCGTCAGCTCGGGTACACCTTGCTGTTTCCGCATCTTCTCGATGGCCTTCACCTGGACGTTCAACTTGTTGTAGCGGGTGCCGCCGGTGGAAATGGATTCCATGTCGTCCTGCAGTTTGTGGAAACTCTTGGACACGCCCTCGACTGCCTTGGTGTACTCCTCCCACTGTTTGTTGAACAAGTTGATGAGTCTCATCACATCGGCTGCGGTTCGTTCGGTGTGGAAACTCTCGGCCGCCTGGCGGATGACCACCAAGAAGGCATACAGAGTCAACGGGGAGCAGAGGATGACCTTCTGGGCCAGGGCCTGGTCGATCAGATCCGGGCTGACTTCATGGACGAAACCACTGATGCCCTCGTTAGGGACGAACATCAAGACGTAGTCGATGGTGTTGTCGGTGGCCTTGTCCACGTAGTCGCGCTTGGCGAGTGTGCTCACGTGGCCCGTCACGGCGCGGAGAAAATCCTTCTTCGCCGAATCGCGCTCGGTATCAGAGGTGGCGTTGACGTACTCGACGTACTTGTCGAGCGGAAACTTGACGTCCATGAACAGCACCCGGTCCGGGGGCATGTCGAAGCGATAGTCCGGTCGGCCTCCACCTTCGATACTGGACTGTTTGTGGTAGTTGATGCCCTCCATGAAGCCGGCGGCGCGCAACATATCCTCGGCCAGACGTTCACCCCATTGTCCGCGGGCCTGGGAGTTGGAGAGAATCTCGCGCAGATTGTCGGTGCGCTGGGCGAGAGTGGCCACCACCCTTTCCATGTTCTCGTGCTGGGCGGCGCTCTTGGCCTGCAGCGAGGTGAGGGCGGCGTCGATGCGCTTCAAATGCTCGTTGACCTCACCTTTCACGTTCTGCATGGTGGTGTTGATCAGGTCTGCCCGGCCGCCCAGTTGCTCGACCCCGGCCTTGGTGATGAGATCCACGGCCTCTTCTCGATCCTTGCGGGCCCGTTCGGTCAGTTCCTCGAGCGCCTTGGCCAAGGCGTCGCCGACGGTACGGCCCACCTGCGTCTGCAGGGCTTCGGGATCGAGGGTGGGTTCCGTGGGCCCGTCGGGTGCACGTCGAGTGGACTGCAGTACGACCATCGCCACGGCGGCCGCCCCGACTACACCCAAGACTGTTCCCAGCAAAATCTCCATGTTCGGACTCTAGATGGAGGGTGTGAGAGCGGGATTCAGGTCGCGCCCAACAGTCCGAGGGCTTTCATGGCCTCGCGCAGGCTGCTGACTCCGATGGTCGAGATGCCCGATGCCGTGGCCGGGGACTTGGCGGGCACGATGGCCGTGGAGAATCCCAACCGGGCCGCCTCGGCCAGACGCCGCGAGGCGTGGGGAACCTGGCGGACTTCCCCGCCCAGACCCACTTCGCCGAAGGCCACCACATCGGGTCGCACCGGTTGATGTCCGAGAGCCGACAGGATGGCCAGGCACAGGCCGAGATCGCTGCCGGGTTCGCTGATCTTCACACCTCCCACCACCGAGGCGTACACATCGTGGGTGGCCACCGGTTGACGTAGTCGCTGTCCGAGGACCGCCAACAACATGGCCAGACGACTGGTGTCGAGGCCTTGAGCGCTGCGCCGCGGCGGCGTGTCCCCGCGTACTTCGCTCGTCAACACCTGTAGTTCCACCATCAGCGGGCGTTGTCCTTCGAGAGTCGGCACCACCACGCTGCCGGCGATGCCGGTCTGGCGATCGGCGAGAAACAATGCGCTCGGATCGGGGACGCCGCGCAGACCTTCCTCGGCCATCTCGAAGAGGCCCAGTTCGGTGGTGGGTCCGAAGCGATGTTTGGAGGCCCGCAGGAGACGCAGAGCGTGATGACGCTCGCCTTCGAACTGCAGCACCGTGTCCACCACGTGCTCGAGGACGCGTGGACCGGCCAATCCCCCGTCCTTGGTGACGTGGCCGACGAGCACGGTGGGAATGTTCCGTCGCTTGGCTTCCATCACCAGCGCGTGCGCACAGCCGCGTACCTGCACCACACTGCCGGGTGCCGATCCCAGATTCGGATCCACCAAGGTCTGGATGCTGTCGATCACCAGGAGTTCGGGTGACAGTTCGTCGAGGGCGGCGATCACGTGGGGGAGCACGGTCTCGGCGAGCAACCACAGATCGGGTCGGACCGCATCGAGTCGCTCGGCACGCAGCCGCACCTGTTGGGCGCTCTCCTCGGCCGACACGTACAGCGTGCGACCCTTCCAGGCCGCCAGGGTCTGCAGCAGCAAGGTGCTCTTGCCGATGCCGGGTTCACCGCCGAGGAGCGTCACCGATCCGGGGACCAGGCCTCCTCCGAGAACTCGATCGAGTTCTTCGATCCCGGTGGGCGTGGGTGATCCGTGCGAGACGTCCACGTCTCCGATGCGCTGGGCTGCGGCCGCTGGGACCAGGGCCACCCCGGCGGCCAGCGAGGACAGGTCCGCTTTCGGGTCCTCCACGTCCTCGACCAAGCTGTTCCAGGCTCCGCATGCCGTGCAGCGCCCGGCCCACTTGGGGAACGACGCGCCGCAATCGGAACAGTTGTAGACGAGACGGAGCCGGGCCATGTCGCGACTCTAGAGATCCGGTGTGGCGCGGGTCGTCGGTCGTGTCATCGATCCGGTCGTTCCCGAGGGGGGACGGCGTACCGGTGGGCGCCGCTGTCGACTGCGCCGGGCCATGATCACCAAGAAGATCAGCAGGCCGACGAGTATCAGCCACACGCCGAGCACGTATCCGGTGATGGTCGCCACCACTTGCCAGAAGCCGCCGTCCACCCGTGTGGCCACCGTTCCGATGACCACCGATTGCGCGGTGCCGTCGGCGGGAATGGACCACACCACACCGCCCCCCGATTCGCTGCCGGTGGTCTTCTTGATCTCCCCGGGCAACTTGGTCACCAGGGTGATGGTGAGTGCATCGGACGGATTCTGGATCTCGAGTTTGCGGGCGGTTCCGAGCCACGGGGTTTCACCGATGGCGGCCGTGAGAGCCGCATCGCTGAAGGCTTCGAGTCCGCCGATGACCTGGGCCGTGGCGTCCAAGGTTGTGGCGACCTGACGGCCGTTGACCGTCCTCTTCAGTTCCGGATCGATGAGTGGACCGTTCGGTCCGTTGATCTGCCGCAAGGCCCGGGTGGCCTCCGCGGGTGATTCGAAGGGGTACTTGAGGACGATCCGCAGTCCGCCGTTGTTCACCTGGAACGGACCTTCGACCGTCCAGCCACTGGCGACCAGATCGTCGTAGCGGACATCTCCTGCCAGACCCGGGACGCGGGTGACGACCACGTTGTCGGCGTCGAGAGTGACCTGGATCAGACCGGCCCCGGTGTCATCGGCTTCAACGTCGATGCGGATGTCGACGCGACAACCGGAGAGCACGAGAAGGGCCGCGCCGACGAGGCCGATGAGGCGAATCCGCGAACGAGCCACGTCGAGACCCTAGTTGGTGACGATGACGAGGACTTGCGGGTCCCCGTCGAATCACTCGGTGGTCGGAACGTCGCCGTCGGTGGTTCCTTCGCCCACCCC
>JBJTYE010000010.1:0-7434 GCA_046082625.1 Actinomycetota bacterium | reverse complement strand
GTTTCACGAGTGGTATCGCGAGCCCGCCATCAGCGGAATCACCCACGTTGATCCCTTTCGCAAAGGGTCACGCATGAGCTGCAAGAGTGTGAGCGTCCATCCAGCCAAGACGGCCTCGAGAACCATGTCGGGAAGTCCGAGATACTGGCTTGCTTCGTCGGTGTCGATTGTGTCGGCTGGTCCGAAACCGAGAACTGAGGACAACGATCCGGTAACCGATCCGGCGAAGACCAGTCGTCCGGTGTGGAGGAGAACACGAGCCAGGACTGCTTCGTTCCAACGGATTCAGAAGATGCGAGTCGTCCTGGGATGACGACAGGTCGGCGGTGCGGTGATCCGGTCATGCCTTGCTCTGTGACCGCCACCAGGCAACTGTGGCGGCGGCACCGTCCTCGATGGACGTCGCTCCAATGCCCAGTTCGGCCTCGGTGCGAGTCGAGTCCGTGGTGAAGGGTTCGGCGAACTGGTACCAGGTCTCCTTCAATTCGCGCAGCATCGGTACGGCGATGCCGCCGATCGTGATCGCAATTCGCGGAAGAGCGGAGACTTTGGCTTGGGTGCCAGCTGCTCGGGCGAAGGCTTCGACCATCTCTTTTTGTGTCACAGCGGGCGCGTTCGGGACGAGCCAGGTTTGGCCTGCAGCCTCAGGTCGAGTGATGATCGCGACGAATGTGGCCGCTACATCGGGCATGTAGCTGACGCTGTGCGGAACGTCGAGCGAGCCGAGCATCGACACTTTCTTGCCGGCGATCACATTCGGAACGACCCGGTCGCCAAAAGCCGAGTTGCGGACTCCAGGCCCGTAGAAGTCGGATGCCCGCACCAGGGCAGCTCGGAGAGTCCCCGCCGCATGTGCATCGAGAAGCGACTTCGCCATCTCGGCACGTACGGCTCCTTTGTGCCCGGTGGGATGCAGGGGAGAGCTGTCGCGCATCGGCATCGCTGCCTTGGCTCCGAAGGCATACAGGTTGTCCATCACGACGAGTAATGCTCCGGTGCGTTCGGCTGCGGTGCACATTGCTCGATGGAGAGGCGGCCACTCTTGTGGCCAGCGGTGGTAGGGGGGATTGGCAGCGTTCACGAGTGCACCGGATCCGTCGAGATGACGGGTGAGAGTGTCGACGTCATTGGCATCACCGGAGACGAGATCGATGCCTGGGTGGGTGGGGCCATTGCCCGAGCGGGAGAGCACGGTCACTCGGTGCCCGAGGTCGGCCAGCAGAACGGCTGTCGTCGATCCGACGGGTCCGGCACCGACGATGAGATGGTGGATGGTGGTCATGGGTCCCCCTGTGGTCCGGCTCCGAAACGAGAGCAGTGCTCTCATTATGGAGGAGGCGATCCGCAATAGCAAGAGCAGTGCTCTCGAAGTTGGGGAAGGACAGGTACGATCGGCTCATGGTCGGAGTGCGAGAACGAGCCCGCACGGAACTCACCGCTCAGATCAAGCGCACAGCCCGCAAACACCTCGCCCGGGACGGTGCCTCGGGGCTCTCGCTCCGGGCGGTGGCGCGCGATCTGGACATGGTCAGTTCTGCCGTCTACCGGTACTTTCCCAGTCGGGACGACCTGCTCACGGCTCTGATCATCGATGCCTACGACGCCTTCGGAGCCGCCGCCGAGCGAGCTGACGCGGCGGTCGACCGTAGCGACTTGCTCGGCCGGTGGAGAGCCGCCGGTCGGGCGGCCTACAAGTGGTCCGGCAGTCACGCGGCCGAGTACTCACTGATCTTCGGCTCTCCGGTTCCGGGCTACGACGCCCCCGAGGACACGATCGGCCCGGCGACCCGGTTCACGAACGTCCTGCTGGGAATCTTGGTCGACGCGCAGCATGCCGGGCTGCGACCATCGACGGATTCGAGTCTCGACGGGATGGTTCTAGCGGACTTGAAAGAGCTCCTCTCTCGGATCGACGTCGACATCGATGCCGAGTGGCTCGCTGCGGGGATTCATGCCTGGACGTCCTTGATCGGTGTGATCAGCTTCATCCGATTCGGCCACCTCCACAATGTCATCGATGACTGCGACGCGTATTTCGAGAATGTTCTCGACCGGCTCGGTCGCAGTGTGATCGACGTATGAGACGCTGGTTCGGTCCACTCGTTGTCGGAGCTCTGTTTCTCGGCGCATGTGCTGGGGGCGATCGCTCGACAACACCAGCGTCGATGTCATCGACATCGCAGACCCCTGTATCGAACGACGACCCGTATCCCCGAGGCGAGTCGCAACACACCCTCGAAGTTGACGGAGTCGAACGCTCCTATCTGGTGTATCTGCCGACGGAAGTGTCGGAGCCTCGAGCCGTGGTGTTCGTCCTGCACGGCGGTGGAGGAGATGGACTCGATGTAGCAGAAGTTGGGGAGAGCCCACTGTCGGTCTTTCGATCCGTTGCAGATCGTGAGGGTTTCCTCGTGGTCTATCCGGAGGGGCGACCAGCCACTGATCGGCAGGGTCTCATCGGTTGGACCGACTGCCGGAACGACAACATCGTGGCAAGCGGGGCGGACGACGTCGGATTTCTGGCGTCTCTCGTACGAACGGTCAGTTCTGCTTACGAATTGCCGTTCGACCGTGTCTTCATGGCCGGAAGCTCGAACGGCGCCCAGATGTCCCAGGCGTTCGCCTTCCATCATCCCGAGATGGTCGGCGCGATCGCATCGAACGCCGGGAGTCTGCCCCAAGATCCACGTTCAGGACCCTGCACCAACGGGCCTTCGGAACCCGTTCCGATTCTGCTCCTTCATGGAACGGCTGACTCATTGATGCCCTTCGATGGCGGATGTGTTGCCGATCTGGGTGGAGCGTGCGCTCGCGGACGGGTCGTCTCTGCTGAGGACACCCGCGATCGTTGGCTCGTCATCAATGGCCTCTTCGGCGTGAGTCCGAGCGAAGCGATCGTCGACATCGAACCAACGGATGGGGGAACGGCCCATCGCTTCGTCTACGACGGCTCGGCTCCCGTGGAATGGTGGCGCCTCGATGGTGCAGGACATTCGAGCCCCAGTCGGACCGTGTTGCTGAGAACTACTCGTTTCAGTGGAATCCAAAATCGGGATATCGAGTTCGCTGAGGTTGCGTGGGCATTCTTCGAAGGGTTGATTCCCGTCGATTGAATCATCAATGGCAGTGGTGGCTCCAGGGTGCTCATTTCGTGCTCAGTACTCGGTGGAACCGGACAGACCAATGTGGACGTAGAGGACAAAACACCTGATTAGGGGCGACTGCAGCAGGACGGGCGATACGGGGGTCGTCAGGATCCAGAAGCGATGCGAGGCGCCCGGCTGCCACCCGTCGATCGAGTGCCCCGGCGGCAGTCATTGCGTCGATGTCGACCCAATCCCTCGATCGATCGAACAGGGCCTTGAACACCGCCAGATCCTCGGCAACGAGGATGTTGACGTGGCTCCCGGCGAACGGTACCCGTCGAGTTCTCGCGGCGACCTGCATGTGAAAGGCGGATGCTGCGAAGAACAGATCGACCGGAGTGTCGTCCCACCACAGACGCACTTGGTCCGAGTCCACCACCGCCCGCTCGTCCACGGAAGAGTGTGCGACGCCCGGAGGCAGAGCGGCGAACACACGCGCCACAGATGCCGACGATACGAACACGTTCACATCGATGTCGCGAGTTCCGCGTGGTTCTTCGGCGGCGTAGGCCAGTGCGAGGGCTCCCCCGAATGCCCAGTCGATCCCGCTGTCGTCCAGTGCCGCCGCGGTGGCCAGGACCCGATCGACGAGCGTGGTCATCACGTCACAAACGCGCCGTCGCCAACGGGCGGGGTCGGTAGGGGAGAGCCTCGGCCAACATGAGGACATCGACGAGTCTGCGTCCCTGGACCTCCGGGTCGAGTCGGCGGACGAAGGTGATGTCGTAGCCCATGACTTCGATGATCCGTCCCGCGATCTCCACCGACGGTTGACGGCGGCCCCGCTCGTAGGCACTCAACACCGTTGCCACGATCTCGGCCCGACGTGCCACCTCGACCTGGCTGAGTCCTGCTCGCTTCCTCAGGTCGCGCAGTGTCCTGCCGGAGAGCACGGCCTAAGACTACGACAAAATGAGCGTATCCGCTCAGAAATCGGTACCGGTCCAGGGACCGCGACACGGCAGCAACGTCGCCCGGGCATCGCGAACAGCACTTCAGGTTCCTGCAGATCCAGGCGCCCGTTCTCCTTCATACGTGAACCATCGAGCACGGGTGCGGTGTCGCGGGTCTCTAGGAGGATGACACTACGAGGACTGCGAAGCCGGCGGTGACGCTCACGACGCCCTGAGTCTCACGAGCGGAATGGCCAGTGCGACGCCGAATGGGACATTGAACAGTGCATGCGTGGGGTACCCGAGAGCGAGGGACATCCCGGTGTCGAGAACGAACCAGAGCCCGAATGAACGCCCCATGAGCGGCACGACCCACGTCGCTCCGTCGCGGAGTGGTCCGCGTGCGAGTTGCAGCATCGTGAAGGCCCACCCGGCGAGCACCGCTCCGAGCACCATGTACGGCAATCTCAGATAGTCACGGACCGCGTCGGTGTCGATCACATCGGCGGGACCGAAACCGAAGGCCGAGAACAACGACCCGGCCACCGAACCAGCGACGACCAGAAGAATCGAATACGCGAGGACGAGGACGAGGACCGCCTCCAACCAACGGACCCAGGCAGTTTTCGAGATCACGATCCGACTGTAAGTCGGGTGACCCTGCACAGCGTCACGTCGACGTTCGATCTGGACGCCACGTGATCGCCAGGTGGAAGTTGGCGCCGAATTTCGGATCGCGGCGGGACTCCCGGCCAGGAGTACACTTTCCTTCGGAGTGCCGGGAAGACGGGTCGGCGTCGAAAGAGAGACGTGCCCATGTCGATAGTGCTTCTTGTTGTCGGATTGATCCTGGCAGCCCTCGGCGGTGATCGCTTCGTGCGCGGCTCGGTGGGCCTTGCGAGCTGGCTTCGTATTCCCTCGGGCATCATCGGCGCCACCGTGGCGGCCTTTGCCACGTCCAGTCCGGAGATGACCGTCGGCGTGTTGGCCGCCATCGACGGTCGACCCGATCTGGCCTTCGGTGACGCCACCGGTTCGAACATGGTGAATCTGAGCGTGGTCGTCGGCATCACCTTGCTGATCAGTGCGATCACCGTGCAGTGGCGAGAGATGCGACGTGAACTCGTCACCTTCGTGGCCGCCCTCGGGTTCATCCTGGTCGTCGGTCTCAATGGACGTATCGAGCGCTTCGAAGCAGTGGCGATGATCGTGCTCTTCGTGGGTTGGTTGGTGCGCATCGTCGCCGAGGCGCGGCGAGAGAGGACTCGTGCCGACATCCTGGGAGACACTGATCACCGAGCGGTCGTCGTCGATGTGGTCCTCGGATTGGTGATGCTCATCGTGGCCGGTCGTCTCATCGTGCTCGGCGGCAAGGAGATCGGCGAATACCTGGGTTGGAGTCAATTCGTCATCGGAACGGTGATCGTGGCCATCGGGACGTCCGCCCCCGAATTGGTGACGACCGTGATCGCTCTGCGACGGGGCGAGGTGGGTGTCGGCATCGGGACGGTTCTCGGTTCGAACATCTTCAATTCGCTCTTCATCGTGGGCATCGCGGGAAGCATCCAACCCATCGATATCGACCGCCCGCTGACCGCAGTGGCTCTCGGAATGTCGGTCGTGGCGGCAGCCCTCTTGCTCCCCGGGCGGGACGGCCGGCTGGGTCGCTCGAGGGGTCTGCTCCTCCTTGCGTCGTATGCGGTCTTCGTCGGAGCGATTCCCGTCGTCCAACGGTGGTAGCCGAGCCCGATGACGGTCAGCGACGGGCGCATGCCCCAGGTGGGCTGTCGTATCTCTCGTCGGTGATCCAGTCCGACGTGGTCCACGATGTGTCCGTCGAGGCCGCGAACGTCGGCACCAATGTTTCCATCTGATCGAGCAGCCAGATCGTGACCGTCAATGCTCCGGTGGGGCAGACATGGATTCCGTCCGGTTTGCGCTCCGGGATCCCGTCGCGGTCGATGTCGAAAGCGAACTCCCGACCGAGGGCCTCGCGAAGATCGAGGTAGGCCATCCAGCCATCCGATGTGGCGGCCACGTCACGGGCCCGGAGTTCGAGCAGGTCCTGTCCAGGTCGGGTGCGTTCGGACGACAGCGGGGGAAAGGACAAGAGGACCACGTGCGTGTCGTAGCGACGGACGAGACGAAGGAGTTCCTCCAGGGCCGCGACCTGAGCGGCGGCAGGCTCCTCGGCATCCCACACGGAGAGCTGCAGGATCACGACATCGGGTGACAGTTCCTGCAGTCGCTGTTCGAGGGTCCTGAGCGGATCGACATTGTCGGTGCTGCCGACGATGCCGACACCCCCGAAGGCCCCCGAAGTGATGGCGACCCCGGAGGCTGTGAAACCGGCCTCGACCGCCGGCCACATGTCGCTGGCGATCGAGTCACCGAGGTAATACGCGTTGCGCAGGTCGACGTCGCTCCATCGGGGAGTGACGTCGAATGACTCGGGTGGAGCGACCGTCGACGTAGTGGTCAAGGCCGCCGAGAGGGCGGTCTCGGTGACGGCGTTGGTGGTGCGGGGAATCGGAATCGCCAGCCACACCGATGTCGTGAGGGCCATGGCCCCAGCGAACACGGCCAGACCTCGACGTCCGCTGGTCGCCCGCACCCGAAACCGCACAGGATTCTCGATCAAGACGTACGAGGCGACGCTGAAGATCGCGGTGACGGCGAGCCGCAAACCGGTGAGGGACCAACCCTCGAGACCGCTGCGCTCCTCGGACAGGAAGACGTAGACGGGCCAGTGCCAGAGATACAGCGCGTACGACAGCTTGCCGATGATGACGAGGGGTCGCAGTGCCAGGACACGCGACACTGGGCCTTGCGAGTGGGCGACGCCGATGATCACCAGACCGGACAGGAGCGAATGGACCTGCAGGCCGCCGCGAAAGAGCCACGGATCGCCGCCCTCGACGGTGAACCAGAGAGCTCCGACGAGCACCACGGGAACGAGACACCAGGCCGAGACCAAGCGGTGGAACCGTGTCGCCAGGTCGGCCGCGATTCCCGTGATGGCCGGAGTGGCCAGGAACGCCCCGAAGACCAGGCCCATGGCGCGGGTGTCGGTTCCCATGTAGACCCGCGTGACGCTGACCTCGGAACTCAGGAACCACATCGCGAGACCTGAGAGCGCCGTGAGCAACGCAGCAACCCAGGTGACCGACAGAGGCGAACGACGTCGGAGAAGTCCGAGGACCGCGATGGGCCACAACAGATAGAACTGTTCCTCGATCGCCAAGCTCCAGAGATGTTCGAACGGCGACGGCACCGTGAATTGGCTCCAGTAGTCGGTCCCGAGCCAGATCTGGTGCCAGTTGGCTCCGTAGAACTGGGCCCACGGCGCATCGCGGCGGGCGAGGATCCACTCCGAGGGATCGCCGGCGCTGCGA
>JBJTYE010000009.1:0-9767 GCA_046082625.1 Actinomycetota bacterium | reverse complement strand
CTCGTAGGCGTACAGGTCCTTCAAGAGATACGGCACGCCGCGAAACGGACCGGCGGGGAGGGAATCGCTGGAGGCCAGTCGCCGGGCCTGTTCGAACCAGCGATAGGTCAGCGCATTGAGTGCAGGGTCGTACTTCTCGATGCGCTCGATGGCCGCATCGACCAATTCCACCGGGGACACTTTTCCCGTTGCGACGAGTTCCGCCTGGGACGTTGCATCGAGCCATCGGGTCTCATCGGCGAGTGAAGTCATGCGGGGAGTGTAATTGTCGCTGGCTAGTGTCTCGCAGTGGTGCCAGATCCGATCATCGCCCCAGCCACCGACTCGACCCATGCGGTGGAGGGGACCCGCGATCTGTTGCGGGTCGCTCCGGTGCGCAATCTCCTCGGCTCGAGCATCTTTAGTTCAGCGGGGGTGTTGCTCCAAGCCACGGTGCTCGGCAAGCAGATCTATGACATCACCGGACGGGAACTGGACATCGGACTTCTGGGTCTGGCCGAATTCCTGCCGGCCATCCTCCTGGTCCTGGTGACCGGTTCCATCGCCGATCGTTTCAATCGCAAAGTCATCGGAACGATCGCCATCGGTGCCGAAGTCCTGTCCTCGGTAGCCCTCGGTCTGTACGCACTCAGTGAACCCACAGCGGTCTGGCCTCTGTTCCTGATCACTTTCTTCTTCGGAGTCGCACGGGCTTTCGCTTCACCGGCGATTCGCGCCATTCCTCCGATGGTGGCGCCGCCGGGAGCATTGCCCCGCACCATGGCCATGTACGGAGCGACCTGGACCTCGGCGGCGATCGTCGGTCCCGCCCTGGCTGGTTTTCTCTATTCCGGCAGTCCGGCCCTCGCCTATTTCGTATCCGCAGCCATGATCGCCGACGGCGCCGGGTTCCTCTCGGCCATTCGCCTCGGTGGAGCGCCACCGGCGAGCGAGGCCGAGCCACGAGATCCTGACGGAACCGCTCGCCGTCGAGCGACCAAGGAACTGTCGCTGCATTCGGCCCTCGAGGGTCTGCGATTCATCCGGCGCACTCCCATCTTGTTGGCCGCCATCAGCCTCGATCTCTTCGCTGTGCTTTTCGGCGGCGCCGTCGCGCTACTGCCAGTCATCGCCGAGGAACGCCTCGGAGTGGGTGACATCGCCTACGGATGGTTGCGAGCAGCGCCCGGCATCGGTGCGGGGTTGATGGCGCTGTACCTGGCCTCACGACCGGTGAAACATCGCGTCGGCCGCACCCTCCTGGTGACGGTAGGAGTGTTCGGACTATCGACCGTGGTACTCGGGGTGACGACGTCCTACGTGGTGGCCTTCATCGCCGTCGTGGTGCTCTCCGCCGCCGACATGGTGAGCGTGTTCATTCGCAGCACCCTCGTTCCCCTGGTCACGCCTGATGACAAGCGGGGTCGGGTGATGGCGGTCGAGAGCGTCTTCATCGGTGCCACCAACGAACTGGGTGCATTCGAAAGCGGTGTGGCCGCTCAGGCGCTTGGTACGCAGACCGCCGTGATCGGTGGAGGACTGGCCACCGTGGGCGTGGTGGCTGTGTTCTCGGTGTTCTTCCCCTCGCTTCGCCGCGTCGACACCTTCGACGAACTCGAGGAGTCACATCGCGATCGCGTCGAGACCGACTGAACGGTTCAGGCGCGAATTGCCAACCACACGGCGAGTGGCACCACGATCCAGGACAACACCAACAAAATGATGGCGTACACGGCGAAGTTGTAGCTCTCGTCACGCGGCGTTCTGCCGGCGGCCCCGATGGTTTCCCACAAGGCCTTGATGGGTTGATCGGTGGACAGGCGAATCCGCCGTCGAGACACTCCGGCGCTGTAGAGCGCCACCCACGAGAGCGCGATGAGCACCACCATCAGGATCACCGCCAGCACGATGACACCGGCGGTCGAATCGAGAGCCGAGCGCGCCACGCTCTGCAGAGCACTGGCGATGGAGGTGATGAAGGCTCCTCCGAGAAGAAAGGCCGGAAGGCCGATGGTCTGTCGGCTCATGCCCGCCTGGACCCGACGGGCGTCGAGACGGGCCCGTCGCAACATGGAATGTTCGGGCGTCCCCCACGCGGAATTCGCTTCGCGCTTCTCGTACAGACTGCAGAGGTGGG
This sequence comes from Actinomycetota bacterium, assembly GCA_046082625.1. GTDB lineage: Bacteria > Actinomycetota > Acidimicrobiia > Acidimicrobiales > Ilumatobacteraceae > Casp-actino8. Next base: position 7,651 of record JBJTYE010000009.1, on the reverse strand, counting down.
ACATCAGCCGGTTCAGATGGCTGCGTACGATCCACCTACTCACCAACTGCACCATCCATTGGCCGATCGGACGAAGAGGTCCGATGTGCGAAACGGCCGCCGGCCGAGCCCCATTGCGATCCAGGATCTCGACGGAGCGCATCATCATGCGATGGGCCTCTTCGAAGCGATCCGGGCGGTGGAGCGGTTTGATCGCCGACATCTGGCGCACCATTTCCTGCTCCACCACGCCCTTGCCGCCGATCTGCTCGAGGAGTCGACCTTTCTCGGTGTCCGTGTCGGCTCGCAGGACGCGGAGAGCGTCTATCTGATCGAGGAGAAGGTCAGGAACCGCGGACGCCGAAACTTTGTCTGCAGGCTTGGGTGCCGATGAGGTGTGGTCGGCCATGGTCGAAGCGTAGCCCGTGCCGAAAATCTTCCTGTCGCCCTCCCGGACCGTCTGGGAGACCGTCGTAATCTGTCTCTCGGACGTCGTCGAGAGAGGGAGAAGTGGAATGATCAAGTTGTTGCGGGACTTCCGGGAGTTCATCAGTCGTGGAAATCTGCTGGCCATCGCCGTGGGATTCATTCTTGGCGGCTCGTTCTCCGGATTGGTCACGGCTCTGGTGGAGAACATCATGATGCCGTTGGTGGCCATTCCTTTCGGAAAGCCGAATTTCGACTCGGCATTGGTGTTGAGCCTCAACGATGCCGAGATCCGCTTGGGAGCCTTCCTCACGGTCGTGGTGACCTTCCTGTCCATCGCTTTCGTTCTGTTCATGATGGTCAAGCTCTACAACCGGGCCACCGGATCCAGTCCGGCCGGTCCGCCGACCGAGATCGAATTGCTGAGCGACATCCGTTCCGAATTGCAGGCCATCCGCCGTCAGGGTCCGGAGACGACACCCTGACGAAGGTGACCGTCGGCAGCCTTGATTTGATGGTTGACTGTTCGATGTCATGAATGCGCTGTTCACGAAGCGGGCACCGGTCATCCTGGCCCTCGTAGTCGTCCTCGTCGCCACCGTCGGGTGTGGTGATTCCCAGCAATCCGATGGCCCAGTCGGACCCATCGGAACGGTGGCCGGGGTGCGAGCACTGGTTCAACCTCCGACCACTCCTCCCGATTTCGATCGCGACCTCTCCTCGTCGCCGACCGTGGGTGGCAAGGCGGTGACCGTCGGCGAGGTGGCCCAGGGGCCACGGTTGCTGATGATCGGCGACTCGATCTTCGCCTCCATGTCGAGCCGCTACGGCGGACTGGCCTGCAATGTTCTGACTCCTCAGGGTTGGCAGGTGGCGGTGGAGGCCGAAGTCGGTCGATTCGTCGAATTGGGACAGAGGATCCTCAAGGTCAAGCTGTCACAGGGTTTCGACGCCGCGGTCTTTTTTCTCGGGACCAACTATCGCGACAACCGCGACGAGTACCGCACGATTCTGGTGGACATCCTCGACCAGCTGGACGAGATTCCGGTCGTGATACTCACGGCCAGCGAACATCGCTTCGAGATCACCGAAGTGAACCAGGTGATCATCGAACAGGTCGGCGCCCGGGAGAATCTGTGGCTCATCGACTGGAGGCGCCTGTCGAAGCGTCCTGGTCTGCTGTGGAAGGACGGTATCCATCCTTCGACGGACGGTGAGCAGTTCCTCATCAAGGAGATCGCCAGAGTCCTCGGAACCGCTCCCGGCTCCGAGGGAGGGGAGTGTCTGCCGTCGGAATTCACTGCGGACACCACTCTCGAGAACGGTCCCGATTTCGGCAGCACGACGAACGGCGAGTGAATCCCGGGCCGGTGATATCGGTCGTGGTAGTTGCTTCCTGAGGTCGACACGCCCACACTGAACGGGTGTTGCAGGTCCGTTCGCTGTCGGTGGAAGTTGCGGGTCGACGTGTCGTCGACGGCGCGACGTTCACCGTCATGCCCAAGGACAAGGTCGGCCTGGTGGGCCGGAACGGGGCCGGCAAGACCAGCTTGTTCAAGGTGCTGGGAGGAGAGTCGGAAGCGGCCGGCGGTTCCGTCTCGCGCAAGGGCGGGTTCGGGTATCTGCCCCAGGATCCTCGAATCGCCGGTATCTACGACGGTCGCACCGCCATCTCGCACGTCCTCTCCGGTCGCAGCATCGACGACGACCTGATGCGGATCGAGAAGCTCCGGGTGGAGATGGAAGCCGATCCCAACGAACGGAACGTGGCCCGTTTCAGTCGAGCCGAAGAGGAGTTCGCCCTGAAGGGCGGGTACGCGGCCGAGAGCGAGGCCCGTAGTATCGCCGCCGGTCTGGGCATGTCGGGATCCCGGCTCGACCTTCCGGTGGGGGTGCTCTCGGGAGGTGAACGCCGCCGCGTCGAACTGGCGCGCATCCTCTTCGCCGGAAGCGACGTGCTGCTCCTCGACGAGCCGACCAACCACTTGGACGTGGACGCGAAGAACTGGCTCTTGAACTTCCTGCGGCAATACCGCGGTGCTCTTCTGGTGATCAGCCACGACTTGGAGTTGCTCGACGAGGCCATCACCCGAGTCCTGCATCTCGATCGCGAGAACGAAGACGGAGTCGGCGAGGTCGTCGAATACCGCGGGACCTACAGCCAGTACCGGCGGGCGCGGGCCGAGGACGAGGTGCGCCGAGCGAAGAAGGCTCTGTTGCAGGCCAAGGAGATCGACAGATTGCAGACGGTGGTGGATCGCTTCGGGGCCAAGGCAACCAAGGCCTCCATGGCTCACAGCATCGAAAAGCGCATCGACCGTCTGCAAGCGGCCAAGGTGTCGGCTCCGACGGCGACCAGGAAGATCAAGGTTCGGTTCCCGGATCCGCCACCCTGCGGGGAAACCGTGATCGTGGCCGAGCATCTCTGCAAGGGATACGGCGGGCCTGCGGTGTTCGAGGATGCGACCTTCGATCTTGGTCGGGCCGAGCGACTACTGGTGCTCGGCTTGAACGGAGCCGGCAAGACCAGTCTGCTTCGCATCCTGGCCGGGGAAACCACTGCTGATCTCGGCGACTTCCGCTTCGGGCACCAGGTGCACGTGGGCTACTACGCCCAGGAACACGACAATCTGGACATCGACGCAACTCTGCTCGACAACATGCGTCGACAGTTGCCGACCGGGATCTCACTCACCGAGACGCAGCTGCGGGGACTGCTCGGGATGTTCGGACTGTCCGGTGACAAGGTGAACCAGAAATCGGGCACGCTGTCCGGCGGTGAGAAGACCAAGTTGGCTCTGGCCATGTTGATGGTCGGTCGCAACAACCTGTTGCTCCTCGACGAGCCGACGAACAATCTGGATCCTGCCAGCCGCGAGGCGGCGGCTACGGCCCTCGCCGATTGGAAGGGTTCGATCATCTTCGTCAGCCACGACACCGAGTTCGTGGAGAAACTGGAGCCCACCAAGGTCCTCTTGATGCCCGATGGTCAGGTGGACTACTTCAGCCGGGATTGGCTGGATCTCGTTAGCCTGGCCTGATCTTCGGATGCGGCGACCCACCGCCGGCCGGTTACGGTGCTGACATGCGAATTGGAATCTTCGGTGGAGCGGCGAACGACGGCACGTTGGACGCCATGATCAATGAGGCCCGTCGTGCGGAAGCCGACGGCTTCGCCAGTTTCTGGGTTCCCCAGATATTCGGACACGATGCCTTGACGGCGCTGGCGGTCATGGGGCGCGAGGTTCCGCGCATCGAATTGGGAACCAGTGTCGTTCCCACCTACCCGAGGCATCCGATGATGATGGCCCAACAGGCCCTCACCGTGAACGCCGCCACCGGAGGACGTCTGTGTCTCGGCATCGGACTCAGCCATCAGGTGGTGGTGGAGGGGATGTGGGGGATGAGCTTCGCCAAGCCCGTTCGTCACATGCGCGAATACCTGGAAGTGATGATGCCCCTTCTCGAGGGCCGACCCGTCTCCCATGCCGGAGAGGAATACCGAGTGAACGGCGCCGTCGCCGTCCCGGGTGGGACCCGTCCGAATGTGGTGATCGCGGCGCTGGGGGAGCAGATGCTGAAGGTCACCGCACGTTTGGCCGACGGCACCTTGACCTGGTGCACCGGACCGCAGACTCTCGCCGATCACACCATTCCGACGTTGCGTGACGCGGCCGAAGCCGCCGGTCGTGATGCGACACGGGTCATCGCCGCTCTTCCGGTGTGCGTCACCGAGGATCGCGCCGCAGCCCATGAACGCGCCGCCAAGGTCTTCGTGGTCTACGGACAGCTGCCCAGTTACCGGGCCATGTTGGACAAAGAGGGTGTGGGCGGTCCGGCCGACATCGCCATCGTGGGCAGTCGCAGCGAGGTCATCGACCGAATCTCCGCTCTCGCCGAGATCGGAGTCTCGGATTTCGCCGCCGTCGAGTTCGGGGGAAATCCCGACGAGGTCGCCGAGACCCGAGATGCCGTCAAGTCCTTGGTGAGCTGAGGCGATCGGTTCATGACCGTCACCTGTACGACGTCCGGGGGTATCGCCCGAGTCGTCTTCGACGGTCCGCCCATCAACTTGATGACCCTCGAACTCTTCGTCGCCACGGCGCGTCTGATCGATGGACTCGCCGCCGATGACGATGTCCGGGTGGTCGTGCTGTCGTCGGCGAATCCGGATTTCTTCATCGCCCATTTCGATGTCGAGGCGATCCTCGGCTTTCCGACCGATTCGCCTCCGGCCACGGAACTCAATCACTTCCACGTCATGTGCGAGAGCCTGCGGACCATGCCCAAGGCCACGATCGCCGTCATCGAGGGTCGCGTCGGGGGCGGAGGAAGCGAATTGGCGCTGAGTTGCGATATGCGATTCGCGCTGCGAGGCGACGCTGCGCATCGCGGCGCGGTTTTCAACCAACCGGAAGTCGCCCTCGGGATTATTCCGGGCGGGAGCGGGACCCAGCGTCTGTCGCGTCTCATGGGTCGGTCTCGGGCTCTCGAAGTCGTGCTGGGTTGCGATGACGTCGACGCGATGACAGCCGAATCCTGGGGGTGGGTGAACCGATCGTTGTCGGCTGCGGAACTGTGGCCGTTCGTCGATCGCCTGGCGCGGCGTATCGCTTCGTTCCCTTCCCATGCCGTGGCCGCCGCCAAGGCGGCGGTGCTGCGCGCCGAAAAGGGAGTCCCCGAGGATCTTCTCGCCGAGGGCAACGCTTTCAGCGCGACATTGGGTCACCCCGACACGCAAGCCGCCATGCGCCGCTTTCTGGAGCGGGGCGGACAGACGCCGGCCGGCGAAGCGGTCCTGGGTTCTCTCTTCGATACGTGAGCCCGATTCAGCGAACGCTGATCGGAACACCCGAGAACGGTTTGTTCACCAGGTCGAAGAAATCGTTGCCCTTGTCGTCCACCACGATGAAAGCCGGGAAGTCCTTGACTTCGATCTTCCATACGGCTTCCATACCGAGTTCCGGGTACTCGAGGACCTCGACCTTGGTGATGCAGTCCTGGGCGAGGCGCGCCGCCGGGCCGCCGATGGAACCCAAGTAGAAACCGCCGTGGCGTTTGCAGGCCTCGGTGACGGCGCGTGACCGGTTCCCCTTGGCCAGCATCACCAGACTTCCTCCATGGGACTGGAACTCGTCGACGTAACTGTCCATCCGTCCGGCCGTGGTCGGACCGAAGGATCCACTGGCCATCCCCTCAGGAGTCTTGGCCGGACCGGCGTAGTAGACGGCCATGTCCTTCAAGTAGTCCGGCAGTCCCAGTCCGGCGTCGAGGCGTTCCTTCAATTTGGCGTGGGCGATGTCCCGGGCCACCACCATCGATCCACTCAGACTGAGGCGGGTCTTGACCGGGTACTTGGTCAATTCGGCGCGGATCTCGGCCATCGGTCGATCCAGATCGATGGCGATCACCGGAGAATCCTGGAGTTCTTCGTGCGTCACATCGGGCAGGAAGCGGGCCGGATCCATTTCGAGTTGTTCGAGGAAGAGCCCGTCACGGGTGATCTTGCCCAACATCTGGCGGTCCGCCGAACACGACACCGCCATCGCCACCGGACACGAGGCGCCGTGGCGCGGCAGACGGATGACTCGGACGTCGTGGCAGAAGTACTTGCCGCCGAACTGAGCACCGATGCCGGTTTCCTGTGAGAGCTTCAGGATGCGACTCTCCATGTCCAGATCGCGGAATCCGTGTCCGAGTGCGCTCCCTGACGTCGGCAAAGTGTCGAGATAGCGGGCACTGGCCAACTTCGCTGTCTCCACGGCGTGCTCCGCCGATGTACCTCCGATGACCACCGCCAAGTGGTAGGGCGGGCAGGCCGCCGTTCCGAGGGTCTTCATCTTCTCGAAGAGCCACGGGAAGAGAGACTTGTCGTTCAGCAGAGCCTTGGTCTCCTGGAAGAGGTAGCTCTTGTTGGCACTTCCACCACCCTTGGCGAGGAACAGGAACTTGTACTCGTCGCCGTCGGTGGCACTGATCTGGATCTCGGCCGGAAGGTTGTTGCCGGTGTTGACCTCTTCGTACATGGTGAGCGGAGCCATCTGGCTATAGCGGAGATTGCTCGTGAGATAGGTGTCGTACACACCGCGGGCGATGGCTTCCTCGTCGCCACCACCGGTGAAGACGAACTGACCCTTCTTGGCCTTGACGATGGCGGTACCGGTGTCCTGGCACATCGGCAACACGCCGCCAGCGGAGATGGCGGCGTTCTTCAAGAGATCGAGGGCCACGAAGCGGTCGTTGTCGCTGGCCTCCGGATCGTCGAGGATGTTTCGCAGCTGCTGCAGGTGACTCGGGCGCAAGAAGTGGGCGATCTCGCGCATTCCCTCCTGGGTCAAGCGCGTGATGGCCGCCAGGTCGACCTTGAGGAAGGTGCCCGCAGAGGTCTCGAAGGTGGACACACCCTCGATCGAGACGAGTCGATAGGGCGTCTCGTCCTTGCCCAACGGGAGGATTTCGGTGAAGGCGAATTCGGCCATGAGGCCACGCTACGCCTCTCGGCGACCGTGACGCAGTTCCCGACTTTCAGGTGTCCTTCATACGCTTGGGATCGGCGGTCGTCGGATCGAGTGGCCAGCGATGTTTCGGATAGCGACCGGCCATGTCCTTGCGCACCTCGCTCCACGAACCCCGCCAGAAAGAGGGGAGATCGGACGTGATCTGGATCGGTCGGTCCGCCGGTGACAGCAGGTGGAGAACGAGTGGGACCCGCCCGTTCAGGACCGTCGGATGCGTGGTCGATCCGAACAGATCTTGGACCCGAACCCGAACCACGGGGGCGGTCCCGTCCCGGAGTGCTTGCCGATAGTCGATCCCCGATCGCCGACCCGATGGTGTCTCGAGGTGGCTCGGAGCCAATTGGTCCAGCTGCGACCCCACGGACCAAGGAAGCATCGATCGCAGAATCACCACCATGTCGAGTTGTCGGACCTCGTCGATCGAGGTCACTCCCGACAGGAACGGTTCGAGCCACTCCCCGCACGATGCCACGAGTTCCTTGTCGCTCCAGGCCGGCCAGGGTTCACCCACTTCCCGATGCAGGAACTCGACGCGACTGCGCAACTGGTCGGAGGTTTCGGTCCAGGGCAGAGGGGTGAGTCGTTGCTGTCGGATGTGGTCCAGAATCGCCGCGGTCGCTTCCGCTCCCGGACTCGGTCGCCGGGTCGTCTCGGCGATGCGCATGCGATCCAACTGCACCATGCGTCGCTCCACGACGTCTCGGCGTTCACGGTCCCATGCCACCGTG
>JBJTYE010000008.1:0-29517 GCA_046082625.1 Actinomycetota bacterium | reverse complement strand
CGAGCCGTGAATTTCCGATACGGGTTGAATCCCATCGGAGTCATTATCGTCCAGTGAGTGAGGTCACGGCGTATTTCTCTCCACGGGTGCGGTTCATGAGCGGGGTCCAGGGGTACCAGACGATCCTGGTGGACCGGAACGAGGGTGTGGTGACCATCACCTTCGATCGACCGGAGCGCAAGAATGCGGTCAACGGCACGATGTGGATCGAACTGCACGACGTGCTCACCCAGATTCAGCACAATGCGGCCGATCGAGTGGTGGTGCTGACCGGAGCCGGGGGAGATTTCTGCAGCGGTGCCGATCTGGTAGCCATGGGAGACGGCAGCGGTCGGTCGCATACGCATTCGTACTATTCGATGCGCGAAGTCACCGGGGTGATCCTGGCCCTGGCCCGACTGCCACAACCGACCATCGCCAAGGTGCGCGGAGTGGCGGTCGGCGTCGGTTGCAACATGGCCTTCGGCTGCGATCTGGTGGTGGCTTCGGAGACGGCCAGGTTCTCCCAGATCTTCTCCAAGCGCGGTATGTCGTTGGATGGCGGCGGGTCGTGGCTCCTGCCGCGACGCGTGGGTCTGCACCGCGCCAAGGAGTTGGCCTTCTTCGCCGACATCATCGATGCCGCCGAAGCGGATCGCCTCGGGCTGCTGAATCGGATGGTTCCCGATGCTGAACTCGATTCCTTCGTGGCCGACTGGACGCGGCGTCTGGTGGCTTTGCCGCCCATCGCTCTCGCCCAGTCCAAGAGGATGCTGAACAACGCCATGAACGTGACGCTGGAAGAGGCCCTCGATGACGAGGGTGTGGCCCAGACGGTGAACTTCGGCACCAAGGACACGCCGGAGGCCATCGCCGCCTGGGTGGAAAAGCGCGATCCGGTCTTCAAGGGTCGATGACCGACTGACCTCGGGAGTGGGTGCCGGTTCACTAGCGTGAGACCGTGAAACGTTCGGCGGGCGGTGCGTGGCGGGTGGCCGCAGTGATGTCGCCGATGCTGGTGCTCGGGATTCTCCCGATGTCGGTGCCGGTCGAGGTGCCGCCCGAACAAGGTGCAGAGGTGCCGGCCGGCGAGACGACCCTGCCCAGCGCCGCTCCCACCACCACCATCCCCGAAGGATGCATCGTGCCGACTCCGGTGCAGGCGACCTTCGTGGGCGATGTCACGGTGACCGACCGGCGGACGGCCCGTTTCACCGTGGTCCAGATGAGGGGCGGATCCCTCGAGGGATTCACCAGCGGGGATCTGGTCGATGTCGACTACGCCGAGGACGTCCGATTCGTGGAGAACGGCCAGACCTACATCGTGGCCGCCGGGGTCGATGAGTCGACGGGACGACTCTTCTCGAAGGTGCGGGACCCCGAACCCCTGCTCGGCAGCAGTCAGGTCATCGGATTGAACTCGGGAGTCGACTGTCCGGAGATCGAAGACGCCGTGCGCACCCTGACGATGGAGGCGCGTCCGGTGGATAGCGGGGTGTTGACTCCGTTGCGCGACGCGCAGTCGCGACTGGTGCGGTCCTTGATCCTTCCGGTGGTATGGGTGTTGGTGGCGCTCATCGGCCTGGCCACGATCAAGGCCATCGTGTCGGTGATGTTGGAGGCGAGTCATCGGGCCTGGAACGGCGAGCCGGTCTTGGACCCGCGATCGCGTCGGCGGCGCTGAATCAGTTCGGGCGGGCGGCGAGGGCGCGTCGGCGCAGATCGGCCACGGCGTAGGCCAAGCCCTCCGGATAGCGGAAGAGTGCGGTTCCGGCGATCAGAACATTGGCTCCGGCGCTCACGGCTCCGGCGATGGTGTCCGGTCCGATGCCACCGTCCACTTCGATGTTGACGGAATCGGCGAGGCCGGCAGTGTCGATCACGTCGCGCAGTTCGGCGATTTTGGGTTCCATGGATGCGATGTAGGCCTGTCCCCCGAATCCGGGATTCACGGTCATCACCAGGACCAAGTCGACGAGATCGAGCACGTGGGCCACCGCTGCGACCGGGGTGTGCGGATTGAGAGCCACTGCGGCGCGGGCCCCGAGACCATTGATGTGCCCGAGAGTGCGATGCAGATGGGGGCACGCTTCGGCGTGCACGATCAGGCGGTCGCATCCGGCTTCCACGTAGCGAGCCGCCAGCACATCGGGAGTTTGGACCATGAGATGGGCTTCGAAGGGTTTGGAGGTGTGCCGTCGGGCGGCGGCGATGACGTCGGGACCGAAGGTGAGATTCGGAACGAACTGACCGTCCATGACGTCCCATTGGAAGCGATCGACGCCGGCGGCGTCGAGGGCTGCCACCTCGGCACCCAAGTTGGCGAAATCACAGGGCAACACCGACGGAACGATCTGAATCGGAAGAGCCACGGCCCCACGCTACTCGGCTCTAGCCTTCGGAATCGATGACCCGACGCGGACGTTCCTCTCCGGCTCGTTCCGACGGTGCGGACACGGTCGTGCGGATCGACAAGATCGTGGCCGAAGGTGACGGCTTGGCGCGGCTCGATGACGGCCGAGTGGTGTTCGTCGAAGGGGCCCTGCCCGGGGAGACGGTGCGCATTCGCCTCACGCGGCGGTCCCGCGACTATGCCCGCGCCGAGATCACCGAGATCCTCGATCCCCATCCGGAGCGGCGTGAACCGCCGTGTCGATTCGTGCGGAGAGGTTGCGGCGGGTGCGACATGCAACATGCGTCGCCGGCACTCCAGTGGCGAATCAAGCGCAACATCGTGGTGGAGTCGTTGGAGCGTCTGGGCAAGATCGTCCATCCGCAGGTCCGGACGGCGGGCGCGGCAGCGGGGATCTCGGCGGCGCGGACCACGGCGCGGGTGATCGGAGACGTGGAGGGCCGTCCGGGATTTCGCCGGCGACGGAGTCACGACGTCGTCCCCGTCGACCACTGTTTGGTGTTGCACGATCGCCTCGATGAGATGTTGCCGCTCCTGCGTCTGGAACCGGGACGCGAAGCGGTCCTGAGATGCAGCGCATCGAAGGACGAACGTCTGGCGGTCACCGATCCGACGGCGCAGTTGAGCGGGGTCCCTTCCGATGCCGAGGGACGCACCATGATCCGAGAGACCGTGGGCGGTGTCGACTTCACGATCTCGGCCGGGTCGTTCTTCCAATCATCACCGGGTGCGGCCGAGGATCTGGTGGCGGCGGTGAAGGCCGCCCTCGGCGACCCGAGTCTTTGGATCCCTGGTCCGGTGGTCGACGCCTATGGCGGCGTAGGTCTCCTCAGCGCCGCGGCGGTACCTGCCGAACGCGAGGTCGTCATCGTCGAATCGAGCGAATCATCGTGTGGTGACGCGGCGGTGAACTTGTCCGGACGGCGGGCCAGGATCGTGTGCAGTGTGGTGGAAGCGTGGGAACCCGAACCAGCGGCGGCCGTGATCGCCGATCCTCCTCGGGACGGACTGCGCGCCGCGGCAGTGGACGTGTTGGCGGCTACCGGCACTCCCATCTTGGTGCTGGTGTCCTGTGATCCGGCTTCGTTGGGTCGCGATGCGCGGCTGTTGGAGGCCGCCGGATACCGTTTCGTCGACGCTCAGGTCCTCGGTGCCTTCCCGCACACCCATCATGTGGAGACCGTGAGCCGCTTCGAGAAGCGACCGTAGGGGAGAGAGACGTGCCGGACGTGTTGGTGTCCACGGAAGTTCGCCAGGCCCTCGCCCAAGGTGGTCCGGTGGTGGCGTTGGAGTCCACCATCTTTTCGCATCTCGGTCTGCCGTCGCCGGCCAATGCCGAAGCCCTCGAGGCGTGTTCGTCGGCCATCCGGGAACTCGGTGCGGTCCCGGCCGTGACCGCAGTACTCGACGGACGCATCAGAGTCGGTTTGGAAGCGAGCGAAACCCATCGCATCCTCGGCGCGGCCCGCAAAGCCGCCGAACGCGATATCGCCGTGGCCGTCGCCCAGAGATGGGAGTTCGGTGCGACCACGGTGTCGGCCGCGGTCTCCATCGCCGCGGCCGTCGGGATCACCGTGTTCGCCACCGGCGGGATCGGCGGTGTGCATCGCGGCGCCGACGTGAGCGGGGACGTGTCGGCCGACCTGGATGCCATCGCCCATCACCCGGTGGTGACGGTGTCGGCGGGGGCCAAGGCCTTCTTGGATCTGGCTCGGACTCTGGAGTACTTCGAAACCGCAGGGGTCCCGGTACTCGGTTGGCGGCACGATTGGTTTCCGGCCTTCTACACCCGATCGTCGGGATTGCCTGTTCCGACGCGGGTGGAAAGCGCCGGTGAGGTGCATGTGATCTTCGAACACCGCATGCGAGCCACGTGTGGTCTCCTGGTCACCGTTCCGATCCCGGAGGCCGATGAATTGCCGACGCACCTGATCGAGGGAGCGATCGCCGAGGCTTTGGCCGATTGCGACGCCCGGGGCATCACCGGAGCAGGGGTCACTCCGCATGTCCTCGGTGCGCTCGGCCGGGCCACCGAGGGGCGTTCGGTCCCGGCGAATCTGGCTCTGGCCACCAATAACGCCCGGGTGGCGGCCGAGATCGCCGTCGAGTTCACCCGATCCGGTCAGAGCCGGGCGAAGTAGTTCTCGACTCGCCTCAGGAAGGCTGCGCGCTGGGCATCGGTGCTCGAATCGAGCGAATACATGGCGATCCACTTCGTTCGGCAGAACGGATGGCAGATGACCCGCATGCTGCGTCCGACGATGCGACGGCCCGGTGCCCCTTGGACGGCATTGACTCGCCATGACGACCCATGGGTGGTCACGGCCACCAGGCGGCGTACATTGCGCAGGAGAGGACGCAGACGACTGGCTCCTTCGGGCAGATCCCAGGCCACGCCCTTGACCCACACCCGATCCAGCCACCCCTTCAACATCGCCGGCTGGGCGCCCCACCAGGTGGGGTAGACGAGAACCAGAGTGTCGCACCAACGGAGGCCGTCGAAATGGGACGCCAACTGGGGCTTGGTCGCAGGGGGATCGAGGTGGACGAGCCACTCCGCTGCCGAGAGCCGGGGCTCGAATCCCTCGTCGTGGAGTCGACGGAGGCGCACCTCGTGAGAACCACGTGCGAGACCGCTGAGGACTCGATCGCACAGAGCGGCGTTGAAGGACTCGGCACTCGGATGGGCGTGGACGACGAGAACCTTCATCGCAACCTGCTCATACGTTTTTCGACGCGATCGAGGAAGGCTCTCCGGTCGGCATCCGAACGTCGATCCATGCCGTACAGTCCGAGCCAGGTGACATCGGTGCGGACACCAGCATTGAAGCGGAGGGTGCGACTCACCGTGCGTCGTCCGTTGTCATTGACTGCCTTCACGTACCACCATGGCGAACCGTAGGTGGAGATCCCCGCCAGATGTCGCAGGTGATGCAGTTTCGGGCGCGTCCGTCGTCGATGATCGAGTTCGAATGCCACGCCCATCAACATCGTCCGCTCGATCCAGCCGCGCATGATGGCCGGCATGGCACTCCACCATGTCGGGTAGACGAAGATCAACGCCTCGCTGGAGCGCACCAGGTCCACATGAGCGGCCACGATGGGGTCCACGACTGGCGACTCCGATTCGTACACCTGCCATTCGGAGGCGTTCATGACAGCCCGGTAGTCAGCGGCGTAGAGATCGAGGGCCGTGACCTGGTGTCCGGCCGCCTCGAGACCGGCCGTGGCGGCGCGCACCACCGCGTGATTGAACGAGTCGGCCACGGGATGGGCGTGAACGATCAGCGCTCTCATCGTCGCCGCCGCCATCCGCCGATCATCGTGCACCCCCTGGGATTCGAACCCAGAACCAATGGATTAAGAGTCCACTGCTCTGCCATTGAGCTAGAGGTGCCGACACCCCATCGGGTGCATCCTGCAGTGTAGATCCGGCCCCGATGAGGGCCAAGCATCAACAGGCGAGCATCCACGAGAATGGCATGGCGAGGAGCCCGTGCCGGGTCACCTGTAGGGGCTCACCGGCAGCGGATCAATTTGGGTGAACGAGGGGATTCGAACCCCCGGCCTTCAGGGCCACAACCTGACGCTCTAACCGACTGAGCTACGCCCACCATGGGTCCGGTCATTCTGCCAGACCGACGACGTCATCACACGTCTGGTCGGCCTCCGCGCTTCGACGTCGGTCTCGGCCTATGGTCGTCAGCAATGAACTCGCGGCATCCGACCAGGGTGATCGACGATGGATCCTCGCTGCCGCTGATGATCGGGCGGGCTCTGGCTCGGAGATGTCCTCGATGCGGTGACCGCCGGGCTTGGTTCGACGGATGGTTCCGACAGGGGTCGCGTTGCCGAGCTTGTGGTGTGCGCCGGACCCGCCAGGTGGACGGTCACGAATTGGGGTCCATGACGGTGGCATTGGTGGCGAACATCTCCCTGATCGTGCTGGTCCTCGGGGTGGCCATCGCCCTCACCGTTCCCGACGTCCCGGTGCTCACCGTCACCCTGGCGCTGTCGGTTGCCGCCGTCATCGTTCCCATCGCCACCTGGCCCCTCAGTCACACCGTCTGGATGGCCCTCGACTTGCGGTTTCGTCCCCTGGAGGCCGACGAAATCAGCGAGGCCGCGACCTGGACGACCAGCCACGAAACATCTGTTCCCATCGAGGATGCTTGACCGAACACCCGTTCGTAAGTACCCTCTCCATCGTCCCGTTCATCAGGGCCAGGAGTCCGGCCCCTCACTCTGCCAGACCCCCGTCGTACCGTCACCCACATCAACAAGACCGCCCAACAGAAAGGCACTGCAATGAGTAATGACCGTGAAAAGGCCCTCGACATGGCCCTGGCCCAAATCGACAAGCAATACGGCAAGGGGTCGATCATGCGCATGGGCGAGAAGACCAGCATGGCGGTCGAAGCCATTCCGACCGGGGCTCTGGCTCTCGACGTGGCCCTCGGCGTGGGTGGCCTGCCTCGGGGCCGAGTGGTGGAGATCTACGGACCGGAGTCCTCGGGTAAGTCGACCCTGGCCATGCACGTCGTGGCCGAAGCGCAGCGCAACGGTGGCATCTGCGCCTACATCGATGCCGAGCACGCCATGGACCCCGTCTATGCCCGTGCCATCGGAGTGGACATCGATCAACTGCTCATCTCCCAGCCCGATACCGGTGAACAGGCTCTCGAAATCGTGGACATGCTGATCCGTTCCGGCGCCTTGGACGTGGTGGTCATCGACTCGGTGGCCGCCCTCACTCCCAAAGCGGAAATCGAAGGCGACATGGGCGACAGCCACGTCGGGTTGCAGGCTCGTCTCATGAGCCAGGCGCTGCGCAAACTGACGGCCAACCTCAACAAGTCGAATACGGTGGCCGTCTTCATCAACCAGCTCCGCGAAAAGATCGGCGTGATGTTCGGATCGCCCGAAACAACTCCCGGCGGTCGAGCCCTCAAGTTCTATTCCTCGGTGCGCCTCGACATCCGCCGGATCGAGTCCATCAAGGACGGGGCCGAAGTGGTGGGTAGTCGCACCCGGGTCAAGGTGGTCAAGAACAAGGTGTCGCCGCCGTTCCGTCAGGCCGAATTCGACATCATGTACGGCAAGGGCATCAGCCGTGAAGGTTCGGTGCTCGACATGGCCGTCGATCTGAACATCATCAAGAAGTCCGGGGCTTGGTTCACCTACGAAGGTGAGCAGCTCGGCCAGGGTCGAGAGAACGCCAAGAACTTCCTCTCGGAGAACACCGAGATCATGGTCGAGGTGTCCGAGAAGGTGCGCACGGCCGCCGGTCTCGGCGATCAGGTCGATGCCGGATTCTCCGCCGCCGACGAAGAACCGATCGCCCTGGACTGATCCAGGCCCGATCGTGGGCGAGCCGGGGGCGCTGGTATCCTCGTGAGCGCCTTCCGAGATAGCTCAGTTGGCAGAGCAGCTGACTGTTAATCAGCGGGTCGCAGGTTCGAGCCCTGCTCTCGGAGCACACTGCAGGGTCCGCTCAGGCGGGCCCTGCGCCGTTTGGGGCGGTAGCTCAGTTGGTTAGAGCAGGGGACTCATAATCCCTGGGTCGCGGGTTCGATCCCTGCCCGCCCCACCCACTCAGGGTTCGACGACGATCCAGCCCCGGCGCTGTAATTCGGCGGCCAGGAGATGGTCGGGGACGGCCTGCAGACGGAGCTGTGCAGCACTCGCCTTGGGAGCTGACGGCCGCTCCTGGACCGGTGAGACGACTTCGTCTTCGGCCTCGTGTTCCAATCGTGTGATCAACTCATCGGCTTCGTCGCGAGTGAAGCGACCTGCCGCTTGACGCTGTGAGAGACCGAGAGGGCCGCGGGCGTCGCGGAAATCGGTGTGTCCGGCCGACAGCACCAGCTCGGTCAAACGGCGCATCTGCTGGGCGGATGCCGGAGGACCGGAGGGTTTGTTGAAGCTCATGGGTTGATCACCGCATCAGTGAGAGTCCGGAGATCATCGTTCCGGCGATTGCCGACGACCTGATGCGGCGACGAAGTCGATGATGTCGCCGTGATGCGCGGTGTGGACTTGTTCGGACTGGGATTCGACGGCGTCGATGAACTCGTCGACGTCAGCGGGTTCCCCTCCGATCAACCAGACCATGGGCTGGCCGTCGTGATCCTCGGGATCACGGGGAAGGACGCCCTCGACCGTGTACTGATCGACGGTGATCTCGTCCGAGGTCGGCGTCACGGGCGCCACGATGGCCATCTCGACGATCGTGTCGGGGTCGAGATCCCGGAGGATGTCGATCAGTTCGGAGACGTTCATGCCCTCAGTCTCGCATGTCGCGTTCCGCGGCGAGGGGAATGGTGCGGGTCGCGACTGGGTCAGTTCTCGTCCATCCAACTGGGAGCCAGGCGGAGAAGGAACAGACTGACCTCGCTGCAGCGGTCGAAGATGCCGCAGAAGGTCGAATCGTCCTGGGAGTAGACGTCGGCGAGGGCCACGCTCACCCGAGCCACCATCGAGATCCGGTGTTCCGGGGCGTCCACCACCGACGCCGTGGAATCGATGGCCGACACCTCGAGCGGGAGATCGGTTCCCCCGAGTCCTGCCAGATCGGTGGCCAGGACCAGGAGATCCGGGGGCCGGCCGAGGGGAGGGAGCGCCCACGTGAAGAGCAAGGGAAAGTGAAAGTCCTCCGGGGGCGGAGCGTCGGGATCCTCCATCTTGCTCATTTCGTCCTCGAAGCCGAGGAGCGCCCGTGGGTCGACCTCGAGGGAGAGGTGGAGATCGATGGGGCCGTCACAAGCCTCTTCGGGATGGAGATCGACTTCCCACATCTGCCGTAGCGAATACGTTTCGACGAAATGGCGTTCGTCGTGGACGTGGAATCCGTGGTCCACGGCGTGACTCTTGAGATGGGCCACGAAACCGGCCACATCGATGAACGCCATGGCACCTCCCGATCGGACTCGTCCGACACTACCCTTCGACGGGTGAGCCCCGACGTTCTGCTCGACTTGCTGCAACGGACCGCCGATGCGGTGGCCGAGGCGCTGGAGCAGGTGATCGATTGGGGCCCATCGGGTCTGCGGAGCGGCCAATACGGTGCCGACATCGTCGCCGATGACGCAGCGTTGGCCGTCCTGGGTGGCGCCGGAGTGGGCATTCTGTCCGAGGAGAGTCCTCCGACCGATCTCGATGCACCCATCGTGGTGGTGGTCGACCCCCTCGACGGATCGACCAATGCCAGTCGCGGAGTTCCGCACTACGCCACGTCGCTGTGCGCCGTCGACGAGAACGGTCCGCTCGTGGCTCTCGTGGCCCATCAGGCTCGTTCGACCCGTTGGTGGGCCATCCGTGGCCAGGGCGCAGTACGCGACGGGCACTCCATCGCACCGTCCGGGTGTCGGGATTGGTCGTCGGCGGTCGTAGCCCTCTCGGGTCCGCCGCCCCGAGAGCCGGGTTGGTGGCAGTATCGAACCTTCGGAGCGTCGGCCATCGACATTTGTCTGGTGGCCGACGGAACCGTGGACGCCTTCATCGACATGAGCGACGATGCGCACGGCATCTGGGACTACGCAGCGGGGTGGCTCATCGGTCGGGAAGCAGGCATCGAAGTGAGAGACGCATTCGATCGCGATCTGCTGGCCCTCGACTGGACGGTCCGCCGAACCCCAGTTGCCGCACCTTCGTCATTGATGGCGTCGGCACTCGCTGTGCGAGCGGGTTCGTAGTCTCAGCCGGCGTCGGCAGCGCGCTGACCCTCGTGCCACACCCGTGACACGCTCGGATGGCGCAGCTTGCCGAGTGCCCGCGCCTCGATCTGGCGCACCCTCTCGCGGGTGATGCCCATTCGCTCGCCGATCTCGGCGAGAGTCAGCGGGAAGCCGTCGATGCCGAACCGGGCTCGCAGGACCTCTTCTTCGCGGCCCTCGAGGCGACTCAACTGTTCGATGAGGGCGCGTTTCTCGAGAGCCGCAGCGGCGGCATCGAAGGGCGAGATCGCCGAGTCGTCGGCGATGATGTCACCCAATTCGGATTCCCCTTCATTGTCGAGGGGGGTGGACAACGAGACCAGCGGTCGACGATGCTGCCGCACCAAGGCCACCCGCTCGGCGCTGACTCCGGAGAGTTCGGCGATCTCCTCGATGGTCGGTTGGCGGTCCAGTTCGGCGGCCAACTTCTCGGTGCTCTGGTCGATGAGGGAATAGACCTCGCGCACATGGGATGGCACTCGGATGGTGCGCGAGGAGTCCGCCAGGGCCCGTCCGATGGCCTGACGGATCCACCATGTGGCGTACGTGGAGAACTTGAAGCCCTTTTCGTGGTCGAAACCTTCCACGGCCCGCATGAGACCGAGATTTCCCTCCTGAATGAGGTCCAACAACCCGAGCCCCGAGCCCTCGTAGCGACGGGCCACGCTCACCACCAGTCGTAGGTTGCACTGGATGAACTGGGCTCGGGCGTCATTGCCGGCCTGGACCGTGCGGATCAGCAGGGTCCGATCCCGTCCCCGGGGGGCCGGCTCGGCATCCAGACGGTCCTGGGCGAGTCGGGCCTCCATGATCTGGCCCGCGAGGCGACGCTCGTCCTCCGCGGTGAGCAGCGGGTAGGTCCCGATGTCATCGAGGTACTGACGAAGAAGATCGTTCTCAGCGTCGCCGGGGCGGGTTGCCACGCCGAAAACCGTAGTCAAGCAGGGACTCCGTCCGGTGGATACCCCGTGGGCGGGAGGGCCTGGGCGGTGTCGGATCGAATTCGGGCAGGCCCGACGAGAGAGTTCGGCGGTGTCGGGACACTCGTCCCGAATTCGGGCGACTCGTATCGCGCTGGCCTCGTGACGTTCTACATCATTGCGGTACGCCGTAGACTTCAAAAGGTAGCGAAGGAGGAACGGACAATGGGAAGGGTGTCGGACGCCATCAACAACTCGCGTCGCAACTCCGTGTCCGACGACGAACTCGCCGGCGCGGGCGGGAAGGGTGTCAACGGGTTCGGTCCGTCGGCGTCCGCGGACTCGTGGAACTCGCTGAGGACTGCGGCCGAGGATTTCATCGCCTCGTCCCAGGTGCGATCGGCCCGCCGGAAGAAGACCGCGGTGCGTTCCGCCGGAGGCGCAGTGGCGATCGGACTCGTCGGAGTCGCACTGGTGGGTCTCGCCACGGGTGGCTCGAACGAGTCCTCGACGCCATCGTCGGCCGTGACGACCGTCATTGCCACGACGTCGGTTGCTAGATCGACGCCGAAATCGACCTCGTCCACGGCGCCCGAGACCACAATCGGTGTTCTGCTGACTTCTCCGCCGACAACGGCGAAGCGAGTGAGAACGGTCCAGTCGACGGCCCCAACCGCTGCGACCACTACGACGACGACACCGGCTTATTATCTCCCGCCTCGAACTACGACGACCACTACGACGACCACTACGCCGGTTCCTTGCGGGGGATTGGATCAGCCCCCTTGCTGACGGTGGCCCGGAGGTTCGTGCCTAGGCTCTGAGACTTGTCCGGGCGCATAGCTCAGTTGGCTAGAGCGCTTCCCTTACAAGGAAGATGTCGGGGGTTCGAGTCCCTCTGCGCCCACACCGTCACCCGCGCCAGAGAGCGTGCGGTGTGAGCGAGCGGTCACAACCCGAGGGCACGTCGACTCGCTCGCCATGTCGCGAGGCCGACACGTAGCAGGCACTGACGATCTCCAGGATCCAGCGGCCGAAATGCGCATCACTCGGTGATGGCTGCGCCCGCCGAAACGCTTCGAGTCCGAGTCGCAACTGATCGACGTAACCGAGGTGCTGGACGAGGCCATGGGGCTCGGTGGCCAGATCGAGAGATTCTCCGTCGTGCTCGAGAGAAACGGTCGGCAGGAGTTCCAGTCGTAACACCGACGACGCACTGGCCAGTTGGACGTCCCAACTGGGGATCTCGGGACCCTCCCAACTCACGTGGAGGGAGGCTCGTACGCCATTGGCGAAGTGGATCGTGACGTGTGCATCGGTGTCGACCTCGTCGCCGCGCAGGCGGGCTTCGACACCCACGATCTCCCCGGCCCCGCATCGTCGTCCGATGAGGACGGCGAGTGCCAAGGGATGGACACCGAGATCGAAGAGCACGCCGCCACCCCAGTCCGACTCCAGGAAACCGCCCCATGTCGGGCGGGACTGGACGGTGCGCAGGGACAGGTGCGACAACGATCCGATTTCGGGGACGAGAGCCAACATCCGGCGAACGGAGGGGGCGAAGATCAGGTTCTCGGCATAGAGCAGTCGATGCGGATAGCGGTCGCCCAGTACGCAGAGACGGTCGGCGTCGCGCAACGTGGTCACGAGGGGCTTTTCCACGATCACCGCCGCCCCTCGCTCCAAGGCGTGGGCCGCATGGTCGTAATGGCTGCCCGGGGGAGAGGCCACGATCACCACGTCGGCACGGTTCGGCAGATCCTCATAGGTGACGGCGCGGCATCCCCACTCCGCGGCTCTGGTCGCCGACCGTGTCGACGTCCTGGAGGCCACGGCGACCAGTGGGAAGCCGAGCGTCCGCGCCGCGGCCGCATGCACGCCCGAGATCATCCCGGCTCCGCAGAGAGCGATCGTCGTCGAGGTCACGACTAGCGGCCGACGAGAGCCGATACCACCGGCGCGAAACTCTCCACATCGTCGGCGCCGACGATGATGTAGCTGAATCCCCAGCGCTCCCGTCGGGCCTGCAAGTCCTCGATGATCTTGGACGGCGGTCCGACGAGGGCGAAGGGCGTGTCGGCGACCATCGATCTCTCCACGCCCATCATGGCGGCGATGCCGTCCATGGCGGATTCGGGGTGATCGGTCACGTTCACCAGGAAGGCCCGCACGTTCATCTCGATGTCGGCGAGGCGGGATCCGGCGGCTTGGCGAACGATGTCCACTTTGTCGTCGACGGCTTGCGCCGTCATGGTGGAGATGGCATCGGGTCCGATGACGCCGGCCGACATGGTGCCGTTGATGCCGATGATGTCGGCTTGGTGCGCCGCAATGGTGAGGACCCGCTTTCCACCTCCTCCGATGAGGATCGGGGGACAGGGTGACTGCACGGGCTTGGGTGTGCCGTTGTAGTCCGTGACGACGTAGTGCTCGCCGGAGTGCGAGAAGGCGTCGGGGCCCATGGCCGCCTTGATGATGCGCAGGCCCTCCTCGAAGCGGTCGATCCGCACCTTGGCCGGGTCATAGGGCATGCCGAGCTGTGCGTAGTCGCTGATCATCCAGCCGGCGCCGAGTCCGATCTCGAGACGACCATCGGACAGCACGTCCATGGTGGCGAGTTCCTTGGCCAGAACCGCGGGATGTTTGTAGTCGTTGTCCCAGACGAGCGCCCCGACGCGCAATGTCGTCGTGGCGTCGGCGGCGGTCATCAGCGCCGGGACCGGGGCCAATTGGTTGTCGTAGTGGTCGGGCATCGTCAGGCACGAATACCCTGCGGCCTCGCAGCGGCGGGCCAGATCCACCCAGGTCGAGCGATTGGCGGCATTCGATGCTTGGACTCCGAAGCGGAAAGGTCGATGTGTCACATTCGCACCGTAGTGCCTGGTCGCCCGACGGACCCCTCGAGCGAGCTGACGGCATCGGGAGGAATCGGCCCGGTACGGTGACAGGGTTGTGAGATTCATCGCCTGGTGGATACGGCTGTCGATCCTGGTCGTGGCTGGTGCTCTCGTGGTGTCGGCTCTCGTGGTCGGGGTGGCGCCGCGCCTGTGGCAGATCGCCAACGCCCACGAGGAGGTCCCGATCGTCCTACCGGATTGGGAGGGGATCGCCGAGCGGAGCTACGTCTACGACGTCCGGGGCAACGAGATCGCCGCCTTCGAGTTGGAGAACAGCCAGCCGGTGGCCCTCGCGCAGGTTCCCGACGACGTCATCCAGGCCGTGTTGGCCGTGGAGGACCGTGAGTTCTATCGACACAAGGGAGTCAACGTCCGCGGTCTGTTCCGGGCCACGCTGTCGAACTTCGAAGGCGGAGCCCGACAGGGAGCGTCGACCATCACCCAACAGGTGGTGAAGGTCGAGTACCTGGGAGGTCTGGAGCGGGACGGTCGCTACAAGTTGCTGCAGATCGCCTACGCCCTCCGCTTGGAGAAGGAGCGGACCAAGGACGAGATCCTCGAGCGGTATCTGAACACCATTTTCTTCGGCAACAACACCTACGGCATCCAGGCCGCGGCCGAGGTCTATTTCGGCAAACGAGTGGAGGATCTGACACTGACCGAAGGCACGTTCCTGGCCGGATTGATCCAGGCCCCGTCCAGTTACGACCCCATCCGAAAGCCCGAGCAGAGTCGTCGACGCTTCAGCGAGGTCCTGGACGCGGTGGTGGCCGAAGAACTCATGACGCCGGAGGAAGCCGAAGCCATCCGAGGTTGCCTGCAGCCCAGCGACGACGAGGCCGAGAAGGCGCGCTGCGAGGGTAGTTGGCAGATTCCCGAGGTCGTGCGCAGCATTCCTGAGAAGACCATCGCGCGCACCCACTTCAGCGAGGAGGTGAAGTCGTATCTCCTCAACAAGAGCAACATCCTGGGCGCGACGTATCGCGAGCGATACAACAAGTTGTTCCGCGGAGGCTTGCGGATCTACACCACTCTCGACCCAGTAGTGCAGAAGGCTGCGGAGGAGGCCAAGGCCGCGAACCTCCCGGTGAACGCCGCCGGTATCGAAGCCGCAGTGGTGACACTCGACTCGAAGACCGGTGCCGTGCGGGCCATGGTGGGCGGACGACCCTTCATCCCCAACCGCAACGAAGTGAACCTGGCTCTCGCCACCCGTCAGACGGGTTCGAGTATCAAGATCTTCATCCTGGCCGCCGCCGTCCAAGCCGGGGCTCAGAACGACGACCTCATCGACGGCACCCTGCCGTGCACCTTCCCCAATCCGGACAACCCGGACGAACCCTTCGAGATCCGACAAGGCGTGAGCCGGGTCACCAGCACTCTCGAGGAGATGACCTGGTATTCGATCAACTGCGCCTACGCCCGCTTGTCGCAAGTGGTGGGACTCGATCGCGTCGTGGACACCACGTATCGCATGGCCCGGAACCTGTATCTGCAACCAGGCGAGGTCGACACCGGACGGGAGCCGTTGCGTCCGTACGCATCGTTCGCCACTGGAGCCAACGAGATGAGTCCACTGGACATGGCCTCGGGGGCGCAAACCTTGGCCAACGATGGGTTGCATGTCGAGCCCTACTACATCGATCGCATCGACGGGCCCGAAGGGGCGATCTATGAGCATCGCGACGATGGCGTGCAGGTGTTCACCCCCGATGTGGCCCAGCGCATCACCGGCATCCTGCAAGGGGTCATGGTGGATGGGACGGCCCGTCGATCGGCCCTCGAAGGTCGTGAATCGGCCGGTAAGACCGGAACTCAGGACAACAACACCAACGCCTGGATGGTCGGGTACACCCCGGAACTCACCACCGCGGTCTGGGTGGGCCATCCAGACTTGTACCTGCCGATGAACAACATTCCCGAGTTCGTAGCGGCCGGTGTTCGGCGGGTCCAGGGCGGCACCTTCCCGGCGCGCATCTGGAAGGCCACGATGGATGGAGCCCTTGCCGGGACCCCGGCGACCCGATTCACCCGTCCGTCGGCCAACGCTCGTCCGGCCGGTCAGCTGTTCCTGCCCGGAGTGGACTGCGTGGTGGAGAGTTACTACGACCCCAGTTCGTGGTACTCGTACTTCGGGTCGACGACGACCACCACCGGGGCGCCGGTCGACGGCGAAGAGCCGGGCGGCCCGCCGGACAGTGCCGTGACCACCACGTATCCGTGGTATCTGACCGATCCAGGAGCCGACCTCCCTCCCGAGATCGCCGCTCTCACCACCACGGTGCCCCGCGGCCAGGTGGATCCGACGTGGCCGATCCCCATCATCGACCCGACCCTCTATTCGATCGTGCCCTGCGCGCCGTCCCCACCCCTTACAGTCGAACCATGAATCTCGCGGCTCTCTTGGATCTCCAACGAGTCGACACAGCCACCGATCAAGCACTCGCCGCTCGGGAGCGCCTTCCGGAACGCCGGAGCCACGCCGACGCGGCCGGCGAACTCGCCCACATCCGGGCGCGACGAGACGACGTTCGTCGGGAGCAGTCGACCCAGGAAGCCGAGTTGGCCGACATCGAATCACGCTCATCGACCCTCGACGCCCAGCGCGCCCGTCTCGACACGCAGTTGAAGACGGTCATCGCACCCCGCGAGGCCGAAGCCCTGCTCCACGAGATCCAGGTTCTCGAGCTGGAGAGAGGCGCGCTCGACGATCGGGGCCTCGTGCTCCTCGAGTCGAGCAGCGAAGCCGATCGAGATCTCCTCGAACTGGCGGATCGGGAGAGTCGAGCGGCCGACGCCGAGGAATCGGCGCGACGGACTCTGGATGCCGCGGTCGCGGCCGCCGATACATCCATCGACGATCTGCGACGTCGGCGCCGGGAACTGGCGGCGACCATCGACGTCGGTGACCTGGAGACGTACGAGAAGCTGCGTCGTTCACTCGGAGGTGTGGCGGTCACCGTCATCGAGCACGGAATGTGCGCGGGATGTCACATGGACCTCTCGGTGGCCGAACTGGACGCCATCAAGCGTCGACCCGCCGGTGACGTGGTCGAGTGTCCCAACTGCAACCGCCTGCTGGTGCGGTGAATCGGACGTCACGACGATGGTTCTCTGGTTCGTCGGCACCTCGGCGCTCACCATTTGGTTCGTGTTCCGCGATCCTGCCTTCGACTATCGATTCCTGATCCTGGGAGCCCTGCTCCCCGATGTCGTCGATGGCGTCTGGGGTGGAGCGCGAGGTTTCCACTCGGTGTCCATGGGTGTGGCGATCCTGGTGCTGGTGATGCTCGCCACCATCGGTCGTCGGGCTCGGCGCAAGATGCTGTTGGGGATCCCGATCGGCCTGCTCCTGCATCTGATCTACGACGGAGCATTCGCCGACACCTCGGTCTTCTGGTGGCCCTTCACCGGTGTCTCCTTCGACGATGCCCGATTGCCGGTGATGGAGCGCGGCTGGTTCAACCTGGTGCTGGAAGCCGTCGGTGTCGCTCTCTGTGTGTCCATCTGGCGTCGATTCCACCTGGGGGATCCGGAGCGGCGGCGCATCTTCGTGGCGAGTGGACGGCTGGCGGAATGACCAAGGGCTCTTTGATCATCGTGCGTCATGGGCGCACGGCGTCCAATGCCCAGGGCCTCCTACAGGGCCGTGCCGACAATCCGCTCGACGAGGTGGGCATCGCCCAGGCCGAAGCAGTCGGCGACCACTTGGCCGCCGAAGTGGGGGAGGCCGCGGTCATCATCAGCAGTCCGTTGGTGCGAGCTCGGGGCACCGCCGATCTCATCGCCGCCCGAACGGGTCTGGCGGTCGAGGTCGATGAACGGTGGATCGAGGTCTCCTATGGGGTCTTCGAAGGTGTTCCGCAGGCCGATGTGCCCGCCGAGATCTGGGACCGATGGCGATCGGATCCGCACTTCTCGCCGGAGAACGGGGAGGCGCTGTCGGACGTACAGCGACGCGTCGCGGCCGCCTGCGACGAGTTGCTCGAATCCTTGGCAGGCCGCACGGCGATCGTGGTGTCGCACGTCTCACCCATCAAGTCGGCGGTGGTCTGGGCGCTCGGTGTGGACGTTGGTGTGAGTTGGCGGACGCAATTGGACACGGCATCCATGACGCGTATCTCCCTCACCGGTCGCGGACCGGTCCTGCGTTCCTTCAACGAGAGTGCGCGACCGCGACCTGATCGATCAGGATCCGACGCAGGACACTGACTACGCTGATCAGGTGCCTTGACTGGGTGGCCCGTGTGGTTCGCCCTCGATGAAAGAAGGAATTCACATGCCCGAAGCAGTGATCGTCGCCACCGCCCGTAGCCCTATCGGCCGGGCCAACAAGGGCTCCCTCACCACTCTGCGGACCGACGACATGGCGGCTCAGATCGTTCGGGCTCTGATGGCCAAGGTTCCCCAGGTCTCCGGAGCCGATATCGAAGACGTGATCATGGGAGTGGGTCAGCCCGCCGGCGAGGCCGGGTTCAACCTCGGCCGCATCGTGGCTCTCCTGGCCGGGATTCCGGAAGCCCCGGGAGTCGTGGTCAATCGTTACTGCTCGTCCAGTCTCCAGACCATTCGCATGGCCGCTCACGCCATCAAGGCCGGAGAAGGGGACTGCTTCATCTCCGCCGGCGTGGAAGCAGTGAGCCGGTACGCGTCCGGCGCCTCGGACACGGCACCGAATCCGGTCTTCGGTCAGCCCGGTGAGCGGACCAAGGTGCGCTCGGGTGGTGGACAGCCGACCTGGACCCCGCAGTCGGGTCTTCCCGATGCCTACATCGCCATGGGTCAGACGGCCGAGAACGTGCGCGAAGTCGAGGGTGTCTCGCGCAAGGACATGGATGCCTTCGCCAAATTGAGCCAGGATCGCGCCAGTGCCAACGTGGCCAACGGGTTCTTCGAAGCCGAGATCACGCCGTTGACCCTCCCTGATGGCACTGTGGTGTCCAAAGACGATTGCCCGCGTGAGGGCACGACGCTCGAGGGTCTGGCGGCGTTGAAGCCGGCCTTCCGTCCCGACGGCCAGATCACCGCCGGCAATGCCTGCCCCCTCAACGACGGGGCGGCCGCCGTGATGGTGATGAGCGATACCAAGGCCAAGCAATTGGGCATCACTCCGCTGGCTCGAGTGGTGTCGAGCGGAGTCTCGGCTCTGAATCCCGAGATCATGGGACTCGGTCCGATCGAAGCCAGTCGACAGGCACTGAAGCGGGCCGGGATGAGCATCGCTGATGTGGATCTGGTGGAGATCAACGAAGCCTTCGCCGCTCAGGTCATTCCGTCGGCCAAGCACCTCGGGATCGAGTGGGACAAGTTGAACGTGCACGGGGGAGCCATCGCTCTCGGGCATCCGTTCGGAATGACCGGTGCTCGCATCATGACCACCTTGATCCACGGCCTCCAGGAGACGAACAAGACCATCGGTCTCGAGACGATGTGCGTCGGAGGCGGTCAGGGCTTGGCAATGATCATTGAACGTCTCAGCTGACGCTGCAGGGATCATCGAACGTCTCAGCTGACGCTGAAGGGATCATCGAACGTCTCAGCTGAGACGCGCGTCGTCGGCGAGCAGTGGTCGCGCCAGGAGTCGCGCCGCGGTTCCGAGAACCAGGACGCAGGCTCCGGCGATGGTGAACAGCACCGGTGCCGAAACCTGCCCGTAGCCCCAGGTGGCCGAAATGGCCACCAACGCCGCAACCAGTTGATTGGATGCCCCGGCAACCCCCTGAGCGGCGCTGGCACGCCCTTCGGGGGCACCGCGAGCGAGGAGGCCTTGGGCGGCTGGCGCGCCGGCGGCCTGGGCACAGGATTCGATGACACCGAACATGATGGGAATCCAGGGCGACGTGAACAAGCCGTAGGCGGCGGTCAGTGGTGCCACGAAGACGACGGCGGTGAAGGCCACCGGGATACGTCCTCGTCGATCGGCGAGTCGCCCACCGAAGCGTGACAGAAGGACGAAGGGCACCGCATAGACGGCCAGACTCACGCCGACCAAGGCGTCGCTGGCTCCGAGATCGGTGAGAAAGCGATCCCACAAACTGTCGTACAGACCCACCGGAAGGGCGAGAGACACGACGAACATCGTCGGAACCAGGACCGACCGATGCCGGAGCAATCCGAAGGCCAGTCGTTGGCTGGATGTGGAGCGGGCGAGTTGGGGCAGACGTTGGGTACTGACGATGATCAGGGCCAGGAGCGCCGACACCGAGAACACCAGGAACGGCCAACGCAAGCCGAGTGGCCCGACGAGCAGACCTCCGATCACCGGACCGGTGACGAAGCCGGCCAGCTCGATTCCGCCCAGGGCTCCCAATCGCTCCGAGACGTTCTCGCGGTCCAGAGACGCCATGAGCGCCCGCGCCGGAGGGAGGAAGCAGCCGGCCGCCGAACCCGCGATGGCCCGGGCCGCGATGAAGACCGCCAGCGACGAACCGGCGGCGAAGACGGCATTGCCGATGATGGCCAGCACCGTTCCAGCGATCAGGAGATGACGCGCATATCCGCGATCGGCAATGGGCGCGATGGCGACTTGCACGACGAAGGACGCGAGGAAGCCGGCAGCAGCGATGAATCCCAGTCCGGCGTCGCCGAAGCCGTAGGTATCCTGCAGGTTTCCCATCAAGGCGAAGACCACGCTGTTGCTGGCGGCCAGCGTGAACGCCGCTCCCAGGAGCACACGCTCGGTGGACTTGACCGAGGACATCGTCCCAGCCTCTCACGCAGCGGGACGAAGGGCGGTGATCACGTCATCGGAGAAACGCGACCATGATCGCATCGCGATCTCGGACCACTCGTCGAAATTTCGATCGGTCAGTGCTACCGCCGCGGTGTCGTACCGGGGATCGATCCACATCATGGTTCCCGCGCCACCGAAGTGGCCGACGGCTGCCGGTGAATTCATGGCTCCCATCCAATGCGGGAACTTGGTCCCGTGGATCTCGAAGCCGAGTCCCCAGGGATTGGGAGCGAACGAGCCGATACCTGGCACCAGTCCGGACAGGTCCGGGTACTGGATCGAGATCGCCTCGTCTCGGGTGGTCGACGTGATCGATCGGGGTCTCAACACTTCATCGGCGAAGAGCAGCAGATCGACCACGGTGCTCCAGACGCCGTGTGCGGGGGAACCCTCGAGGCGAGTCTCGGCCATGCCGAGCGGTTCGAAGACCGCCTCAGCCAGATACGTGGCGAAGGGCAGACCGGTGCGCGCCTCGACGTGAGCGGCGGCCATTTCGATGCCGGTGTTCGAATAGATCCGTCGGCGGGCCACCCCGGTGATCGGGTTCGCCGAATCGAATCCGTACCCGGCGGCGTGGGCCAGACAGTGACGCAACGTGGCCCCGGGTGGACCCACCGGGTCGTCCAGAGCGACGGTTCCCTCTTCGGCGGCCACGAGACACGCCCAGGCCGTGAGTGGCTTGGAAACAGAGGCCAGGCGAAAGCGATGGTCCGCGGCGCCGCGGGTGATACTGGTTCCGTCGGGGCGCAGAACACCGGCACCGACCTGGGGGACCGGCCAGTCGTCGATCTGGGCCAGGGCCTGCCCGAGATCAGGCAAAGCCGGCAGAGCGCAGCAGTTCGGCCACGCCGAAGGCCAGATCCAGACTCTGGCGCCCGTTGAGTCGGGGATCGCACACCGTCTGGTAGCGGTCGTCCAGATCGGCGTCGGTGAGATCGTCGGCGCCGCCGAGACATTCGGTCACGTTCTCACCGGTCAACTCGACGTGGATGCCTCCGGGCCAGGTGCCCTCCAGGCGGTGGGCATCGACGTACCCGGCGATCTCGCGGATGATTTCGTCGAAGTGACGGGTCTTGCGTCCACCGGCCGACGTGAAGGTGTTGCCGTGCATCGGATCGCAGGCCCACACCACGGGGTGGCCGCTGTCCTTGACCGCTCGCAGCAGGGGACGCAGGGCGTCTTCAACTTTGTCGGCACCCATGCGGCTGATGAGGGTCAATCGACCCGGAATCTGCGCGGGATTCAGCGCCTCGCAGAGTTCGAGCACGAAGTCGGCGGTGGTGGTCGGGCCGATCTTGCAGCCGACGGGATTGGCGACACCGCGCAAGAACTCGACGTGGGCGCCATCCAATTGACGGGTGCGCTCGCCGATCCAGAGCATGTGGGCCGAGCAGTCGTACCAGGATCCGGTGAGGGAGTCCTGCCGAGTGAGAGCCTCTTCGTAGCCGAGCAGGAGGGCCTCGTGACTCGTATAGACGTCGGCTTCGTGCAAAGCGGCGGTGTGCTCGGTGTCGACGCCGCAGGCCCGCATGAAGCGCAAGGCGCGTTCGATGTCGGTGGCCACTTGTTCGTAGCGCTGACCTTCCGGGCTGGAGGCCACGAACTCCTGATTCCAAGCGTGCACTCGCGAGAGGTCGGCGAAACCGCCTTTGACGAAGGCGCGTACCAGATTCAAGGTGGCGGCCGACTGGTGGTAGGCCTGGACCAGGCGATCGGGATCGGGGATTCGAGCCTCGCTGCTCGGACCGGGATCGTTGACGATGTGACCGCGGAACGACGGAAGTTCGAGGTCACCTACCTTCTCGGTGTCGCTGCTGCGGGGTTTGGCGAATTGTCCGGCCATACGGCCGACCTTCACGGTCGGCACGCCGAGGCTGTAGGTCAGCACCACGGCCATCTGCAAGATGACCCGCAACTTCTCGCGGATGTTGTTGGCCGAGAACTCGTCGAAACTCTCGGCGCAGTCCCCGGCCTGCAACAGGAAGGCGTTGCCAGCGCACACCTGGGCCAGACCGGCCTGGAGCGAGCGGGCCTCGCCGGCGAAGACCAGTGGGGGATAGGAGGCGACCTGCTTCAGGGCCCGGTCGAGGGCGGCCTCATCGGGCCAGCGCGGCTGCTGGGCTGCTGGATGGGAATGCCAAGACGATGGGGTCCACGCTGCGGCCATGGCGAAATCCTAACGAGTGGGTTTCCGATGCCCTCGGGGAGAGGGTGCGGCTGTCGGATCAGGCGACGAAGATGTCTTCGGCTTCTTCTTTGAGGCCGGCCACGGCCCGCGAGACGAGCCGGCGGGCGGCCTCGGCGGTGACACCCAGCTTCTCGCCGACCTCGCGGAAGCTCTTGCGCTCCCCGTCGATCAGACCGAATCGAGCCTCGACCGCATAGCGCGCCCGGGAATCGAGGGTGTCGAGCAGCTGGTTCAGTTGGTCGGTCTCGCCCTGGGCGATGATGTGGTCCTCGGGAGTGGGATCGCCGTTGGCCATCAGATCGCCGAGGGTGGCATCGCCGTCGTCCCCGATGGTCTTGTCGAGGGAGACCGGAGTGGTCAGACGGTGCAGTTCCGCATTCGTCATGTCGAGGGTTTCGCCATCGCCGCTGGCCTGACGCAGAGCGGCGCGCAGACTGGCCGATCGGTCGCCGGGAATGCGGATGAGGCTGGCCTTCTGGTCGAGGGCACGGCCGATGGCCTGGCGGATCCAGAAGGTGGCGTAGGTGGAGAACTTGAAGCCCCGCCGCCAGTCGAACTTGTCGACGGCGTGCTCGAGGCCGAGGTTGCCTTCCTGGATGAGATCCAGGAGGTCCATGCCCTGGGGCAGCGGATAGCGGCGGGCGATGGAGACCACCAGGCGCAGGTTGGCGCGGATGAACCGATCCTTGGCGCG
Organism: Actinomycetota bacterium; assembly: GCA_046082625.1. Classification (GTDB taxonomy): domain Bacteria; phylum Actinomycetota; class Acidimicrobiia; order Acidimicrobiales; family Ilumatobacteraceae; genus Casp-actino8. Next base: position 5,978 of record JBJTYE010000008.1, on the reverse strand, counting down.
AGCGGCCGCGGCGATGTCCTTGTTGATGGCCACGCCACGTTCGCCGGTTGCCTTGCGCGCCGCAGCTTCACGACCCTTCTCGATGGCCCGCGACAGGACGCGCTCGTCCTCGGCAGTGAGGAGGGGAACCTTGCCGATGTCGTTCAGGTAGATGCCGATGGAGTCGTTCATGATGGGTGTCTCAACTGTTCTGGTGGAAGGATCATTCCGTGCCCGTTTGTGCCGCTGGCCACAACGAAGGACGAGGCGGAGCAGCGAACGAACAGGAATATGTCGGCGAGTGGTAGGGGTCTTGGCACCGTTGGCGGACCTGGGGGGTCCCGTAGTGGAGCCAATAGGTTATCAGTTGCTCTCGGATTTGTCTCATCGAATTCTGGACATCGCCCGCAGACCGATGGGTCGGCGCACGGACCCCTGTTCATCGGTCCTAGCGCCCCTGGACTTGAGCCTTTCCGGACGAATCCCTGAGGTCAGCCGCTCGGAGTCGGCCCATAGACTGATTCGGTGACGACATCGCCTCTGGACAGCCTGGTGGGGGCCGGTCGCAGGATCGGCCTGTTCGGGGGCACCTTCGACCCCCCGCACGTGGGTCATCTGGTGACGGCGGTGAACGTCCGTCATGCCCTCGACCTGGACGCAGTGTTCCTGATGGTGGCCAACGTTCCCTGGCAGAAGGAGGGAACCAGGACCATCACGCCGGCGATCGATCGGCTGGCCATGGTGGAAGCCGCCGTCCGGGGGGTTCCCGGCCTGGTCGCCGGTCGCTGGGAAATCGACCGAGGTGGTCCGAGCTACACCGCCGACACCTTGGAGGGCCTGTCGGCACGTTGGCCGGAGGCGCAGTTCTTCACCATCGTGGGTGACGACGCCGCCGCCGGACTGCACACCTGGGAACGGATCGAGACGGTGTGCGCCCTCAGTCGCATCGTCGTGGTGGACAGACCGGGACGACACGCACGGATCGATGGTCCGGATCGACCTGCCGACGGGTTGGACCTCGAGGCCGGGAGCATCCATGTCGAAGTACCTCATCTCGAAGTCTCGAGTACCGACCTGCGGGCCCGCTTCTTCGACGGGCGACCCCTCGACTACCTGATCACCGAACCTGTGCTCGCAGTGATCCGCCAGCGATCGTTGTACCGCGAATCGGTGGGGATTTCTTCGTGAACGCCTCGATGTCGTTGTGGGAACGTCGACGTCGCAGCACTCGGGTGGCATTCGCCGCCGGGATGGTGGTGTTCGTGCTGTTGCCGATCACGTCCGTGGTGGCATGGCGGGCCGTGCGGGACTCGAGGGCCGCACAAGAGGTGGTGGCTCTTCCCCTGCGTACGATTCCCGTCACTCCGACGGCGCTGTTCGCAGTTCTGGACGATGAAGACCGCTTGAGCGCGTTGAGCATCCTCGCCATCGACGTGGACGGTGCCGGGGGTGGGGTGATGGTGATCCCGGTGAACGTCGCCGTCCCGGGGACACCCGAGGGCGAGCCGAAACCACTGTCGCAAGTCTTCGCCGACGAGGGAGCCGAAGGTCTGCAACAAGCCGTGCAGAACATGACCAACAGCCAGATCGACCTGGTATCGGTCACCAACGTGGACGACACCGGTGCGTTGATCGCGCGAGCGGGAACGGTCGAGGTGAACTTCCTCGACAACGTGACGGATTCCGAACAAGAGGTGACCAGTCTCATCGCCGAGAGGGGGCCGAATTCGTTCTCCCCCATCGAGGCGGCCGAAGTTCTGTCGGCATTGGATCTGAAGATCGAGGATCAGCGTCGCACCCCGGCCATCCGAGCCATCTGGGACGGTGTCGCCACGGCCGTCGGAACCGGAAAACTGGGGGCCGTCCCGGCGGTGTCGAGTCCCGATGTCGGGGTTCAAGTGCCCGTGGACATGATGACGTTCATGTCGGCGATGTTCTCCGGTCCGATGACCGTATGGCAATTGACCGTCACGCCGATGGACGATTACGACAGCAATCCCGAGGGACTCGACGTCTACGAGTACGACTCCGGAGAGGCGGTCATGGTCATGGCGAGTATGGCGCCCAGTGCCATGGTCGCCGTCTTCCCGACCCTGAACGTGCACGTGGACAGTCCGTATGCCGACATCGAAGTGTCTCGTCAGGCGTCGTTGCGCCTGCTCTACATGGCCACCAACGTGATGCTGATGCGACAGGTCACCGACCCGCCACCCCCGGTCACCATCGTTCGGTATTCCGATGAAATGGACAAGACCATCGCTGAATCCTTGTCCCTGATGCTCGGGGAGTTGGTCTTCGAACGTGCCACCGAAGGAGTGGAGGGGATCGACATCCAGATCATTCTCGGTGAGTCCTTCGTGGAATTCATGAAGACCGGTGCCAAACCCGATCCGAACATCGATCCACAGGACCTCATTTCGACGTCGACGACGACGTCGCCTGCCGCCTCTACGACCACCAGCGTGGCTCCGTGAACTCTTCCATCGACGCCGAGGAAACTGCTCGGAGCGAGGCATTGACCGTTGCCGTGGAGGCGGCCCGAGCAGCCGACGACAAGCAGGGGACCGACACCATCGTGCTACCGGTGGGAGACGTTCTCGGCATCACCGAGTACTTCGTGGTGACCGGGGCCTCGAATCGACGGCTCGTGCGAGCAGTAGCCGAGGAAATCGAGGAGAGAGTGCGCGAGGTCTGTGGCCGGAGTCCGGGACGAACCGAGGGTCACCGCGAGCAGCAATGGGTTCTCCTCGACTACGGCGACGTGGTCGTCCATGTCTTTCTCGATGAAGTGCGGCAGTTCTACGAGATCGAGCGCCTCTACAAGGATGTGCCGCGCATCGAATGGCGCGACTGACCTGTCCGGATTGCCTCCGCTGGCTGGCCGATGTCTCCGACGAAACGTGGCGAGTCGTCGCCAGAGGTGAATGCGAGATCCAGATGGAACCGTCGTCTTCGAGCGATTTGTGGTCGGACTTCGATCTTGTGGAGAAGCGGGCCGAGGAGTGGCGGCCTCGCGGTGTGTTCGAGCCGATGCCTCCACCACCCGATCCCCCGCTGGAGTCGTTGACGCTGACTTGTGGATGCGGTCGACGCACGCGATTCGATCGTCCGGTCCGAGACGGACCGTGACCGGGAGTTCGTCACCCGTGGCCACGGTGATTCGGCGCAACCGGGTTTGGGCTGGCAGGAGGCGGTTGGTATCGTCACGGTGTCCCGTTTCGGGGCTGTAGCTCAGTTGGCAGAGCGCTTCCATGGCATGGAAGAGGTCAGGGGTTCAATTCCCCTCAGCTCCACCCCTCACGAACACCCCGACAGGCCGTGGCTACGGTGAATTCGTGCGTCCATCCTTCTTCGGCCTGCAGGACAGAGCCCGCCGTCGCTCCACTCTGATCCTGGCGACGTCGTTCATCTTGCTCTGGATCGTCGCAAACGTGGTGGTCTTCTTCCTCCACATCGAGGCGACACCGTGTTCGGGGTATCCCTATTCGGCCGGGGATTGCTCCAGTCGCTTCGCTTTCCAGTTCGATGTCCTGGCCTGGACGGCAGGGATCGTCGTCCTCTACCTCTGGGGGGCATACCTCGCATCCGGACGGGCGGCTCTCACCTTGGCCGGCGCCCATCGAGCCGATGGCCCGGAGTACGGGCAGCTGCGGAACATCGTGGAGGAGATGGCCATCGCTGCCGGAGTTCCGGTGCCGGCCACGTACGTCGTGAACGATCCGTCACCGAACGCCTTCGCCACCGGGCGTGACCCGGAACATGCAGCCGTCACGGTCACGAGTGGGCTGCTGTCCACCATGAACAGAGCCGAGCTGACTGGGGTCGTGGCACACGAGGTCGGCCACATCAGGAATCGCGATATCGCCGTGACCACTCTCGCGGTCTTGACCGTCGGGGCCATCGCCGTTCTCGCCGATCTGGCCGTTCGGATCGGATCACTCGCCGCTCTGAGCGGAGGTCGTCGAACGAGCAAAGATGGTGGAGCGCGTGCTGCCGTCGTCATCGCAGCACTTTTCATCGCTGTGGTTCTGTACGTGGTGGCACTTCCATCTGCGCTCATTCTTCGTGCGGCGCTTTCACGTCAACGTGAAACCCTCGCCGATGCCTCGGCCGTCCAATACACCCGTGATCCGTCGGGTTTGCGTTCGGCCCTCGAAAAACTCGAGGCCGACACCACCGTGCCGCAGCGGGTTTCGACGGCGACGGCGCACTTGTGGATCGATCATCCGAAACCGGCCTCGATGGTGCAACGCGGACTCTTGGCCGGTCTGCTGGACACCCATCCGCTGATCCGGCAGCGCATCACCATCCTGCGTCAGATGGAGGGCCTCTCCACCTGACGCCGCGCCACGTGCTCAGGGTATGAGCGAGTAACTGTTCAGCAGCTCGTCCTGGAGCACCTGTGCCGGCCGCGATGTGGTGTCGACGACCAGGTCATCGGTCAGGACGCGAGTGGTGTACGTCCAGCCTTCGGGAAGTGCCAGTCGGGAACCGAGAGTCGCCAGGTCGGCTTCGGCGAGGGCTGGATCGCGTTGTTGACTCCAACTCTGCATGACGTATTCGGTGCCATCGATCGCGGTGAGCACGTAGATGGTCCGACCTGCTTCGAAAGTGAAGATGGCCTTTCGATCCACGGATTGGGGCGCATAGGGCTGTCCGGCGGTCTCGGGATCGCCGATCACGACTTGGGCGTAGCGGTTCATCGCCAGGCCGCCGAATTCCCGGGTAATGACGGTGTCGCGATCGGCCTTCTCCACACTGTCCATCAACCAGTAGCGCGGTCCGTTGGTCAGGGCCAGCGGGACGCCGGCCTCGGCGGCGATCGCTGCCGTATCGAGGTTCGTCCATGAATCGACCGGACAGTCGTTCAAGGGATACGTGTTGTACACCTCGGCAACGAGACCGGCGTCGGTGCGGGAGAGCAGGAGGATCTCGCAGTACCGAAGGCCTCGCATCTCGCGTCCCGGCTCGTCGGGGGCGACCGTCGTTGCGGTCGTGGTGGTGGCGGGTATCGACGTCTCGGCCGCTCGGTCGACGGCATCGCTCGACGATCCGCAACCAGCGACCAGCGAGCCGGCAACGAAGATGGGGACGGCGAGTTTCGACATGTGATCTGCCACACTAGGCGAGGTGACGGCGCAGAGCAGTGAGGTACAAGGCGACATCGCGTGGCAGGAGGTCTCGCGTCGCGCCGGCCTGGCATCGCATCGGCTCATCGGATGGATCTACTGGGATCCACGGGCCATCGAGTTGTACACAGCACTGGGAATTCCCGACGGAGTCGGCTACTACATCGCCAGTCGGGCTGCTCCGCTGGCGCCAGCCGGACATCAAGCGGTGGCCGCGGCCTTCTATTCGATCCATCCGGGTTTCATCGAATTCTCGCTGAAGACTGCGGCGCGACACACGACGTGGGACCACGTCGTGCAGGTCCGGAACCGAGCCGTGGGCAAAGGTCTGCGTCGCTACGTCCCCGAGATCGTGGACGAACTCGCCACCATGGCGGAGCCCTTGTGGTCGGTTGCGGATCAATTGCCGGAAGCCGGTCGCGTCTGCTTCGCCGCTCATCGTCAGGCCCAGCGCGGCGACGACCCGCTGGTGTCGGCATGGCTGGCGGTGAATTGTCTGCGTGAGTGGCGAGGTGACACCCACTTCGCGCTTCTGGTCGCCGAAGACGTGGATCGCGTCCAAGCGGGATTGCTGCACGATGCCCACCTCAACTACGGCGGCTGGATTGCTCGAAGTCGCGGCGCCGACGACGCGGCCATCGCAGCGGCTTTCGCCGATCTCGAACGACGAGGTCTGGCCGAGGACGGTCGTGTGAATGCCGCCGGTGAGGCCCTGCGCCGGCGCATCGAGGACCGCACCGACGAACTGTGTCAACGCATCTGGCGTCGTCTGGGCTGGGAAACCAGTCGTCGATATCTGGATCTGATCGAACCCGTCGGATCCCGATTGCTCTCGCGCATCGACGAGACCGCCGGACCCCAGTGGATGCC
>JBJTYE010000007.1:0-5598 GCA_046082625.1 Actinomycetota bacterium | reverse complement strand
TCGGTGCCCCTCGGTGGCGGCGTGGTGCTCGACACCACCGGGATGCAAGGGATCGTCCACGTCGACGACGAGTCGATGGTGGTCGAAGTCCTCCCCGGTACCTTCGGGCCGGAACTCGAAGCGCATCTGCGGATGCACGGTCTCACCCTGGGGCACTATCCCCAGAGTTTCGATATCTCCACGGTCGGCGGTTGGGTGGCCTGCCGCGGCGCCGGGCAGTACTCGACCCGTTACGGCAAGATCGAAGACGTGGTGGTGGGTCTGGAAGTGGTGCTCGCCGACGGCTCGATCCTGCGCACCGGCGGCGCGCCGCGAGCGGCCGTCGGTCCGGATCTCACCCAAGTCTTCGTCGGCAGCGAGGGCACGTTGGGAGTGCTGTCACGCGTCTGGTTGCGCTGTCACCCTGCACCGGAAACCGAATATCGCGCTGCGTATTCGTTCGACGACTTCGATGCCGGCCTCGACGCCTGCCGTCGGATCCTGCAACGCGGCGGCACTCCGGCGGTTCTCCGTCTGTACGACGAACGGGAGAGCCAGCGCGGACACGGAGGCACCGGCCGAGATTGCGTCCTTCTGGTTCTCGACGAAGGCGATCGGGCCACAGTCGATGCGGCACTGGCCATCGTCGACGAGGAGTGCCTGTCCACGCTGGGGTGCGAACCGCGCGAATCCACCGTCGTCGATGCTTGGATGGAGCACCGCAACGACACCAGCGGCCTGCAAGCCCTCACCCGCAAAGGTTTCGTGGTCGACACGATGGAGATCGCCGGACCCTGGTCGCGTCTGGCCTCGGTTCGATCCCGGGCGGTGGAGGCTCTGCTGGCGGTCGAACACGCCAGATCCGCGACCTGCCACCTGTCGCACAGCTACCGCGATGGCGCCTGTTTGTACTTCACCTTCGCCGCCGATCCTCCGGCCGACCTCGTCGAGGCCACATACATCGCCATGTGGGACGCCGGAACCCGGGCGATCTTGGCCGCCGGCGGCAACCTCAGCCACCATCACGGCGTGGGCCTCAATCGCGCCCGTTTCGTCGCCGAATCACTCGGAGCGGGTCATCGTATGCTCGCCGCATTGAAATCCGTTCTCGACCCCCACGGGATTCTGAACCCGGGAAAGATGGGTCTCGATCACACCCTTTCAGCGGTGTGGCCGTGAGCGATGAGCGTGCCGGGCGCTGGGACCTGCCGGCCATTCGTGCTGGTGCATCGGTCGCGCTGGTCTTCGCCGTGCCACTCTCCATCGCTGCCCGAGCCGTCTCGGGCAGCGGACCAGCGGTCCTGTTCTCGCTCGGTGCCGCACTCGGCTTTTTCCTCGGCGCCGGCGTCGCCGCGTGGCACCAACAGCGGGGCACACCCCTGTCCCATGGCATGGTCACGGCCACGGGAACCTACATCCTGGCTCAGGCGGTGTTCGTCACAGCCAAACTGGCGCGGGACGGCGACGTCAACTGGAGTGGTGTGCTGTTCAATCTGGCCATCACCATGACCATGGGAGTCTTCGGCGGCTTTCTCGGATCGTCCATGCAGCGGCGCGGGGCCTTTCCGCAAGGGCGGCGACCGCGATGAGTTCGTCCTCGGCATCGATTCTGGTGATCGATGTAGGGACGAGTGGTCTCAGGGCCGCAGTGGTTCGTCCCGATGGTTCGATCCATGCATTGCATTACGCCCCGTTCGCTCCCGACACCCCGTTCCCCGGACTGGTCGAATTCGACGCCGCCGAACTGGCTCGACTGACTCTCGGCGTGGCCAACGCAGCCCTCGAAGAGGGGGGCCCGGTTGGAGCGGTCGGAATCGCCAACCAGCGCGCCTCCACCATCGTCTGGGAACGGTCGACGGGTCGACCCATCGGTCCGGCACTCGGGTGGCAGGACCTGCGCACCGTCGGTGAGTGTCTCGCGGCCGCATCCGAACACGGATTCACCTTGGCCCCCAACCAGACGGCGACCAAGGCGGCCTGGTTGCTGCGCACCCATGTCGGCGACCGCGCCGACGTGGAACGACGAGCCTCGGATCTGTGCATCGGCACGGTGGATTCCTGGATCGTCTGGACGCTCACCGAAGGGGCGGTCCATTGCACCGATCACACCAACGCCGGAGTGACCGGACTGTGCGATCTGCTCGGAGGGAGCGAACCTCGGTGGCACGCTCCGGTCTGCGACGCTCTCGGAATTCCGCTCGTGTCGCTCCCTGCGTTGGTGTCCTCGAGCGGAATCGTGGGGCGCGCCTCGGCTCTCGACGGGTCGCCCCCGATCGCCGCCGTCATCGGCGACCAGCAGGCATCCCTGCTCGGCCAGTCGTGTGTCCGCTCACAGACCGCCAAGTGCACCTTCGGCACCGGTGGGATGATGGATGTCTGCCTCGATCGGAATCCGCCGACCAGTCCCCAACGCGCTCCGCACGGGACGTTTCCCATCGTGGCCTGGAGCAGCGCTGGATCGTTGACGTGGGGCGCCGAGGCCATCATGTTGTCGGCAGGGACGGCGATCGAATGGCTCCGCGACGATCTCGGCATCATCGACAGCGCCGAGGACAGTGCTGTCGTGGCCTCTCGATGCGACGACAGCGACGGGGTGGTCTTCGTTCCGGCACTCATCGGACTCGGGACGCCGCGGTGGGACTACGGAGCGCGCGGGTCGCTGTTCGGACTCACGCGAGGCACGGCTCGACCGCACGTCGTGCGCGCCGTCCTGGAGGGGATCGCTCATCGAGGCGCCGACTTGCTCGAAGCGCTGGTCGCCGACCATCCGGGCACCGATGTGCGCGAGTTGCGCATCGATGGGGGCATGAGTCGCAATACGGTGTTCGTCAGAGCACTTGCCGATGCCACCGGTCGCCCAGTGGCGGTGTCGCCGGTCTCGGAGGCCACGACTCTCGGCGCGGCCTACGCCGCCGGACTCGCCGTGTCGACCTGGTCCGGGCTGGACGACATCGAGGCTCTCTGGTCGCCACTCGACGTCATCGAACCGTCGGCCGACGACACGGCGCGGTCCGCACGGCGCTCCCGGTGGAACCAGGCTGTGACCCGTGCCGCCGGATGGATACCCGAACTCTCGGCTCTCGACTTCTAGAGTCTGAAGTTGCCCTCACCATGTCCCACCCACCATGCTGAGGTGGAACGCGCGAAAGGATTCCCGTGACAACGCCGACCGATTCCTCCCCGGCCACCGCCGCCACGACGGCTCCTCCGCGCCGGCCCACCGAGGCCGATGTGGCCCTCCTGGCCTTCGCCCAGTCGGTCGAAATCACCGCTCGCGACCTCTATCGCAAGGCCCTCGAAGCCGGATCCGGTGACGATCACGAAGCCAGCCTGGTGGCCATCGCCGCCCACCACGATTCCTACGCCCAAGCCATATCGGCGGTCATCGGAACGGCGGCTCCTCAGGTTCGCAACGACGCCCTGTTCGAACTGCTCGGTTCCCGCTTCGCCGGCAACACCAGCCAAACCGCTCTCGCCGGCCACGATCTCGAGAACCAATTGGTGGTCACGCACCGATCGTTGCTGGCCAACCTCGATGGCATCGAAGGCAGCACCTTGGTGGCATCGATCATGATCACCGAGGCCCGGCACGCTGCGGCCCTGGCCGCCATCGCCGGTCTCTCGCCGATCACCGACATCGACGCCTATCTCGTGACGCCCGAACTCGTCCCCCTGAGCCCCGCCTGAGCCGCCGGAGATTTCCATGAACACCGACTCCTCCAATCTCGATACATCCGGCCCTTCTTTCCAGGTCCCGCCCCGCTCGACTGATCATCGCGACGATCTCGACATGCGGAGACGATGGGCCCGTGTCGTGCGCGCATCGCGAGATCTGCAACCCACTGCCGAGGTCGCCGATGCCCTCAGTCGTCGTCGCTTCCTCGTGGCCGGTGGGGCCACGATCACCTTTGGTGCGTTATTGGCGGCCTGCGGAGGATCCGAGTCGAGCGGTATCGCGCGCATCGGCAACGCCCCCGATCCGAGCGGGCTCCCCGATGCCAAGGTCACCGACGTGACTCTGCTCCGGACCGCCACGTCTCTCGAATACAACGCCATCTTCGTCTACGAGGCCGTGGCCGCAGCCGGACTCCTGTCCGGCGATGCAGCGACGCTGGCCAAGCGGTTCCTGAGTGATCACCAGGCCCATGCCGAGGCCACCGCTGCACTCACCGAAGAACTCGGTGGACGGGCCTTCAACGAGCCGAATCCTCGTCTCCAGTCGATCTACGTGGAACCGGCGCTCGCCCTCATCACCGGTGACACATCCTCTGGACAAGTAGCCACCGACGACCCGGTGGCCGACGTCCTGGCTCTGGCCTACGCACTCGAGACGCTGGCGGGAGCGACGTATCAGGCCTACGTCCCTTTGTTCAACGACAAGGCATTGCGGGCCGCGGCGATGAGTGTCGGGGACCAAGAGGCCCGGCACGCCGCGGTCCTCGGAGCACTGACGAATCCGACGCGACTCGTCTCCTCCTTCGGCCTGTCCATTCCCGCCGAGTACCGCGAGGAGACCGACGTTCCGGCGGCCGCCTACGCCGTGCCTGCTGCGTACGGAACTCTGGCGCCGATTCCGGTGACTCTCGGTGCAGCCAACGAATCGGGTGCTCGTACCACCGTCAACCTGGAGACTCCGAGCCTCAACTCGATGGTCTACGAATACCTCGACTCCTGACAGGAATCGATCCTCCTCCTCTACACTGCCCTCGACGGTGAGTCGTTCGGGTGACCGCGGCCGGCGACGGCTGAGGAAAGTCGGGACTCCACAGGACAGAGTGCTGGCGCGAGCCAGGTGGGGGCGACCTCACGACAGTGCAACAGAGAGAGACCGCCGATGGCCGGAAACGGCACAGGCAAGGGTGAAACGGTGCGGTAAGAGCGCACCAGTGCGTCGGGTGACCGGCGCAGCTCGGCAAACTCCACTCGGAGCAAGGTCAAGCAGAGGAGATGGACGGTCCGTCCGGCCCGGTCACCGGGCCGCTCCTCGGGTAGGCCGCACAGATGGATGGTCACCGGGCCGGCAACGGCTCACAGGATCCCGCTTACAGAGCGACTCACCGTCACTCAACGCGCCAGCACCGCCTGGCAGACCCGCTCCAGATCGGCCAGGTGATCCGGATCGCGCACCGCCAGCAATCGGGCGTAGAAACGTAAACCCGCTGCGGTCCCCCGAACTCGCACCGGGACCCGATCCCCGAGGTCCGACCCGTACCCGGTGGGGATGTCCACCGCCACCACCCCGGCCCGATGCAGGTCGGATTCGTCGGCCGCCAACGACGCGGCGTCGTAGCCCCCGAGACCGAAGGCATCGGCGTCCACGAAAAAGGTGAAATCCGTGAGATCGTCGACGGCCACCCGCCCACACTGGCACACCAGGCGCAACCAGCCAGCGCGTCTGGCCCGACTACGGCACCAGCAAGTACCGTTCCCTCATGCCCGACGACACCGCCGCCTCCATCCCTCAGGTCCCTCTGGACACGATCGACCTGTCCGATCCGGAGTTCTGGGTTCGCGATCGCGCCTACCGCGAAGGCGCATTCAAGACGCTGCGGGACGAGTCGCCCTTCCAATTCTTCGACGAACGAGTCATCGAGAACTCTCCCTTCCCACCGGGACCCG
>JBJTYE010000006.1:0-4328 GCA_046082625.1 Actinomycetota bacterium | reverse complement strand
CTCTCGGTCCCGCCTGGTCGACGGATCGCATCGACACCGCCCTGCGAGAACTGGCTGCCGGAGACGTGCGCTGGACCGAAGGCCGGGTCTTCTCCCTGGCCTACGACGCCGGTCCGGAGGTGCGGGCGGTGGCCGATCGGGCCTACGCCGCCTTCTCCTCGGCCAACGGTCTGAACACCGATGCCTTTCCCAGTCTGCGCACCATGCAGAACGATGTGGTGGCTGTGGTGCGGGCCTGGGTGCACGCCCCGTCCTCGGCGGCCGGCTTCATGACCAGTGGAGGGACCGAGAGCATTCTGATGGCGGTGAAGGCCGCTCGTGAACGCGGACGGCGGGAACGGGGTGTGTCCGCTCCGAACATGGTGCTGCCGATCTCGGCCCACGCGGCCTTCGACAAGGCGGCGCACTATTTCGGAGTCGAATGCCGGCGCGCCGCCGTGGGGTCCGATTGGCGAGCCGATCCGAACGCCATGGCCGAGCTGGTCGACGACGACACGGTGCTCCTGGTGGGGTCGGCTCCGCAATATCCGCAAGGAGTGATCGATCCCGTCCCGGCGATCGCCGACATCGGCGCCGCACGGAACGTCAACGTCCACGTGGACGCCTGTATGGGCGGCGTCACCCTTCCCTATCTGGAACGGGGTGGCGAGACCGTGGCCCCGTGGGACTTCCGCGTCGATGGAGTCACCAGCATCTCGGTCGATCTGCACAAGTACGGCTACACCGCCAAAGGAGCCTCGGTGGTGTTGTACCGCGACAAGGTGCAGCGCTCGTATCAAACCTTCGTCACCGACTCCTGGCTGGGCGGACTCTACGGATCCTCGGGGGTCCTCGGCACCAAGAGCGGTGGTCCCATCGCCGCGGCCTGGGCGGTGCTCCACTTCCTCGGTGACGAGGGATACCAACGCCTCACCGACGCGGCTCGTCGAGCGGCTCTCGAACTGGCCGCCGGTATCCGCGACACACCGCAGTTGGTCCTGCGCGCCTGGCCCGACAGCACCTTGGTGAGCTTCGGCGCATCGACGGACGTCGACGCGCTGGCCGCCGGCCTGGCTCGACGCGGCTGGTACGTGGACCGCCAGGGCCCTCCTCCGTCGCTGCATTGCACGGTGCACGCCGGCCACCTCGACACGGTGTCGGCTTTCGTGGACGACCTCCGGGGCGCGCTGGGCGATGTCGACACGACCGTCGACACGGCCGCCGACCAGGTGTCGCCGGCCAGCTACGGCACCGTGGAGTGACGATCCACGCTCAGGACTGGATGGCCCGGTGCAATTCCATCACCGCGGCCACCAATTCGTCCTGCTCGGACTCGGTCAAGACCGACAGCTGTCGCGCCATGATCTCGTCGGTGAGACGCTCGGCCGAATCGAAGGTTGCCTTCAGCGAATTGCCGTCGGGAAAAGGCTCCTCCCAGCCGAATCTCTTGGCCTGATCCGGACCGGCCGAAGCCGGGTTGGCGAGGATGGCGGCCAACGGCGACAACCCATGAGCGACGATGGCCACGATGTGGGCACTGCCCCGCATCTCGCGCAGCACGTGGACCAGTTGGTAGCAGCGTCCCGGAGCGTCGCCCACCCGCTCCTGGGCACGCCATCCGGCGAAGAGACTGAGCCCGGTGCCATCGGCGGAGTCGATCACCTTCTCCAGCAGTTCGACCGCCCGCTCGGCCGAAGCGAAATCTCCCAGACGGGCGCGACCCCAGGCCGCGCAGCCGAGGGCGTAGCGGTCGGCTCCGGCGCGCGCCCCTTCCACCGCCACGCCGATGTCCCACAGGGAACGCACCAGATCCGGAGCGAAGAAGCCGAACGCCGGGATCACCACCGACGCGTCCACGTCGCCGAGAACTCCACCTCGACCCACCACGTAGTACGAAAAGCCGCCCGGATATCCGGCGTCCTTTCCGGGCTGCAGGGTCTCGGGATGCAACATGAAGGCTGCCCCGGCCGCCCCCACCGGAGCGGCGATGGCCCGGGCGGTGGCCAGGGATCGGTCGGACGGATGGTTGGAGGTCAGGCCCACGGGTGATGTCGTCATGGGCCGAACCTAGTTCCACCGGATCCTGCACCGTTCAGCCGATCCGACGCACTATGGTGCAGAGGTCGTTCATCCCATCCGGGAGAGTTGCGGTGCAGCCAGCATCGTGACGCCGAAGGAGCAACCTCCCCGGAATCTCTCAGGCCCATGGACCGGACGGGACAGACAACGCTGGAGAAGATGCCTGGATCAGGGATCGCCGAAGGGGAAAGACTGCCGCGGCAGCCGAAGCTCTCAGGCCCACCTCGGTGGAGTGACAGCGGGGGAACCAGATGACCCATCATCGGAGGACCCCATGCGCGATCACCAGACTTCGTTCGAGACCGAAACACTCGAGTCCCTCTTCGAACCCGCGGAGTTCCGACGGCGGCACATCGGAACCGAAGGGGCCGACGACCGACGGGTCTTGTTGGACGTCATCGGCGTGTCGAGCGTCGACGAACTGATCGACCGCGCCATTCCGGAATCGATTCGCCTGCGCGGCGGAATGGGACTCGGTGCGCCGTCCTCCGAAGCCGACGTCACCGCGGCCTTACGGGACCTGGCGGCTCAGAACTCGCCGCGCACCAGCCTGATCGGACAGGGCTACACCGGCACCATCACTCCCCCGGTCATTCGTCGGAACATGCTGGAGAACCCGGCCTGGTACACGTCGTACACGCCGTATCAAGCCGAGATCAGCCAAGGTCGGCTGGAGTCCCTGCTCAACTTTCAGACCATGGTCACCGACCTCACCGGTCTCGAGGTGGCCAACGCGTCCCTCCTCGACGAAGCCACCGCGGCGGCCGAGGCTATGGTGATGGCCCGGCGGGCTTCGAAGGTGGCCCACGACGTGTTCTTCGTCCACGCCGACACCCACCCCCAGACGGTGGCGGTGTTGCGCCACCGGGCCCGACCCCTCGGTATCGAGGTGCGCTGCGGCGAACTGGACGAGCTTCACGAGGGTGAAGTGTTCGGGGCGCTCTTCTCCTTTCCCACCTCGTCGGGAGCGCTGCTCGATGTCGCCGAGCCCGTGGCTCGCGTCCGGGCCGCCGGCGGACTGGCAGTGCTGGCCGTAGATCCCTTGGCCAGCGTCCTTCTCCGATCGGCCGGTTCTTTCGGGGCCGACATCGCTATCGGATCGGCCCAACGATTCGGGGTGCCGATGGGCTTCGGTGGTCCGCACGCGGCCTTCATGGCCACCACCGAATCCCTGGCCCGCACCCTGCCGGGCCGACTGGTCGGAGTGAGCACCGATGAACGAGGTCGTCCCGCCATGCGCCTGGCCCTGCAGACCCGCGAACAGCACATCCGCCGCGAGAAGGCCACCAGCAACATCTGCACCGCCCAGGCCCTCCTGGCCAACGTGGCCGCCATGTACGCCGTCTGGCACGGGGCCGACGGACTGCGACGGATCGCCGAACGGGTGCACCGGCTGACCTCGATCGCCGCCGACGGCTTCCTTCGTTCCGGGTTCTCCCTCGGCCATGCCACCTGGTTCGACACCCTCACCATCGGAGTGCCCGGAGCGGCTCCTGACGTTCTCGAACGAGGGCGCAAGCTGAACATCGACTTCAGGTTGATCGATGCGGATCATATTTCTCTCACCTTCGACGAGACGTCGAGCATCAACCTCTTATTGAGGGTTTGGGAAGCGTTCGGAATCGCCGTGAACGTCGAGGTTCGGGAAGATGTCCGGTCAGGAATCCCGACGGGGTTCCGACGAACCGACGAGATCCTCTCCGCCGAGGTCTTTCGCCGGTATCGCACCGAACACGAGATGCTCCGCTACCTACGTCGGCTGGCCGATCGGGATCTGGCCCTGGACCGGACCATGATCCCCCTCGGTTCGTGCACCATGAAATTGAACGCCACCACCGAGATGGAGCCCATCACCTGGCCCGACTTCGCCGGGGTCCACCCCTACGCCCCGAGCGACGAAACCGTCGGCTATCGACGTTTGATCCAGGATCTGACCGCCATGTTGGTGGCGGTCACCGGATACGACGCCGTGAGCCTGCAGCCCAACGCCGGAAGCCAGGGCGAATTCGCCGGACTGATGGCCATTCGGGCCTACCACCGGAGCCGCGGTGACGACCAGAGAACCGTATGTCTCATCCCCTCCAGCGCCCACGGCACCAATGCCGCCAGTGCGGTGATGGCCGGGATGTCGGTGACCGTGGTGGCCTGCGACGATTCGGGCAACGTGGACCTCACGGATCTCCGGGCCAAGATCGACGAGGCCGGCGACCGCCTCGGAGCGGTGATGGTCACCTATCCCTCCACCCACGGGGTCTTCGAAGCCGATATCG
>JBJTYE010000005.1:0-5325 GCA_046082625.1 Actinomycetota bacterium | reverse complement strand
GGGGTTCGGCATCACGCAGTGCGCCACCCAGGTGCGGCTGCTGCACCATCCGGTGCGCTCGAGATACTCCATCGGCCGACACCCGAAGCGGGCGAGCGAGAACTCGTCGTCCTCGGCGTTCTCGGCGAAGTGAGTATGCAGGCGAACGTCCAGCTTCTCAGCAAGTTCCGCCGACTGCACCATCAACTGTTCGGTGACGCTGAAGGGTGAACACGGCGCCAGCGCGACGCGCACCATGGCCCCGAAGGATCGATCGTGATGCCGATGCACGGCCGCTTCGCTGGCGGCCAGGATCTCGTCATCGGTGGAGACCACGTCGTCCGGAGGCAGGCCGCCGTCCTTCTGCGACAACGACATCGAGCCCCGAGTGGGATGGAACCTGATCCCCAACAACTCGGCCGCCTCGATCTCGGCGGTGAGCAGGTCACCCGCACCATGGGGATGGAGATACAGGTGATCCGTCGAGGTGGTGCAACCCGACAAGGCCAGTTCGGCGAGACCCACATACGCGCTCACGTGCACGGCTTCTTCGTCGATGTTCCGCCACAGCGGATACAGCGACTGCAACCACCCGAAGAGGGGCTTGTCGGTCATCGGCGGATAGGCCCGGGTGAGGTTCTGGTAGATGTGGTGATGGGTGTTGATCAGTCCCGGGGTCACCAGACAGTCGGTGGCGTCCAGGGTCTCTTTGGCCGCCGGCACCGGATCGGTCGACGCCCCGATGGCCGAGATCAGACCGTCCGCGATGGCCACCCAACCACCGGGAATCTCCCGACGCTGCTCGTCGACCGTGGCGACGAGACGGGAGTTGCTGATCACCAGATCGTGGACGACCGGATCGCCGCCTGGTGAATCATCTTTCGTCATGTCTTGTCCACCGCTACGCATCTCATGTCATACATCGTCAAACACCCATTTCTCGTCAGTCACCACTTGTCACGAGATTCTCAGCGATTCCAAGATCATGACCAAGTCATCGATCGTCGTGCGGGGATTGACGATACAGAATCGCAGGATCGGTTGGCCCTCGTGCGAGGTCGGGGTCACGAAGGACTTCCCGGCTTCGAGTTGTTCATTGCTCCAGCGCTGATACTGCTCGGCCGTCCAGCCCCGGCGCTTGAACACCAGGATGCTGAGTTGCGGCTCGAGCAGCAGTTCCAGATAGTCACGGCTCCGGATCTCTCGCGCACAGTCACGGGTCACCTGCAGGGAAATCTCCACCGCTTCGGCGTAGGCCCTCGTACCGTGAACCGCCAACCCGAACCACAGCGGCAATCCCCGCACCCGACGACTGAGATGATGGGCCACATCGGCTGGGTTGGATTCGAGCCACGCACCGTCACCGTGAGTGTCATCGTGAGCATCACCGTGAGTGTCACCATGAACACCACTATGAATATCACTACGAATATCTCCATGTAACACATCCAGATACTCAGCGTGCTGGGTGTGGGCGCGACGACCGTCGTGGATGTCCCGGTACACCAACGCGCAACTGTCGTACGGAGCGAACAACCACTTGTGAGGATCGACGATGAAACTGTCGGCCCGCTCGATGCCGTCGAAGAGATGTCGCGCCGACGGTGCGCACAGAGCCGCCGCTCCGTAGGCCCCGTCCACGTGGAACCAGATCCCCATCTCGTTGGCCACGGTGCCGATGGCCTCGAGTTCGTCGACGACACCGAGATTGGTCGTCCCACCGGTGGCCACGATGGCGAAGATCCGCTCCCGCTCACTGTGCGGAAGAGAATCGATCACGCGGCGCAACTTGTCACCGGTGACTCTGTATGACGAACTCTGGGTGTGTTGATCACTATCGATGTCCACCGGGATGTCCAGCACATCGCAATCCATGGCCCGAGCGGCTTGGGCCACCGACGAGTGGGCGCCCTTGGAGGCCACCATCAGTCCCCGGGTGCGATCGTGTCGACCAGCGGCACGAAGACGCCAGCGATGTCGGGCGGCGATCAATGCCGACATGTTCCCGGCCGTTCCGCCGGTCACGAAGGTGCCGCCGGCCGAGACCGGGAACCCGGCCAGGTCCGCCAACCACCGCAGGACCTGATTCTCGGCGTACACCGCTCCGGAGGCCTCGAGCCACGATCCGCCATACACGCCGCTGGCCGAGACCACCATGTCGAAGATGACCGAGGCCTCGCTCGGTGCCGCCGGCACGAACGACAGATGACGGGGATGATCGACCGAGATGCAGTACGGAGCGAGGTCGTTGACGTAGGTCCGAAACGCGGCGTCGGCCCCGAGACCGTCCTCGGTGATGGTCGGCCCGACCTCGGCCCACAGTTGTGCGTATGACCGTGGCCCGTCCAACGGCGGAGGATCCATGTGGATCCGCTCGAAGGAGTAAGTCAGAGCCAACTGCGCCAGACGGGTCATGGCCGCGTCCGGGATGTGCATGTCAGTCACGGGAACAGACTGTCATCGAAATCCACGTGTCGGGACGACCTGTCCGGACTCGGGTTCAGGTGTTCAGCTCGACGAGCTCGCTGCCCTCGTTGCGGATCTCGCCGTCCTTCCAGAGGACGTGCCCGATGAGAGCGGCCAGCCCGGCCATGGACATGCCGACCACGATGGGGAACGCCAGCAGGGCGATGATGAGGACGATTGCTCCAGCCACGGTCTCGAACCTACTTCACGGACCCGGACTACCGGGATTTCTTCCGAACCGACGCCTTGGTGACCTTCTTGGTCATGACCTTGCGGGCGCCCGCCTTGGTCCCAGGCTTCGGCGAAGACTTCTTTGCCGCCGGTTTCGTCCCAGATTTCTTTGCCGCCGGCTTCGGCGCAGATTTCTTGGCTACGGGTTTCTTCGCTGCGGGCTTCGGCGAAGACTTCTTGGCCGCAGCTTTCTTCGCAACAGCCTTCTTGACCGCGGGCTTGGTTCCAGGTGTCTTCGACGCCGGCTTCCCGGACTCGGCTCGCACCGGCTTGTAGGCCCAGGCCTCGATCTCGACTGCGCCCCCGAAGGGCAGAGCCGCCACGCCGATGGTCGACCGCGCCGGCCGAGCGCCCCCGAAGGACTCGACGTAGGCGGCGTTGAAAGTGGCGAAGGTGTCCATGTCGGTGAGGAAGCACAACGTCTTGGCCACGTCGTTGATGGTGACGCCCACTTCCTTCAACCGCTCCTTCAGATTCTTCACCGCCTGGGTGGTCTGCGCCGACACGCCACCGGGCACCAAGGCCCCGTTGTCGATGCCGAGTTGTCCGGACACGATGACCCAATCACCGGCTCGCACGACCGGGGTGTACGGACCGACCGGCGCCGCTGCTCGTGATGGTTGAGATGAGGTTTTCGAAGCCATGTTCGTACTCTACGTCCGGGCTGTGGCAGGGCTCATAGCCGAGACGGAGTCTTCACGATGTCGGATCATTGACCGCGGGCACACGGCCAGGCCGACGGATAGCCGGCGTGACGCCACGCCGCGGCCGCCACCGCCGCGAACACGGCATCGCTGCCGTTGACGGAAAGTTGATCGACGTCCCCAGTATCGACGATCTCGACCTCGACCGCCGGCATGTCCACGGCGCGCAGGATGCCGAACGACCTGATGGTCAGATCGACCGGATCACCGGCCTCGTTCACGGCGAGGCCCTCGGAGCGCACCCACCCGAGCGCCATGTGAGCGGCCCCGATGCAGTACGACCGCAACACGATGTGATCGAGAACCGGTCCGCACGTCACCCGGACCCGCACCAGATCGTCACTCACCGAGGCCCAGGCCTCGGCTCCCTCGGGCGAGATCACGTGATCGGAGTACCCGGGGTCCTGGGATCCACGTACCGCGCTGCGCATCACGGCGATCTCGGCCCAACCGGCGGCCCGCACTGACAACGACGTCGACAGTGATGTCGAGAGCGACGTCGTCACGGTTCCCTGACTCTCGACCTCGTGCACCACCCAGTCCGGGGCGTAGCTCGCGACGAGCTCGCGCAATCCCGGAGTCGCCACCGCCCACATCTCACCCGAGCCATCGGCCCGCACACCGAGTGCCATCGGCGGACGCTTCGGTCCACGACGCACCACGTCTTCACGGGACAGGATCACCCGCATGGGTCGACCGTGTTCATCGGCCAGTCGACGAGCGACCGCGCCGAGAGCTTCATGATCACTGAGACCGGGGGAATTCGCGGTGTGTTCACCACCGACGATTCCCACGTGCTTCCCACCGAACGACCCCCCGTTGACCAAAGGTCCGACCGGTTCACCGCCCGGAACACACCACACCGCATCGGGTTCGAGGTATCCGGGTTCGACCCAGGTCGTCTGCAGGGTCCGAGTGAAACCGGGATCGTCACGACCGGGATCGCCCGGCACCGCCACCGGCCACGACACCGGGATGGTCGACTTGCGTCCCGGGACCACCCCCGCCGCCTGACGGGCTGCCGCCGGAGTCTCCCCGACGACCCAGGTTCCCTCAGGAGACAGCACCGCCACCAGAGCATCGACCGGGGCGCGATCGTCGGCGAACCCTCCCTCGCCGAGAGCGACGCGGGGATCGACCACTTGCGGTGCCCGACCTTCGATGGCCGCCCGCTGCGCCGCCCGGTCCAGGTCCCGGTCATCACGATCGTCTCGATCATGAACGTCACCACGGCCCGACGCCACGATCGCGGCCGCTTCGTGAATCGTCTGCCAACCGGTGCAGCGACACAGATGCGCCAACAAGGCCGAGTTCACGGTGTCATGAATCGCGTCCCTGAGAGCATCGCCAAGAACATCACTGGGAACATCACTGGGAACATCGCGGACACCGTCACCGGGAACCTTCGCCGCCAGGCGCATGATGATGCCCGGCGTGCAGAAACCGCACTGACTCCCACCGGTGGCGCACAGGGCCTCGGACCAGGTCACATGAACGTCTTCGTCGAGACCCTCGAGTGTGGTGACCGAGCGACCGCTCACCCGAGCCACTGGCGTCACACAGGCCACCCGCGGTTCACCGTCCACCCACACCGTGCAACACCCGCACTGCCCCTGGGGAGCGCAACCGTCCTTGACCGAGGTCACGCGCTGGGCACTACCGCGCAAGCTCTCGCGCAGGGCCGTCAGCAACGTCCCCTCCGCCGGCACGGTGACGGTCTGCTGATTCAACATGAACGAGATCGTCGCGATCTCAGACATGTGTGGTCCCAAAGATGATCGATGTCACACGCTCGCTCACAGGTTCAGATTAAACGCACCAGCGCGATTTCCGAGGACGTTTCACGGGATACCGTTGGTCGTGTGCAGAAAGATCCCGACCCTGAGAATCACGACATCGTCACATCGTCACCGGTCTTCACACGACGTCATGTCTTGCGTGTCGG
>JBJTYE010000004.1:0-15417 GCA_046082625.1 Actinomycetota bacterium | reverse complement strand
ATGGGAGCAGTCGGTGGTGGTGCCCATGCCGATTCGGAATGGGTGGATGTGGCGGCCATGCCTGATCGCGCACTTCTGCTCGCCGGTGTGATGAGCCGTTTGCAGAGTCGCTGACGGTTCGGCTGGCCTCAGGTGTTGTCGGGAAGCGCGAGCAAACTCTCGCCCGGAGGCAGTGTTCCGGCCGATCGGTAGACCTCCAACTTGGAACGACTGTCTTCGATGTCCAAGTTGCGCATGGTCAGTTGGCCGATGCGATCGAGCGGGCCGAAGGCCTGATCCTCGACTCGTTCCATGCTGAGTCGGTCCGGGGCGTAGGTGAGGTGCGGGCCCTGGGTGTCGAGAATGGTGTAATCGTCCCCGCGACGAAGTCGAAGGGTGACCGTACCGGTGATCGCTGAACCCACCCAGCGCATGATCGGCTCCCGGAGCATGAGACTCTGCGGATCGAACCAGCGACCCTCGTAGAGGAGGCGTCCGAGTCGGCGGCCCATGGTGCGGTAGTTGTCGAGGGTGTCTTCGTTGTGGATCGCCGAGACCAGTCGTTCGTAGGCGATGTGCAGCAACGACAAACCCGGTGCCTCGTAGATGCCACGGCTCTTGGCTTCGATGATGCGGTTCTCGATTTGATCGCTCATTCCCAAGCCGTGCCGGCCGCCGATGAGGTTGGCCTCTTGGACCAGCGCGACATGGTCGGTGAACTCCCGACCGTTGATGGCGGTCGGCCAGCCTTCACCGAAGGTGATCGACACCGTCTCCGGTTCGATGTTCACATTGTCGCGATAGTGGGCCACGCCCATGATCGGTTCGACGATGTCCATCGACGCAGAGAGCTCCTCGAGCAATTTCGCCTCGTGCGTCGCCCCCCAGATGTTGGCATCCGTGCTGTAGGCCTTTTCGACACTGGCCCGATAGGGCAGGTTGCGGGATTCGAGGAAGCGACTCATCTCCGTGCGACCACCGAGTTCGGCGACGAAGGTCTCGTCCAACCACGGCTTGTAGACCCGCAGCACGGGGTTCACCATCAGCCCGTAGCGATAGAAGCGTTCGATGTCGTTGCCCTTGTACGTGGAACCGTCTCCCCAGATGTCGACACCGTCGTCGTGCATGGCCCGCACCAGCAATGTTCCGGTGACGGCCCGCCCGAGTGGCGTCGTGTTGAAGTACGTCTTCCCGGCAGTGGAGATGTGAAAGGCCCCGCACTGCAGAGCGAGCAGTCCTTCGCGGACCAATTCGGTCCGGCAGTCGATGAGGCGAGCGGCTTCGGCGCCGTAGAGGCGGGCTCGATCAGGAATCTCCCCGAGGTCCGGTTCGTCGGGTTGTCCGAGATCGGCGGTGTAGCAGTAGGGGACGGCTCCCTTGGACCGCATCCAGGCCACGGCTGCCGAAGTGTCGAGCCCTCCGGAAAAGGCGATACCGACCCGTTCACCGACGGGTAGCGACGTGAGGACCTTGGCGGACATGGCGTCGGACGCTATCGCTCGGACCAGCATCGACCGCCGATACGGTGCGAAGAGGAGGTGGTCCCATGAACCTCGACGGGGGAATCCACGAAGTACCGGTGCCGGGAGCGACCGGTCGATTGTGGCTCTGCGGAAAGCACTACATCGCCCCCCGATTCGAAGAGACATTGGCCGAACTTCCGGCCGACCAGATCGTCTGCTTGGTGCACGAACACGAGTTGCGGGATCGCTACGAGCCGTATCTGCAATGGCTGCGTAATTCGGATCGCTCCCGCTGGTTCCCCATTCACGATCTTTCGTCACCGGCCTTCGACGACGTCGTGTCTCTGTACCGCTCCGTGACCGAGGACCTGCGGGCCGGACGCCGCATCGTGGTTCATTGTGCTGCCGGCCGGGGACGTGCCGGCACCTTGGCGGTGGCGGTGTGCCTCCTGCAGGGTGCACCGCTGGACGAGGCGATGGCCCACGTCAGACGTCACCGACCCGGTGCCGGTCCGGAAGCCGGATCGCAGCTCCAGACCCTGCAGCAGTTGGCCCGATCAGGCGGAGGGGTGTCGGAAGCGTCCGCCGAAGGTCGCAAGTGAGAGCAGCAGACCAGCGACGGCCAACCCTCCGATCACCACGGCGGCCCCCGGGCTTCCGTGTCGATCGAGAATGGCCAGCACCATCAGCTCGGCGGTGGTCAGTATCGATGCCTGGGGAACGAGCGGACCTCGGTAGTAGATGAGGACGAGGACCGCTCCGAACGGGACGGCCAGAATCGCAGTGATGAGGGCCGCCCCCACGATGCCCCAACGTTGATCATCGAGCCAGAACACCGGTCTTCCGATCACGTGCGAGGACACGCCCACCAGAATCACCGAGGCGGCCATGAAGAGCCAGCCAATGAGCAGGACGACCGACCATCCGCGGGTCGGACGCCCCGGTGTTCCGATGTCGCTCGCGAGCAATCTCCGATCTTCCAATCGGGAGCGCATTCGAGACCAGCGATTCCGGGCATCCATCGCTCGACAAGTTAGTCCTCGCACGCACCAACCGCCGATAACTTGCGTTTGTGGCTGCAGATCGCGGATCCGCTCACTTCGCCA
This sequence comes from Actinomycetota bacterium, assembly GCA_046082625.1. Taxonomy (GTDB): domain Bacteria; phylum Actinomycetota; class Acidimicrobiia; order Acidimicrobiales; family Ilumatobacteraceae; genus Casp-actino8. Next base: position 12,869 of record JBJTYE010000004.1, on the reverse strand, counting down.
AACTCTCGTTCTTCTTTCCGATGTGGAACGAAGAGGAGTACATCGACCGAACATTGCGCGCTGCACACGAAGCCGGTCGGACTCTGATGGCGAGTGGGGAAGTCGCCGACTACGAGATCATCGTCATCGATGACGCTTCGACCGATGCCACTGGACGGATGGCCGACGAAGTCGCGGCGGTGGATCCCCGCGTTCGGGTCGTGCACCATCCGGTGAATCGCAAACTCGGAGGCTCCATCAAGAGCGGATTCCAGGCTGCCACCGGAGATCTGATCCTCTACACGGATGCCGATCTGCCCTTCGACATGAAGGAACTGGAGAAGGCATGTCGCATCATGCGGCAGTACGACGCCGACATCATCAGCGCCTACCGATTCGACCGGTCCGGCGAGGGCTATATCCGTACGGTGTACTCGTTCTTCTACAACGTCCTGGTGCGCCTCTTCTTCGGGGTTCGCATGCGAGACGTGAACTTCGCTTTCAAACTCTGCCGGGGCCGAATCTTCGAGCACATCACCCTGGCCAGTGAGGGATCCTTCATCGACGCGGAACTGATCGTCCGGGCCAAAAAATCGGGGTACTCGATCGTCCAATTCGGAGTGGACTACTTTCCCCGGACCCGCGGAGTATCCACTCTGTCGTCGCCGTCGGTCATCGTGAAGATCCTGCGCGAGATGTTCCAGTTGCGGCGAGAATTGCAGGCGATTCGGCCGCCCGGCCAGCAGTGAACGTGGCGCGGATAACGCGGGCCCGACGGGCGCCGTTTTCGGCCCGACGGTAAACTTTCTCCGTGCACCAGCCCGGCCGACGCCCCCGGCGACGCCCGCCGATCCTCGACCGGGCTCCCTCGCGCGCCGTCGGGCAGTGGCTGCCGGCGATCGGCGCCGCCACGGTCTTGATCGCCGTGGTCCTGGTGGGGGTCGGAGCGTCCGGTGACGAGTCGCCTGGAGATGGCGGCGGGGTGACCACGACCACCGTGGCCCAGGTCGTCACCGGGGCCACCTACAAGCCGGTCCCCAAAGTTCCGCTGTCGCAGACCCTCGGCCGAGGAGCAGTCGGTCCGGAGGTCCAGATGATCCAGGAACGCCTCATCGAGCTGGCCTTCGATCCCGGGGTGGCCGATGGAGCCTTCGGTGCCCGGACGCAGCAGGCGGTTTGGGCCTTCGAGAAGCTGGTCATGGGCGTGCCCTTCGACCAGGTGACCGGCAAGGTCACCAAGGACATGTGGAGCCGGATGCAGGACCCGCTCCTCATCCTGCCGCGTCGGCCGAACGCAACTCCCAATCACACCGAGGTGTATCTTCCCCAACAGGTCCTGATCGTCTTCCACGACGACGTGCCAGTCCTCGTCACCCATATCTCGTCCGGCGACGGCGAAGAGTGGTGCGAAGAAGTCACCATTTCCCCTGGCGAACTCGGCAACGAGAGCGGCGCGCAAGCCATCAAGCGCGGTGTCTGCGGCGTGTCCTGGACCCCGGGGGGCGTCTTCAAGTACTACCGGTTGTATCTCGGACGACGAGAGAGCCAACTCGGAGGTATGTACAACCCGGTGTACTTCAACTTCGGTATCGCCGTTCACGGCTCCAAGGAGGTGCCCAAGTATCCGGACTCGCACGGTTGCATCCGAATTCCGATGCACATCTCCGACTACTTCCAGACACTGGTCACCAAGGGCGAACAGGTCTTCGTGTTCGACGGGGTGAAGGAGCCCGAAGAGTACGGGGCACAGGCGCCCATCTGGAACAAGACCGATCCGAATTACACCACCACGTCGACCAGCACCACGTCACCTCCGACCACCTCCACCAAAGCGCCGACGACCACGGTCCCGCCAACCAACCCCGAGACCACGACCACGATCGCGGCGGGTTGATCTCAACCCAGAGACGTCAGTATCGCCCGTAGTTCCTCGACTTCGGCTGCCTGTCCGGTGACCATGGATTCGGCCATCTTGATGACATCCTGATTGGTGCCGTAGTCGATGGCGTACTGAGCCATGTCGATGCCGGCGAGGTGATGGTCGATCATGAGAGTGGCGAAGAGACGCGATGCTGCGTCACCACTGGCGCGAGCGAACTCGTTCAGTTCCTCCTGAGTGGCCAATCCGTCCATTTCGTCGATGGGCATCGCATGTCCCATCCAGGCCATGGCCACACCGGTGTCGTTGACTTCGCTGGCCTTGAACGAGCGGAGCAATTGGATCATCCGTCCGGTCTCCAATTGCTGGGAGAAGAAGATCTCTTTGGCGATCAGAGAGAGTCGCGGATGGGGATCGACCGTCTCGGTCAGGTAGTAGAAGGCCATGTCCACCGCCTGGTCGTGGTGGTAGCGCATGTCCTGGAGAAATCCTTCGTCGACGGCGCTGCTGTTCGGGCGGGCAGCCGAATCGCCGATCCAATACCCGATGCCGCTGCCGAGCAACAGCATCGCCAGTCCCAAAGCGATGAAGTTCAGGGGGTTCTGCCACCAGGGCAGCACGGTGACATCGTCGTCGGAGGATGTCGGCGAACTCGAGGGGGACGTATCCGGACCAATCGTCATGCTTCAAGCGTGCCACAAGAACTTCTGGCGGTCCCGTCGTGGTCATCCGATGACTTCGCCGGAGACGAATGTCAAGGCGCGCTCTCCGGTGATCTCCACGACGAATTCCCACTGGTCACCGTCGTTGTCGACGGCCGTGCAGGAGTAACGGGTGCCCGGCGCGACCGAGGGTGGCTCTTGGCACAACGCATCCGAGAAGGTGTACCCGGCCTCTGCGGCGAGGTCGGGGCTCTCGAGGAACTTCTCGCCTTCCGACTTGAAGTCGCCGGTGGTCGTCGAACATCCGGCGGCCACCGACGTGACGGCAGCAGCGAGTGCGAGGTGAATTCCAGCCTTCATCGGGGCTGTCCAGGAGTGAGGACTGCATCGAGTCGAGGAACCTTGCGACTCTGGCGAATGGAGTCACTGGTGGCGATGATCAAGGCCACCCAGATCAAGGCGAAGCCCACGACACGAGTGGTCGAGAGTTCTTCGCCGTAAGCCAGCCAACCGAGAAGGAAATTGATCACCGGAACCGAGTATTGCATCGGCCCGAGGACGGTCAAGGGGAGGCGCAACGCCGCGGCGGCGAACAGCAACAGGGGCACTGCGGTGACCAGTCCGCTGAGGGCCACCAGGACCGCGTGTCCGCCCGATGCCGACGCCACCACTGAATCGTCGGAGCGGGAGAACCAGCCGATCAGTGCCAATGCCGGCACGATCAGGACCAAGGTCTCGGACATGAGGCTCTCGAGGGGCTGCAACGTGACGCGTCTCTTCATCATCCCGTAGAAGGCCCAGGAGGCGGCCATGGTCAAGGCGTAGACCGGGACCCTGCCGTATCCGATGGTGAGAACCACGACGGCGACCGTCGCCAATGCGGCGCTGGCCAGTTGCACCGTGCGGAGCTTCTCGTGCAGAACCTTGACTCCGAGCAACATGGTGCCGAGGGGGGCGATGAAGTAGCCGAGAGCTGCTTCGATGACCTTGCCCTCGCTGACCACCACCACGTAGGTGGTCCAATTCACCGCCAGCAACGACGAGGCCATCGCCGTGGTCGCCCACAAGCCATCCTCGCGCAAACGGCGAAAGAGGCCCGTCAAGCGGCCGCGCAGAGCGAGAACTGCTGCGAGGAAGAGCACCGACATCACGATGCGGTAGCCGATCAACTCGAGTGGGGCGAAGTCCTTCAGCGCTTTCCAATAGACGGTGATGAATCCCCACAGAACGTAGGCGGAAATTCCGGCGAGAGCCCCGCTCCGATCCGCCGATCCCGGACGAGGATCGACTTCACGCGGCATACGTCCCCAGCATAACGATGCGTTCGTTTTCCGAGCCACTGGCTTACGTCCTGGGCCCGAGGTGACGGCCAGTAGCGTGCCGGAGGTGGACGGATTGGAGACGAGCACTGCGTGGCGGCGCCTCGTGACGATGCCTCGGCCGTCGCGACTCGTCGTACGAGCCGACGGCCCCGAAGGGGATCGCTCCTTTTCCGTCGGAGAACTGATGGTGGACGTCTCGCGGCACTTGCTCGACGACGACATCCTCGGCGCGCTGTATGCGGTGGCCGCCGAGCGAGGAGTCGATGAGGCCTGGGCGCGGATGTGTTCCGGAGCGCACATCAACACCAGCGAGGATCGAGCCGTCGGACACCTGGCCTTGAGGTGTGGAGAGAGCGAGGCGTTCACCATCGACGGTCGCGATGTCGTGCCGGACGTTCACGACACCTTGCGTCGCATGGGCGCATTCGCCGACGCGCTCCGGGCCGGTCGCATGTTCGGGGCCACTGGGAAACCCATTCGGGCCGTCGTCAACATCGGCATCGGAGGGAGCGACCTCGGGCCTGTTCTCTTGACCGAGGCCCTACGGCCCTATGCCGGGTCCTCGGTCGACTGTCGTTTCGTGTCGAATGTGGATCCATCGGATCTTGCGGACCAGCTCGCAGGTCTCGACCCGGCCGAGACGGTGGTGGTCGTGGTTTCCAAGACCTTCACCACGGCAGAGACTTTGGCCAATGCCGCTGCGGCCCGCGACTGGCTGGCTCGTGGTGTGGGGGATGCGGGTGCCGGTGAGCATCTCGTGGCGGTGAGCGCCGATCCTTCTGCGGTATCGAACTTCGGCATCGCCGGATCCCGGACGTTCCCGATGTGGGAGTGGGTCGGCGGGCGGTTCTCGATCGGATCAGCCGTGAGTCTTGCGGCCATGGTCGCTATCGGTCCCGCAGTTTTCGCGGAATTCCTGGCAGGGCAGCGAGACATCGACCACCACGTGAGCGTTGCCTCCCCCGGCGCAAACGTGCCGCTTCTGCTGGCGCTCATCGGCGTGTGGAACCGGTGCGTCCTCGGGTTTCCGACTCGGGCGGTGCTTCCGTATTCCTACGATCTCCGCAGCCTCCCGGCCTATCTCCAACAGTTGATCATGGAGTCCAATGGCAAGGCCGTTCGCCTCGACGGAACGGTCCCGCCATGTCCCACGTCGCCGGTGATCTGGGGCGGGGTCGGCACGGATGCCCAGCATGCTTTCATGCAATTCCTGCATCAGAGCGCCGACATCGTGCCGGTCGACTTCATCGGCTTCGCTCGCTCCCACGATGGTGACGCCAACCGCCAGTCGACTCTCTTCTTGAACATGGTTGCCCAGGCCGAGGCCCTGGCGCGGGGACGGCGCGACGATGCCCGGCCACATCGCTCCTTTCCGGGAGGTCGACCGAGCACGGTTCTGGTGGCGCCATCGCTCACTCCCCGAGCGCTCGGCAACATCGTCGCCCTTTACGAACACGCCGTGTTCTTCGAAGGAATCGTCCTCGGCATCAATAGCTTCGATCAATGGGGCGTCGAACTGGGCAAGGAGATGGCGCAATCCCTCGGAGCCGGCGACATCTCCGTCGGCGCCAGATCGTTGCCGGGAGCCGCCGGACTCTTGAGTTGGTTCGGCGATCATGCCGAGTCGCCCGGGGCGGGTCGCTAGTGCATCAACTGGAGCGGGTTACCAACTTGTTGACTCTGCTGCTCACCACGCGTCGGCACATCACCTTCGACGAGATCCGACAAGAATTGCGCGGTCAGTACCCGGACAACATCGTGGCGGCTCGTGCGGCTTTCGAACGTGACAAGAGCGTGTTGCGCGACGAGGGCATCCCGATCGAGGCCGAGATCCTGGGCGGCGACAGAGCCGGCACCACCGGCTATCGCATTCTCCGCTCCTCGTACGAATTGGAAGACCTCGGCTTGACGGGCGACGAGAGTCGTGCCCTGCGGATGGCGGTGTCGGCTCTGCGCCTGGGCAGGACTTGGGGAGAGGACGCCCTGTGGAAGGTCGACCTGGCCGATGTCGAAACCGAACTCGCGACCACCTCGGTCCAGTACACGTGGTACGGCGACGAAAGAGTTCCGGAGATTCATGAGGCCATCAGTCGCCGGCGTGCCATCGAATTCGGCTACCACGGTCGACGCCGACGCGTCGACCCATACGGGTTGCTGGCCCAGGCCGGGTGGTGGTACCTGGTGGGCCGGGACCACGATGCCAGGGCATTGCGTACGTTCCGCGTCGATCGCTTCGACGGCGACGTCGAGGTTGGAGAGGAAGGGTCCTTCTCCCGACCGCCCGACTTCGAGATACGCGCCGCATTCCCGCGCGACCCGAAGGAGTTGCCCGGCTCGATCGACGTCGGTGCCGATCGGGCGACAGTTCGCTTCGATGCCGTGGAGGCCCCGTTGGTCCTTCTGCAACTCGGAGAAGACGCCGTGATACGACGTCACGACGACGGGCGTCTCGACGTCTCGGTGCCCTGTACGAACGTGGTGGCATTCACCCACTGGGTGCTCGGATTCATGGAACGTGCCGAGGTGCTGTCCCCACCGGAACTTCGGCGGCACGTCGTGGAGTGGGCCGAAGCGATGCTTGTGGGTGGCGACAATGGCTGACGTGACGCCGGTGCGGCGTGGACCGCGGCCGGTGAACCTGCGACTCCGGCGACTGCTGGTCATGCTGCCCTGGCTCGCCGAACGGGGTTCGGTCTCCACCAAGGACATGGCCGACCACTTCGGCCTGACGGTCGGCGAGTTGGTGGCCGATCTGACTCTGGCGTCGATGTGCGGTGTCTCCCAGGATCCCTTGGATTTGATCGATCTCTGGGTGGACGAGGACGAGGTGCACATCGGGGTTCCGAAGTACTTCGAACGCCCGGTGCGATTGACGGTCCCCGAAGCATCGACACTCGTCGTCTCGGCGGCGCTGGCGCGGCAGATTCCCGGATCGGATCCGGACGGAGCCCTGTCGCGGGCGATCGAGAAGATCGCCGCAGCGACCGGACTCGACGTCGACGGATCGGTGGCCGTGGACATCGCCGCTCCTGCAATTCTCGATGTGCTCACCCGAGCAATCGAATCCTCCCAGGAGATCTCCTTCGGTTATTGGGCGGTGTCTTCCGGCGACCTGCAGCAACGTCGCGCAGTTCCAGTGGAGACCTTCCGTGAGCAGGATCATTGGTATCTCCGGGCCCATGACTCGGATGTATCGGCTGAGCGCACCTTCCGCATCGACCGGATGGAGTCCGTGTCCCCGACCGGTGTCGTGCGCACCGTCACCTTGCCGGCGAAACAGCACTGGTTCAGCACCTCCGACGATGCTCGTGACGTCCTTCTCCGGGTCGATCCGGCATGGATGTGGATGCTCGAGCGCTATCCGCTGGTCGAGGTCGGAGAGATCGACTCCACCCAGGTCGATGTCGGGCCCAGTCCGGCTCGGCGGGTCCGTCTTGTGGTCTCGAACGAGCGTTGGTTGAGCCGTCTCCTGATCAGACTCGGCGCGCATGCCGTCGTCGAAGAGCCGGACGAGTGGAACGATCTCGGGCGTCGGGCCGCCCGCGAGCTACTGAGCCGCTATCAGCGCAGCGACGGTCAGCTGGCCTGACGCATGGACCGGGAGCGCACGCCGATGGGTGCAGCCACCGTGAACCCGGCCAAGTGGCGTTCCTCTTCGGACTCGCCGCCCCAGTAGCCGTACTCGCGGTGATCGCGGGCGAACGACTGGCATTCGACGCGTACCGGACACGACTGACACAGTCGACGAGCATGGGCCTCTCGACGCACCCGGGCCTGTGGACGTTCGGCCTTCGGGGGGAAGAAGAGATGGGTGCGGCCCTTGCAGACCGCATCGTCCATCCAGTCGAGTGACGACCTCCTGATCCCGTCGATGAGGGACTCGAGCGAGGGATCGAGGTCGGAGTACCGGGACTGGGTGTACGAGTCGATGACTGCCATGACGACCTTTCGGAGAATTTCATTTAACACTAAAATCGTCCGAGGAGAGCCGTCAAGGGGTTTCCGAGGATTTTCCCGGACTGCGGTTCCAGGTTCCCTGGAGGAGCGGGTCAGAGCAGCTCGGCGGCCAAGGAGGCCACTTCGCTGCGCTCGCAGGCCGTCAAGGTGACGTGGCCGAAGCAGTGCTGGCCCCGGAAGGCGTTGATCAGGACGGCCAGGGCGTTGTTGGACTCACCGAGGAAGGGGGCGTCGATCTGGCTGGTGTCGCCCGTGAAGACCACCTTGGTGCCTTCCCCGATCCGAGTCAGGATGGTCTTCAACGTGGTGGGCTCGAGGTTCTGGGCCTCGTCGACCACCACGATCTGGCGATGCAGGGATCGACCCCGCAGGAACGTCACCGACTCCAGCGACAATTGGTTGCGGGCGATCAGCTCGTCGATCATCGACCGCGCCTCGCGGTTCGACCGCTGGTCGGTGAGGGCCACGATGGCGTCGTGGATCGCCGACATCCACGGATCCAACTTCTCGTCCAACCCGCCCGGCAGGAATCCGACGTCGGCCCGCCCGACCGGCACCAGGGGACGGTAGACCGCCAATTTCTCGTAACGCCGCTGCTCGACGACCTGGTCGAGTCCGGCCGCGATGGCGAGCACGGTCTTTCCGGTTCCGGCCCGCCCATCGAGGGCCACGACGCTCACATCCGGATCGAGGAGCAGTTCGAGGGCGAATCGCTGCTCCTTGGATCGGGCTCGCAGGCCCCATGCCTCCGGGGACGTCTGGCTCAAGAGGTGGAGTTCGCCGTGGAGGCATCGCGTCAGAGCCGATTGGGATCCCGATCGAAGCACGGCGAAGGAGTTGTTGACCATCGAACCCGACTCGGGGACGTCGGCGACGGAGATCCGGGACTCGGTGTACAGGTCATCGATCAGGTCGGCTCGGCAATCGACGGTTGACCAACCGATCGGTCGGCCCGCGGTGGAGCGACCGGTGAGGCGATGCTCGTGCGAGTCCAATCCGAGGTGAGCGGCCTTCAAGCGCAGGGCGGCATCGTTCGAAATCATGATCGTCGGAGCGACATGGGCTTGACCGAGAGCTGCCCCGATGATGCGGTTGTCGGGTTTGTCGGAGTCGAGACCGTGCTCGTGGAGCAGGTGTCGTTGGATGCCGTTGATCTCGATGTGCACAGTGGCCTGATCCACCGGAGCGTCCCCGTCGGTCGTCGGCGGCGCTACCGGAACCGGTCGCGCCAGGGAGCCTCCCGATCGCATGCGGATCTCTTCCAGGCCCCGAAGGGCGGCTCGAGCCGCCCTTCCGACGTCATCGGGCCGGGTTTTCAGGCCGTCCAGTTCCTCGATCACGGTCAACGGGATGACGATGTCGCAGTTGGGATAGGCAGCCAGACAGTTGGGGTCGGCGACGAGGACCGAGGTGTCCAGGACGACGCGATTCGCGACCTTCGGCGATCCGATATCGACGTTCGACCTCTGCGTCGAGGGACTGGCACTCACTGCTGGTGGCGGACCCGCAGGCGAACGTGTCTCGACGTTCGCTGAGTGGGTGGGCGTGGCCGCGGGCAGTTGTGTCACTGCGCCCCCTTCTGGATTTTCGGCCCACTAGCAGGGATGATGCGATGCCAGTGGGGAATGTCGACGAGTTCGCGGGACGACACGTTGATCGAAGATCTCCGTTTCCCCCCGAGCAGTGTTGCCGACATCGCCGGGCTGGTGGTGGATTTTTCGGCGAACTTTTCGTGAACATCGGCGACCCGTCACCATCCACCGGTGCGGTCGGTCTCCATGGCACACTGACGATGCTTTCGGGCTCGCACGAGACCGACTCGAGGTCCGACGGTCAGCCGAATCCTGCTCCGAACGGTGACCCCCGTCTCAGGCCCCCGGAGCCTGTTGCATCTGCAACGAAATGAATGCTTGTAATGCCATTCCCCGGCGAATCGAATGTACATGGTTCCACCCGTGAACTGAGTGAGGAATTGAGACAATGACGAAGGCAGAGTTGATTGACGCAGTGGCCAAGAGCGCTGATGTGAGCAAAGCAGAAGTCGAGCGGACGCTCGGCGCCTTCTTCGATCATGTCGTCAGTGCGACAAAGAAAGGCGAGAAAGTGGCGTGGCCGGGATTCGGCTCCTTCGCTACTCGCGAGCGTGCCGCCCGGACCGTTCGGAACCCGCAGACTGGGGCAACGATGCAGTCACCGGCGTCACTGCAAATGAAGTTCACTGCGAGCTCGACGCTCAAGGCAACTCTCAATCCATCCAAGTAAGCAAAGACAAGAAAGGGATCATCCCATGGCAGCAAAGAAGAAGGCTCCGGCCAAGAAGAAGGCAGCAGCTAAGAAGGCCCCCGCCCGTAAGAAGGCAGCGGCCAAGAAGGCTCCGGCTCGTCGTAAGAAGGCAGCCAAGAAGTAGTCATTCCTCCCGACGTCAAACGGGATTGGAACTGATCGAGCGGGGGTTCGCCCCCGCTCGATCGCATTTTCCGGCCAGGTGACCGTGGCCGGATCCAGGGATCAGATATCGGACATCTTCTTGAAGATCTCGCCAGCCGGCCGACCGAAGCGACGTCCGTTCTCGGCGACACGCGAGCGCATGCGGTCGGCGAAACGCCCCAGCTCGGCGGGCTCCACGGCTTTCATGGTGCTTTCGAACTGTGATTCGTGGGCCAGCAGAGCCTCGATCTTGATCTCGAGTGTGGCACTGATGTCCTCGCCGTGATCGGGAGCGTCGGCCTCCCACAGCAGCAGGTGCGATGGTCGGTGATGTGCCACACCGAGATGTTTGGAGAAGTGGGGGTCCCGGGCCGCCACGATGGCGTCACAGGTCAAGAAGCCTGCTCGTCGATGATCGGGATGCAAGCGGTATCGCTTCCAGGGATCGTGACCCAGAATCACCTCGGGTCGAAGCCGGCGGATGTCGGCGACGATTCGGTCCCGGAGGTTCGGGTTCTCCTCGAGTTCGCCGTCTATCTGGTCCATGAAGATGACCTCGCCCCGGGCGCCGAGTCGACGGGCCGCCTCTCGCTGTTCCTCGCGGCGCAGGGCGATCAGGGCGTCGGTGTCGGCTGCCGGATTCCAGGTGCCCTTCGAACCGTCCGTCAACACCAAGTGGTGGACGAGGCACCCGGATCGGGCCCATTTGGCCAGTGTGCCGCCGCACCCGAATTCGATGTCGTCTGGATGGGCGCCGATGGCCAGAGCCACCTGTGGAGTCGGCAGGTCCACGGTTCGAATCTCGGTGTCGCGATCAGGGGTCGGTTGCCCGGGTTCGTTGCTCATGTCAATTCCTCTGTTCGGCCCTTTGGTCGGTTCCCGTGATCGCAGTGTCGACGAAGACCCGGACGCGATCGATCGCCAGGTCCTCGGGGGTGTCGAGGTCCACGGAGAGGTCCGGGTGTTCGACGATCCGGAGATCGACGCCGAGTGTTCGCGCCTGTTCGCAGTGAGCATCGAAGGATCCCGGCCCGTAGGCGAAGCGCCATTTCTCCATGACGGCTGATCCCAAGCCGAGAACGTTGGTGCCGTCGCGATGCCGGTCGGGAACGACGACGACCCGCGTCGGTTCCACTCCGTGAAAGAGGACGTCGAGGTCCTGCAACGCATCGGGGAACACCAGATCGGCATGGACCACGACTACCTCGCACGGCTTCCAGGTGGCCATGATTCGGGGCATCGCCTCTTGGAGAGAGGGATTGAGTCCGGAGGACTCCACCCGCATCACGTGGGCACCCAGATCGGAGGCCCACCGGGCCACTTCCGGATCGTCACAGACCACCACCGAACGGTCGACACCCGCCCGCATCAGCACGCTCTCGGCGCAGATGCGGGCCAGGGTGTGGCGTTGGTCGGAATCGAGAACGGATGCGAGTCGACTCTTCGCACGCCCGAAGGAGCGAATCGGCACGACCACTCGGCGCTGCATCGGCGGGAACGCGGTCTGGCGTCGAGGGTCGTCCATGAAGTCGGCTTTCCGATGTTCGTCGAAGTGCTGTCGATCCTACGCGGACCCCTCTCTGCCCGGGTGGGGTCCGGCCCGGGTACGCTCCGGGAACCTGCATCACGGGGGGACGGAACGATGAAGGTTGCGGTGATCGGTGCTGGATCCTGGGGAACGACCGTGGCCAGTCTGGCGGCCGCCAACACCAGCACCGTGTTGTGGGCCCGTCGGCCCGAATTGGCCGCCGCCATGTCGACGCAGCGGATCAATCCCGAGTATTTGAGCTCCCACCGATTGCCCGACGGACTCGAGATCACCGGGGATCTGGCCTCGGCGGTCGGTCCGGCCGACGTGGTGGTGATGGGAGTGCCATCGCACGGTTTTCGCGACGTGGCGTCCCAGGTGGCGGAGTTCATCCGTCCCTGGGTGCCCGTGGTCAGTCTGGCCAAGGGACTGGAGCGCAGTTCGCTCAAGCGCATGAGCGAGGTGATCGCGGACGAGATTCCCGGACATCCGGTGGCGGTGCTGACCGGCCCCAATCTGGCCCGGGAGATCATGGAGGGTCAGCCGGCTGCGGCCGTGGTGGCGATCGCCGATGCTGTGATCGCCGTGGAGTTGCAGCGCATCTTCACCGGGCCGACGTTGCGTGTCTACACCAATCCCGACGTGGTGGGCTGCGAGGTCGCCGGCGTGGTCAAGAACGTGATCGCCATCGCCTCGGGTATGGCGGCCGGGATGGGTTTCGGCGACAACACCCGGGCCACGCTGATCACCCGCGGACTCGCGGAGATGACCCGCCTCGGTATGGCCATGGGCAGCGACGGTTTCACCTTCCCCGGACTGGCCGGAATGGGGGACCTCATCGCCACCTGCTCGTCGGAGCAGAGCCGGAACAACATGGTGGGACGGCGTCTCGGGCGAGGCGAAACCATCGAAGCCATCCTGGGGTCGATGACCATGGTGGCCGAAGGGGTCAAGAGCTCTCCGGCGGTCCTGGATCTGGCGCGACGCTATGCCGTCGAGATGCCCATCACCGAACAGGTGGTGGCGGTGTGCCATCACGGTCGGAGCGCAGCCGATGCCGTGTCGTTGCTCATGCAACGACGACGCAAGAGCGAAGTCGACTGACTACCGTCGTT
>JBJTYE010000003.1:0-4099 GCA_046082625.1 Actinomycetota bacterium | reverse complement strand
CAGGAAGTCGTGCGTGTGACGCCACAGGACGCTCACGTCCTCGGGTGGGAGTTCGAAGTTGCGCGGAGCGAAGGGGGACGAGAGCAGGTCGAGCAGATGAATGGCGTCGGACTTCACACTGTTCGAGGTGGCCGGAATGTCAGCGGCGATGTCGTCACAGGCGCGGTGGAATTCAGCGATCTCGCGAGCCAGGCACCGACGTTGCGCTGTATCGAGCCGTGGTGGCAGGGCATCGGCCCGAGGCGCTTCGGCGTAGAAGGCCACCCACAGCGTGCCGTCGTACCAGGTGAACGGACGATCATCGCGACCGAGGACCGGAGCCAGGAACTGTTCGAATCGAGTCCCGCGCAGCAAGTTGGTGCACTGATAGAGCCGGTCGTGGTCCTCTGCGAACAAGAAGTAGGAGCCGTAATTCGACACCTTCCCGAACACGCAGGATCCGTCGTCGAGTCGCACCAGATAGACGGTGTTGGTCGACACCCGCGGACTGGTGTCGTGGACGTCCAGAATCGATCGCCCGTCACCGAAGGCCGCCCAGGCTTTGGAGAGGGCCTGGCGATGAAGCACTTCGTCCATGACCAAGTGTCCCACGCTGCGACGCCGTCACGCCATGATTCCGTCACGACATGATCCCGTCACGCCATGATCCCGTCACGCCATGATGATCGACGGGATCACCACCCTGAACGGTGGTCTCAGCTGGCGGTGGCCCGAATTCCGATCGGGGCGATCAATCGATAGCCGGCCTCGTGGCGTTCGTCCTCGCTCTCGCCGCCCCACAAGCCGTATTCATGATGGGTCCGAGCGAACTCGCGACACTCCGCCTGCACCCGGCACTGGGCGCACACGCTGCGGGCCAAGGCTTCGCGCCGTTCCCGCGCCTGGGGCCGCTCGGCGGTCAAGGGGAAGAACAGATGGGTCATCCCCCGACAGGCCCCTTTGTCCATCCACCGATCATCGGACTGGTAGCGATGGGAAATGCTTTCGACTGCTGACATGAGACCCCCCGGTCAGAACAGCAATGTCCACTGATTCCGGAACCTCGCCGGCCCGGTCGGACCACCATAGGACCGGAGGAATCGACCGTCAACAGGCAATTGTCAGGGCGTGCTGCAGGCCGGCGACGAAGACGTCGATGTCGGCATCGGTGGTGTCCCAGGCCGTCATCCACCGCACCTGTTGGCGTCCGGCATCCCAGTCGTAGAAGAACGACCAGGCTCGGAGAACCTCGGCCACTGACCGGGGGAGGACCGGGAACAGGCTGTTCACGACCGGAGGAGCGACACTCACCAGGGGGGAGACGGCGGCATGAAGCCGCTCGGCCATGGCATTGGCATGGGCGGCATTGCGCAACCAGAGCTCGTCGGTGAGCAGCGCCTCGAACTGCGCGGCGATGTAACGCACCTTGGAGGGCAGTTGGGTGAGTTGTTTGCGGACGTAGGCCGCTGCCGGGGCGAGATCCGGATCCAGATAGATCACCGCTTCGCCGTACATCATCCCGTTCTTGGTGCCGCCGAAGGAGACCATGTCAACCCCGGCGTCCACCGTGAAGGAGCGCAGAGTCTCGATGCCGCCGCCGAGGGCCACGGTGGCATTGGCGATACGCGCCCCGTCCAGATGCACCTTCATCCCCACGGCGTGCGCGGCCTCGCACAGGGCGCCGATCTGGTCGGGGGAGTACAGAGTCCCCCACTCGGTGCTCTGCGTGATGGAGAGCACGCACGGTTGCACGTGATGCACGACACCGAGATCCGCGGCCGTGGCCCGTACCTGGTCCGGTGTGATCCGACCATCGGAGGACGGCAGGTCGATCAATTTGGCGCCGAGGAACTTCTCGGGAGCCCCGGTCTCGTCGACATTGATATGAGCCACGTCGCTGCACACCACAGCACCGGCCGGACGCAGCACCGTCGAGAGAGCCAGCACGTTGGCACCGGTTCCATTCCAGACCAGGAGCGTGCGAGTTCGACGCCCGAACAGATCGTCGACCATCGTCTCCAGGCGCGCCGTCCACGGATCGTCCCCGTAGGCCACGGCGTGACCCCTGTTGGCGGCCTGCAACGCCTCCATCACCGCCGGATGAACGCCGGCGTTGTTGTCACTGGCGAAGAAGCGCTCGGGAGGAGCCAGCGGAACGACGGACATGACTGGAGTCTGCCGGTGATCATCCGCGCCAGGCACTCCCATCTCACCCATAATTACGTCATGACGAAATTGGCTGCGAGCGGAGGACACGACGGAGAAGCGCGTTGCCGGTGGTGCCGGCGCGTGGTGCCGGCGCGCCCCGGTCCGGGACGGCCGCGGGAGTTCTGCAACCAGGCCTGTCGACAATGGGACTGGGTCGGACGGCAACGCGCTCGAGAGCTGAAGATCAGTGAGAACGAACTGGTGGTGACCCGCCGGCAACTGGAGGCGTTGTACGACGATCTCTACGTCCTGGCCTGCGCGGTGGCTGATACCGATCTGGAGTTGTCCGCCGGACGACCGACGGTGAAGAGCCTGCAAGAAGCCCTGCAGTGGTTACTCGACGCCGCTCGGCCACTGTGCGATCGCACCCTCGATCCGGCATCCAGTCCCTGATCGGACGGGTACCGATCAGTTCCTACGGTGACTTGGTCGTCCCGCTTGCGCCGATAATCATCGTTATGACACTTACGACCGGAAGGCCCCAGGCGAGAGAATTCGGGTCGCCCCTATCGAGCGATGTGATCACCACACGTCGACGAGATCGACGATGAACACCAGGGTCTCGTTGCCCTTGATGACTCCGCCGGCACCGTTGCGTCCGTAGCCGAGATCCGGGGGAATGGTGAGCCGTCGACGGCCGCCGACCTTCATCCCGGCCACGCCGAGGTCCCAGCCCCTGATGACCTCCCCCGCTCCGAGGTGGAAGTCGAAGGTCTCTCGGCGGTCCCAGGAGGCGTCGAATTCGCGCCCGGTGCTCCAGGCGACTCCCACGTAGTGCATCAGCGGCCGGGATCCGGCCACGGCTTCGGCCCCGGTACCGACCACCAGATCCTCGATGACCAATTCGGAGGGCGGATCCCCGGCGGGGATGGTGACGGAGGGTTTGCTGGCGTCGGACATCAGGCGACAGTACTCGGGTCCCCCGCCGGACGACGCGGTCGGGCGTAGGTCCCCTGGGCCACGGCCACCGGTGTCGCTTCGTTCTCGGTCCAAGCCACCACCGATCCGACGATGGACCGTGACCCGAGACTGTTCAGCACGGCGCGAGCCCTGATGACCTCTCCCCTGGCCGGGCGCAGGAACCGGATGGACATCTCACTGGTGAGGGTCATGGGCTCCATACCGGTGGCCGACAGGGCGGCGTAGAACAGCGCCGCATCGCAGATGCCGAAGACCGTGGGTCCGCTGATGATCTTGCCGGGTCGCAGCGAGGCCGCGCTCGGATACATCACGGCGACGGCCATCCCGAAGGCCATCTCCTCGCAGGCGTTGGTGTTCCCTCCGAATTCGCCGCCGATGAAGGCGTTCATCTCCTCCACCGACACCAGTGAGGCACCCGATCCGAAGCGCGCTCCGGATCCGGATTCGGTCGCAGGGGTCACGTTTCCACCGTAGTCAGTCGCCGACGATCCGACGTGGCCGTCTAGTCTCGACTCGTGCGCCACGGAGTCCACTCATGACTCTCGGTCCCGCCTGGTCGACTGATCGCATCGACACCGCCCTGCGAGAACTGGCTGCCGGAGACGTGCGCTGGACCGAAGGCCGGGTCTTCTCCCTGGCCTACTACGCCGGTCCGGAGGTGCGGGCGGTGGCCGATCGGGCCTACGCCACCTTCTCCTCGGCCAACGGGTTGAACACCGATGCCTTCCCCAGTCTGCGCACCATGCAGAACGATGTGGTGGCCGTGGTGCGGGACTGGGTCCACGCCCCGTCCTCGGCGGCCGGATTCATGACCAGTGGTGGGACCGAGAGCATCCTGATGGCGGTGAAGGCCGCTCGTGAACGCGGACGACGGGAACGGGGTGTGGCCGCTCCGAACATGGTGTTGCCGATCTCGGCCCACGCGGCCTTCGACAAGGCCGCGCACTATTTCGGAGTCGAAGGCCGGCGCGCCGCCGTGGGGTCCGATTGG
>JBJTYE010000002.1:0-3772 GCA_046082625.1 Actinomycetota bacterium | reverse complement strand
ATCTCGACATCGGCGAGCGAACTCTCGAGGACGAAGGCGGTACCGCCGGCGTTCTGGGCCGCATCGCCATAGGAACGCCCGAGCCCACGGGCGATCACCCCCCGTGCGCCGGCCTGGGCGATGGACGCCGCTGCCCGAGAGGATGGACCCGTCACGACGGTGGCCCGACTGCGGGTGGCGAGCCCCCAACCGGAGAGATTCGAGGAACGCACGTCCGGCTTCATGGGCTCTCACATGCTAGACGCAAGCTCTGGCTTCGGAACTCAGGCGATGTAGACACCCAGCCCGAAGATCACGGCCCAGATCAGGCCCATGGCCTGCAGGGTGCGGTCGGCCAGGAAGATCTCCTCGGGGGCCGAGCCGCGACCCAGATCCAGGGCCAGGAGATAGCGGAACAACGCCGCCAGCATCGGCACGATGGACAACTCGTAGAACGGCCAGGACGAACCTGATAGCTCCTTGGTGTCGAAGGCCCACAAGCAATAGCTCACGGCCGTCGCCGTCAAGTTCACCGAGAGCACCGTGCGCAGGAAGTCCGGCGTGTACACGGACAAGGTGGACCGAGTGACACTGTTGCCGGTGCCCATTTCGCGCATCTCGGCGTATCGCTTCCCGGTCACGATGAAGAGGGCTCCGAAACTGACGCACAAGAGGAACCAGTTGCTCATCTCGACTCCGGCCGCTTCGGCTCCGGCGATGGCACGCAGCACGAAGCCACTGGCGATGGCCATGAGATCCAGAACCGCTTGGTGCTTGAAGAAGGTGGAATACCCGAGGGTCAGGACCGCATACACGGACGCCGCGATTCCGCATCGCCAATCCGGAACGAAAGCGAGCGCCACCCCGGCCACCAGGAGAACGGTGCCGAGCGCTCTCGCCAAACCGATCGAGACTTCTCCAGCGGCGATGGGCCGACTGCTCTTGGTGGGATGGCGCCGATCCGCCTCCACATCGAGGACGTCGTTCCAGAGATACGTCCCACTGGCGGTCAACGACAGTGCGACGAAGGCTCCGACCACTTGGACCATCGACTGGCCGTTGTCCAGAACGCCTGCAGCTCCGGGAGCGGCGAAGACCAAGACGTTCTTGGTCCATTGTTTCGGACGGCAGGCTCGCAGCAGTGCCGTGCTCACGAATACATCACCCCTTCGGCGGGTCGTTCGGAGACGACGCCTCGTCCGACCCGTTCCGACCAATCGGACATGGCCAGAAGGTCGTCGTCACCAGCAGAGTCCCCGTAGGCGAAGACGCGAGCCCCGCTCAGTCCCGACTCTTCCATCCAACGGCGAAGTCTCCTCTCCTTTTCCGGCCCACGGCAATTGCCCTCGATCAGACGCCCGGTACAACGTCCGTCTCGGTCGAACTCCAATTCGCTTCCGAGGACGCCGGCACAACCGAGGTGCGTGCCGAGATGAGTCAAATAGGTGGAGAACGAGGCCGATACCAGTACGACCCGATGCCCGTTCCGTTGATGCCATCCGAGCCGGGCCAGGGTGTCGGGGCGAAGCCAGTGCTCGTGCACCTTGGTGGCGAACCGGGATCCGACCTCGTCGAGGCGCTCCCGTTCCTGACCGGCCAGGACAACTCGAACCGCCAGTTCCTTCACCCGGTCCCGGTCCCGACGAAGCAGCGCTCGACCGAGTCGGATCGACTGCTGCAGGAGCCGAGGCGCCACCCGCCAGGTCGAGGTGCGGATCAGGAAGGGAACTACGCAATCACGTCGAGTGAGCGTGTTGTCGACATCGAAGGCCGCCACCACCGGCACAGCGTCGTCATCCAGATGGTTCATGGCGTCTAGGACACTAACCCTGTCCGGGTCGGCTCGAGGCGACCAGTTCGTCACGCACCGACCACCACTCGGGCCAACTCTTGGCGACCACGTCCGGATCGTCGACGCTCATGCCGGCCACCCGGAGAGCGATCAAGGACCAGGCCATGGCCAATCTATGATCGTGATGAGTGGCCATGCTCCGGCCGCGCCAGGAGTCGGTGGGTTCGATCCGGAGCCCGTCCGCGGTTTCCTCCGCTGCACATCCCAGATCCCGCAATCCGGAGGCGAGATCGCCGATGCGGTCGCTCTCCTTGTGTCGGATGAAGCCCACGCCGGTGATGGTGGTCGGAGAGTCGGCGAAGACCGCTAGGGCGGCCACCGTCGGGACCAGATCGGACATGTCCTGCAAATCGATGGCGACACCGTGCAGACGTCCCGTCCCCCGGACGGTCGTCCCGCTCTCATCGCTCCGCACCTGGCATCCCATGGCTTCGAGAACGTCGAAGAATCCGATATCGCCTTGGACACTGCTCGGTCCGAGACCCGGGACGTGAACCTCTCCCCCGCAGATCGCCGCGGCCGCCAAGGGGTAGGAGGCCGAACTGGCGTCCGGTTCGACGATGTAGTCGGTGGCTCGATATCGACCGCTCCGAACCTGGATCCTCGATGGCTCAACCGACACGTCCTCGATACCGAAGGCGCGCATCACGGAAGCGGTGATGTGGAGATACGGCACGGACACCGGTCGACCGGTGACGGCAATGGTGAGTCCTCCATCCAAAAGGGGCCCGATCATCATCAATGCCGACAAGAACTGACTGCTGACGTCGCCCCGCATGTCGACGGTTCCGCCGCCAAGCTCGCCGCGCCTCACCGCGATCGGCAGCTCCGCGTCCGGGCGCAGAGATTCAACGCTGGCGCCGAGAGAACGCAGGGCCTGCACCAGGGGACCGATGGGACGACGACGCAGAGCGTCGTCACCGGTCACGGTGGTGGCTTCGCTCCCGAGAGCGGCCATGGCCGTGATGAAACGCGACGTGGTACCAGCCAGGCGGGCCGACACGGTCGGACCACCGCGCACCTGACCGGCACATCCACGGACGCCGAGGGTCCGGCACTCGAGGTGCACCGGTACTCCGAGGGCCGACAGGCATTCGACCATGGCTTCGGTGTCCCGACCGGGAGCCGTCGGTGCGATGCGACTTGTGCCATCGGCGAGCGCAGCGCAGATCAAGGCCCGGTTCACGATGCTCTTGGAACCTGGCACGGCGATGGTGCCGAACACCGGTCCGCTGGCAGTCGGCAGCACGTCGGCCACGATCAATCCAACCGGTGGATCGAGGGTCGATACCCGCGGGCCAAGAGACCGCCGCGAAAGAGTTCGACATCGCCGACGTCGACCAGGACCACAGCGATACCGCGATCGCCCTCGGCTGAGTGGACGACTTCGAAGTTGGGAATGTTCACGCCAAGTTCGGCGGCCAACGTGAACACTTCAGCCGCTGAACCAGGTCGGTCGAGGATGGGAATACGAACCTCGGCCAGATCGGCGATGGAACGAATCCGGCTCGGGAGATGTGAACGCGCCTCCCGAGCCGCCACCAGTCGCGTCTGGACAGCGGTGCGATCACCCTCGTCGACGGCGGTGCGCATGGCTCGGAGACCGTCGATCAATGCATCGAGACCACCGAGGATGGCGGAGCGGTTCTCCTCGCAGATGTCCAGCCAAATGGCCGGATGCCCGGATGCGATCCGGGTCATGTCACGGAAACCACCGGCCGCCAACCTGAGCAAGGCCGTATGTTCGGTGGCGCGCGAATCGGCCACGTTCATCAAAGTGGCAGCCGTGAGATGGGGCACGTGACTCACGATGGCCACCAGATCGTCGTGACGGCTGGGATCGAGAGCCACGATCTCGGCTCCGAGCGAACTGACGATTTCGGCCACACCGGAAAACGTGGTGTCCGATGTGTGTTCCGTCGGGGTGAGAACCCAGACCGC
>JBJTYE010000001.1:0-3176 GCA_046082625.1 Actinomycetota bacterium | reverse complement strand
ATGCGATCCACCTCCAGGCGCAGGGCATCGTTCTTCACGGCCAGACCCACCAACGTGTCGTCCAGGAACTGGCGTCGTTCCGCCGGCGATCCCTTCACCAGTTCCAGGTCGTCGGGTGAGAAGACCGTCACCCGCAGCACTCCGAGCAGATCTCGGGTGCGGGCCAGACGCTGCTTGTTGATCAGGACCGATGTTCGACCCTGTCGCGGGATCTGGATCTCGACCAGCACCTCTCGCCCATCGTCGTGACGAACGACGGAGCGAATGATGGCGGCCTCGGCGCCTTCGCGCACCATGGCCACCGTCGGCACCCGGCGGAAACTGTCGAGGGTGGCCATGAACCCCAGGGCTTCGGCGACGTTGGTCTTTCCTTGAGCGTTCTGTCCGACGATCGCCGTGACGCCCGGGGTCAGATCGAAGATCGCCTCGCGGTAGTTCCGGAAATCGGCGAGCTCCAGACGCTCGACGAACATTACGACTTGAGCGGCATCAGCAAGTACGTGAAGTCCTCTTGGCCGACTCCTCGGATCATGGCCAACTTGCCCGGCTCGCTCGTCTGGATGGTCACGTCGTCGGTTCCGGCCGCATCGAGACCGGAGGCCAACAACTCGTTGTTGAACCGAATCTCGATCTCGTTGCCTTGTGCCACCGCGTCGATCTGTTCCATCGCCTCCCCGTTGTCGGGAGTCACCATGCGCAACGTCACGACGTTGCCGTCCACGTGCAATCGCAGAGGCGTGCCGATGGGATCGCGGGCCACCAACTTCACCCGGCGGATGGCCTCCAGCATCAATTCCTTGGACACGGTGAGCGTGTTGGGTTGCGCAGTGGGGATGAGTCGTTGGTAATCGGCGAAGACGCCGGTGAGGAGGCGGGTGACCAGGCGAATGGAGCCGACCTCGAAAGTGGCATCGTTCTCGGTGAGATTGACCGACACCCTCTCGGCCGCGCCCAGTAGACGCAGCAGTTCGGCCAGAGCCCGCGCCGGAACCACGACCTTGGCATCGTCGGCGATCACCGACGTCGAAATGTCCCTGATCGCCATACGGTAGGAGTCCGTGGCGACCAGCCGAAGTTTGCCGTCGACGCCGGTCATCAGGACCCCGGTGTACACACCGCGAGCGTCATCGGTGGACGCGGCCCGCACGACCTGCTTGAGCGCGTCAGCCAGATCCTTGGCTGGCATGGACCGGCCCTCTCCGACCGTGCCGGTCCACTTCGGAAAATCTCCCTCGGCACCGATGGGCACCGAGAAGTTCACCCGGCCTGCCGAGATCTCCACCTTGTCGTCCCCGGATTCGAAACCGACCGCTCCCGACGGGAGCGACCGCACCACGTCACTGGCCAATTTGGCCGGGACCAGCACCACGCCGTCCTGGTACCCGGTGACCGAGACGGTCACGTCGATGGTCAGATCCCCATCGGTTCCGGTGACGCGCAACGACTCTCCCGCCAACACCAAGCGCAGACACGACAAGGTCGGGTTGGTGGCTCGACCCGTCGACGCTCGGCTGGCAGCGCCGAAGGCGTCGGCCAAGACATCTCGTTCACAACGAAACTTCACGCTGTTCCCCTTTTGTTCGCCCGGCACCCAGAAGTACGGATCCGGGTTATCGACATCGTCGGATGATGATTCAAGATAGAAGTAGTAATAAGAGCTGTGGATTGTGGACGAACCGACATCGCCCCTGCGTCTGCCCTGTTTCCGGTCGCGCCGCGATGTACACAGCCGTCCACACGTCGCGGCCGGGTCACGGCCCGGTCGGTGGACAACACGGCGTCGTGCACAGCGACCGGACCGTTGTGCACACCTGGCGTCCCCATGATGTTGAAAGTCGTGGTGTTGAAAGTCGTGTTCTCGAAAGTCGTCATGCCAGGAACCATTCTCAACTCGTCTTCAATGTGCGCACCAGCATGGTGACCTGGTCGTAGGTCTGGGAACGTTCCTGCATCAGGCGAGTGATCTTCTCCACGGCATGAATGACCGTGGTGTGGTCCCGGCCTCCGAACAACCGGGCGATGGCCGGATAGGACAGATCGGTCAATTCGCGGAAGACGTACATAGCTTCCTGACGGGCGGCGACCAAGGGCCGCTGTCGACTCTTTCCCCGGAGGGCCTCCACGCTGTGGCCCACCAGGCGAGCGATTTCCGAGAGCAATTCCTCGTCGGTGCGGTGCTTGGGCACCGCACTCGGGAGCAGGTCCTCGAGGAGCCGCTCGGCCTGGGCCACGGTCATGTCGACCCTGTTCAGACTGGCGTAGGCGCTGACCCGGATCAGGGCCCCTTCGAGCTCGCGGATGTTGCTCGTCACCCGCGAGGCGATGTATTCGAGGACCTCGGCCGGGACCACCGTGCCTTCCCGTTCGGCCTTGTTGCGCAAGATGGCCAGGCGGGTCTCGAGATCCGGGGGTTGAACGTCGGTGATGAGACCCCAGCGGAAGCGACCGATGAGTCGATCCTCGAGATGGGGAATGGCATCGGGAACGCGGTCGGAGGAGATGACGATCTGCTTGTTCGCGCCGTGCAAGGAATTGAAGGTGTGGAAGAACTCTTCTTGGAGTCCCTCCTTTCCTTCCATGAACTGGATGTCGTCGATCAGGAGCACGTCGATGTCGCGATACCGACGTTTGAAATTGGCGATAGAGTTGTTGCGGATGCCGTCCACATATTCGTTGAGGAAGGTTTCCGTGGAGATGTATCGCACCTGGTAGTGGCTGTAATTCTGGAGGACGAAGTGCCCAATGGCGTGCAGGAGATGGGTCTTTCCCAGTCCGGCGGATCCGTAGACGAACAGGGGGTTGTAGGAGCGGGCCGGCGTTTCTGCGACTCGCTGCGCGGCGGCCAAAGCGAAGCTGTTGGAGGCACCGCGCACGAACGTCTCGAACGTGTAGCGAGGATTCAATCCGGCGCGTTCTGCCAAGTCCTCGCCCGGCTGTGCATCGGTCCGCTTGGTGGTGCGTCGATTCGAATCGGTGGGCGATGGCGCGGTTGGTGACGCCGTTCCGACCAGCACGAGTTGCTCGGCCGGATCCTCCGATCCGGCCTCGGGTGCGACGACTTCCACGACCAAACTTTTCGAGGCTGCACCGATCTCGGCCAGAGCGTCGAGGACGATGGGGAGATAACGCGACATGATCTTGTCGCGCACCGTGCCACTCGGCACGGCCAGTCGCAG